>JBDNIG010000209.1:0-7130 GCA_041688415.1 Rhodopirellula sp. | reverse complement strand
TTTCCTCTGGATCGATGGAGGGCACCAATAACAAGATCAAAACCGTACAGCGACAATCCTACGGCATTCGCGACTCCGAGTATTTTGAACTTACACTCTACTCCCTCCATCAGAAAAAGTACGCTTTAGTCGGATGAGCCGGTTTTTGGGCAGCGAACGCCGGGCGGAGGAGCAGTTCGTCGATCAGAGCTTCGCGTTGGATAGTCGTCTCCGTCGCGGCCAGCGTTCGGGTTGCGGTCACACCGAAACAACACATGATTAACGTCGCCAGACAAATCCATGTCGATCGCATCATTTGGCCTCCAAGGTAATGTCGTGGATTCCTTCATCAGGAACCGTGATCTCAAGTGGTGTTTTTGCGACGTCGCCGTAATCGGGAAGGTTGATCCGCCCCGCAAGCTCGGGAGAGAACGTCACCTTATATTTTCCAGGAGGCACGCCATCGCCGAAGGGATAGGTTCGCATCGTGAAACTGCCATCCATCTGAAGAACGCAGCTCGACGCCTCACTTTTTACCTCGTTACTCGGATCGGGATGGAACCAGACGCTGCCAGCGATCATGGGTTCGCTGTCATGGATCGCCTTGCCGGTGACCTCAACCAATTTGGGAGCCTTGTCACCGCAACCGTTCACGACAAGACATAGGGCCGCGATTGCGAGACCACTCAATCGAAAATACATGAAAGAATTCCTGGATGAAGATGCGAGCCTTATTGCTCGAAGATGGTCACTTCGCCGTCAGCGGGACGGATCAACTGACGCAACAAAACAGAGTCGGTCGAGAAGCTAAACCCTCGGACACTTCCGTCACCGAAAACGAACAACGCTCCGCCGGGACTTGCCGAGCCCCAGTTGCCGCCACCGCACGATTCATTGCCTTCGGTCCAACTTCCACCCGAAGCGAGCTCTGGGAAAAATTGAACCCGTCCGTCGGAATAGATATGATCACCGCAGCGACCGGTTCCCCCGGTTCCGCCCATGATGATCGGCTCGTCCCAATGCCAAGACCCCATCGAGTAGGCGATCGGGCTCATCGCTTTTTCACCGAACAGAATCGTGTTGGAGAGTCCATCCCGGAGTGTCGCGGGCCGAGCAACCTTGCCCCAGTTGCTGCCGTAGGTTGTCGTGAACACCTGGTCATTCGCCGCATAATCGCTGCGGGCGCTCGGCCCCAAATCGGCATCGTCATAGAGCCAACCGGGATAGACGATATCCGTTTCCGGAACGTGCTGTGCTTCGGCAGACCGTCGCGAAGGCGAATAGAACGCAGCGACGGGAGTGCGATAAACGAGCAGCGGGTCTTGATAAAGATCGCCCTGCTCCATGTATCGCAAGATTTGATAATGGGCCGATCCAAGATTGAATTTTTCTTGCTGCTCGGGATGCCCCCAAGCGGGACGGAACACACAACAGCCCGGAATCGTTGTCGTCGCCGGCGGCGACGCCCACTCGGCGGATCGTGGCGAGCCATAACCGCCTCCGGTCGGAAAGTGCTTCATCGCTGACTCAAAATTATGAACGGCCAATCAAATCTGCTTCAAATTGTTGCTCGACGTCATTCGGCGAGCGGCTTCACGAGCGGCCTGAACTGCTGGCAGCAGCAATCCGACGAGGATTCCAATGATCGCGATCACCACCAACAGTTCTATCAACGTGAATCCAAATTTGGATGTCCGTCTGCGATGAAGGCTAATTCGGTGACAATGTACGAGCACTCTTTTCTTTCCATGCGTTTCAACCATTGCGGCAATCCCTGATTAACAGAACGTTCTGACGGTCACACGAGTGTTGGACCGTATGGTAAGACAGACAGGGGAGGCTTCGATTCCTTACAGCCATTTTCGGAAAAAGTTTTGTGTCGATCCTGTCGGCTATTTTTTCACTCGGGGCGACCACTGGAACTCGCGGAACGCAAGGCGATTTCCCTGATCTCGCGTATAGACCGCTTGCGTCCCACGGCTAGCAATCGAAGGCTGTGGCGAAAAAAGATCGTGATACATCCGCAAGTTCATCTACTATTCGCTTCGCAGCGATATTCACAAACAGCGCGGGAAAACCAAGAAAACGGGTTCGCTTGATTTCGGTTGCTGCAAGTTAGATATCGGTCCTCGATCGAAGTGATCGTTTTTCGAGGTTGGTGCCCTGGCCGGGAATTGACAGACATTCCTACGAATGTAGGCCTGTTGACGAGTCCCTCGACTTATTTCTTGCAGGTGCTGCGATGTCCCAAGCGGTTGTTTTCCCTCAGGCTTCTGCGGCTCAGGCGGCAACTGATCTTTTGTTGCAGCTGGGGCTTATTAATGCTTGTGAGCAGAAGCGTTGTTTAGACTTGTTCGCTGATGGTTTTCCGTTCTCCGACGCAATGGCGTGCTGCGAATCGTTGCACATTCATGTGAAGGTGGACGATACATCCGATCTTCCGACGGAACCGCTGGAAGCGGCGGGGTGCAAACTCGACTACGCGAAGGAAGGTTTCGTGAAGTACCTCTTTCCTGGCGGCGTGAATCTGATCTTCTCCTCAATCGTCGTGGCTCAAGATGAGTTGGCCGAGACATGTGAGAACCGTCGCAAACGTCCGTTTGTCGATCACTTTGGAATCGATCTTCGTAATGAGTCGCCACGAACGAAATCGACGTTTAGTGAAGTTCCACAGATTGCGACTCAAGTCGGGTGGGAGGAAGTTCCGCAGGGCCAGGAAGGCGGTGGCGTTCACTGCTGTCATGTCGAGGTGTCCGAGAAGCATTGGCTGTTCCCCTGCGGCGACGCTCCGCAACCGCACATTCCGATGGAGTTTGCTTTCGGACATTTGAAAGTCAACGATGGCGCTGGAGGCTGCGATATTCGTCCGATGTCGCCCAGTCGGCGAGCGTCGATGGGGGATGCCGCCCCAACGTGTGGCCACTAACCTGTTGAGGATTTTCAGACTGTGAACGACCCCATTGAATTCATCATGATCGGCGGCTTTCTTGGTGCAGGAAAGACAACGCTGATTGTGAACCTTGCCAAACGCTTGCAAGCCGAAGGCAAGCACGTTTGTGTCGTGACCAACGATCAAGCGGCCGGCTTGGTCGACACGGAACTACTCAAGAGTCAGGGATTGGAAATCAACGAAGTGGCGGGCTCGTGCTTCTGCTGCAATTTTGACGGCTTGACCGACGCGATGGATGAGTTTGAAACGCGTCGTCGGCCCGATGTGATCCTTGCCGAACCCGTTGGCAGTTGTACGGACTTGATCGAAACGATCGCCCTGCCAATGATGGAGCGTTTGGGCGGTAAGTTTACCCAAAGTCGGGTCGAGTCACCAAAACGCTCGTTCAAACGATCGAGCGTGTGGATGAGCAAGTCCGGCCAGACGAGTACCTCGCCGCCGGAAAGAATGATCCGTTGCACTTCGACATCGTCGGGAGAGGGAAGACTCTCAACGCACCGATCGACTTCAATTTCACTCAATCCCGGCGCACCCGGTTCCGAGTTGTTGTAGCAATGCGGACAACGTTGATTGCAGTCTCGCGAAATGACCCAGTAGATTGCGTCCATCTGTTTGCCCTCTCCTATTTCCTTGCGCTAACCCGCTCTGCCGTTGACGTACGCGACGGTCAACGGTTGTTGTGGTGTGTCGAAGATGCTGGTGCCGGTCCCGTGTTCGATTAACGTGCCCGTACCATCGGTCGCCCAGAAGAACGCGGCATAATCAGCGACACGTCGCGCTTGCTGTAAGTTGTGGGTCACGATGACAACCGTGTAACGCGCACGGAAACTAAGCAGCAACTCTTCAACCACACTGCTGGCTAACGGGTCCAGAGCGCTACACGGCTCATCCATCAAGAGAACTTCGGGACGCAAGGCCAACGCTCGCGCGATGCAAAGCCGCTGTTGCTGGCCACCCGAAAGTGACAATGCGGACGAATCAAGTCGATCCTTCACCTCAGCCCACAAGCCAACATCTTCGAGGACATTCTCAGTGATTTCCGCTCGTTCACTTCGGTGCCGAATGCCGTGCTCTTTCAGAGGCATTTCGATGTTCTTGCGTATCGAAAGCGGAAACGGATTCGGTTTTTGAAAGATCATTCCGACGCGACGGCGGAGCGAGATCACATCCTTCGTCGCTCGGACGTCGAGCCCGCCAATCGAAATGTTTCCGTCCACTCGGCATCCAGGAATCATGTCCGTCATACGATTCAAACTGCTCAAGAAACTCGTCTTTCCGCATCCCGATGGCCCGATCAACGCGGTCACACATCCTCGATTGATCGTCAACGAGATTCCGCCCAGGACGCGAGCACTTCCGTAGTGAACCGCAAGGTCATCGACTTCAATCAGCGGTTCGGGGATACAGCAGGGTGGGCCGGTGGCAAGAGGGCCAAGGGTGAACCCGTTCCCTTCAGTACAAGGGTTTTCAGTACAAAGCGTTTGTTTGCAGCCATTGCGGTCTGGTGCTTTTCTGTTTTCGGAGCTCATGTCATCACGATCCTTTTTCTCAACCAACGATTGGCAGTCCAGCCGGCACTCGCGTTGATGACCAACAGCATCGCAATGAGAACCAGTGCGGAGGCATACGCATGTCGATCCCCGCCAGCGACATTCATCGACAGGTCAAAAACATGAACGGATAACGTACGCCCGGAATCGAACAACGAACCGGGTGTGCGGTCGACGTATCCGCTGGTAAAGATCAACGCCGCGGTCTCAGCCAATGCGCGCCCGACACCTAGCACCAAACCGACAACAATGCCTGGCACGGCGGCTGGCAAGAGCAGTTGGACAAGGGTGGCAGTTCGAGACAATCCCAATGCCGCAGCCCCCATACGATACTCATTCGGAACGGATCGAAACCCCTCTTCCGTCGCCCGTATCAGGATCGGCAGCACCATGCACGAAAGCGTGAGACCGCCCGACAAAATGGAGAACCCCAATCCTAAGTAGATGCAGAAAAAGGCGTTGCCAAAAAGCCCGAACACGATGGAGGGCACACCCGCGAGTACATCCAGGCTGCGTCGCACGAGCGTTCCAAACAGGTTTTCCGCCCGCGTCAACTCGCTGAGCAGGATCGCGGTTCCGACTCCCAGCGGCACCGACACGACCATCGCAACCGAAAGGATGAGCAGCGTTGAGACAATGATGGGAAAGATTCCGCCATCGCGTCCCGCATTGCGAGGAGCTTCGGTCAAAAAGCTCCAGGAAACCGAGGGTAGTCCTGCGATGACGATGTCTGCCAATATCCATACGAAAACGCTGCTGACGATCGCGGCGATGGACCACGCGACGAATGTTGTGAGTGAATCAAACAACACGCTGGAAGTTGGCCGCGTGTGCGTTGTGGTTGTGCTAGCCATGAATGCGTCCATAAATTAGGCCACGGCTAACCCATTCTGCGAAGCCGACCAGCACAATGACCATCGCCATCAGAAGTAGTCCGCACACAAACAGCGCGGAGCGATGGCCATCCATCGCGTAAGCCATCTCTAACGCAATGTTGGCCGTGATCGTACGGACGGGTTGAAAGATACTGGACGGGTTTTGGACGACATTGCCAGCGACCATCAGCACCGCCATGGTCTCGCCGATGGCTCGGCCTGTTCCCAACAGCATCGCGGTGAATAGTCCCGATCGAGAGGCCGGCAACACGACACTGAAAATGGTTCGCCCACGAGACAGTCCCAATGCCGCAGACGCTCGCACGTACTCGCTTGGCAGATTGTCGAAAGCTGCACCGGCGAGCAAAGCGATCGTTGGAAGGATCATGATCGTCAGAACGATGATCGCCGATAGAAGGCTGGTGCCGGGCGGATGCCATTTCGCAATCAGCGGAACGAGCACGACCAGGCCCCACAGGCCGTAGACCACCGAGGGAATCCCGGCGAGCAGTTCGATCATTTTGCCGTAGGTGTGCCGCAATCGGCGAGGTGCATAGAAGTGTGCGAACACCGCCGAACCGATGCCGAGCGGTCCTGCCAATAGAACGGCTCCCGCGGTTGCCAGTGAGGTCGCCACGATCATGGGCACAAGATTGAACTGCCCCTCTGCCGATCCAGCGGCAGGGTGCCAGGATGCGTCGGAAGCGAATCGCCCGACACCGACCTCGCGAAGTGCGGGGAGTGCTTCCCAAAACAGAAAGCCCACAATCAGCACCGTGATCGCTCCCGTCAGCAATCCGCATCCGCGAAGCAGCCAAACGAGAACCGAATCACTTGGAAATCGGGACAAAGTACTGCTCCAGAACAATTGGATGCACATCGCTTGAGCGAGCGAACTCGATGAATTCCGCTGCGATTCCGGTTGGCTGGCCTTTCACGACCAAATTCAATGGACGCGACAAGGGGAAGGTGCCAGATCGAACGTTTTCGATGGACGCTTCCATGCCCGCCAGTGGCAGTAGTTTGATCGCGACATCGTGAGCGGCATCGTATTGGGCGGTTCCAATCGAAACGTAGCCGATGGCGTTCGGGTTTCCGGCAACCGTCTTGATTCCCTGCTCGTTGTCGCCGATCACGGTGTCGGCTTTGATTTGCTTGTTGTCCAAATGGAAGTGGCCAACGAATAGCTCCAAAGTTGATCGACCTTCGGCTTTATTGACAACGGTGATGGGGGCGTCCAGACCGCCAACTTCTTTCCAATTGTTGATGCGGTCCGTATAGATCGCCACAATCTGATCGTCAGTCAGCGAGGTAACCGGGTTGTCCCGATGCACGATGATACCGATGCCGTCACGAGCGATCGTCATCGCCGTGAGATCCCGCTCTTCGGTTTTGAGATCGCGAGAGACCATGCCAATGTCAGCAAGGCCACGTCGCGCATCGGCGACGCCACGCGACGAACCGCCACTTTGCACATCGACCCGCACGCCGGGATGCAGGGCTTCAAATCGCTTGGCAATCTCACCCACCAATGGGGCAACCGTGCTCGACCCCGTCAGGACGATTCGCTGGTCGTTGTCAGTGGAAGTGCAACCTGAGAACGCGAACGTTAATAGGACAGCGCAGGTTAGCTGGAAATACAAGCCCGAAGCGCAAGCGAGTGAACGAGTTATGTCAACGCTCACTCGCTTGCGCTTCGGGCTTGTAAATAGCGTCGTTTTCGTCGCCAAGCTGCGTAGTCCTAAAAAAAGTGACGTAGTGGACGAGGCTACGAGT
>JBDNIG010000208.1:0-3375 GCA_041688415.1 Rhodopirellula sp. | reverse complement strand
CTGTTGAGCGGCCCGGGCGATGACTTTACCCACCCGTTCTTGTCGTGGCGAAGAGTGTGACGCTGCTGCTCAGCCCACTTGTTGGCTTGCTCAGTTCCTTTGCCAAAGATCGATTCGGAAAGCTGGGAGACGTATTCACAAGCATGGAAAAAATCCACGCCCCAACTCCACTTCAATCGACGACCCGTTACCGGATGCTTCATCTTTGAGAGCACCTTCTTGTAGTACGATTGCGGATGGCTATCGGCATCGGTGACATAACGCAATGACGGGGTTTTCCCATCAAGACCGCGAAGCACTCCTTGGATCACGGACGTCAAACGCGATGTCATTGTGGGCTGATTGGATTCCGGCATCTGCCCCAGATAGACGGTTCCCAATCGGCGTTGATTGCGGTCATAAACGGCGAGCGTTCCACAGGACGCTTCCCCCCAGCAGGGCCGTGTCTGCACAAAGACACCATCACGCCCAACTTGCAGTAAAACGTCGTTTTTTCCCGTGCTTTGGCGAGCTTGCTTGATCCAATCAATCAATTGCTCGATCGCCACGTCATCATGCACGCAGCGGACCTGCGTGGCGAGATCGGCCACGACGCGACGGTACGCATCGACCGACAACCTGACTGCGAATCGCTCGCTGATCATATTCAAGGTCGCCTGTTGCGGCATGTCAGCGGCAAGCCTTCCGGTGACTTCGGCGAGTGCTGGTGTCATCCGCCCAGCGACCAGACCGAACCGAACATCCAACGGCGCGATACCGGGTGATTGAGCCTGCGTATTTTGAAAAAATCAGCGTTGGTAAGTGACCTGCCCGAAGCGCGTGTCGATTTGCGTGGACGTGCGACGTTTGCGTCGGAAGGATTGGCCAGCGAAGTCGAACGAAGACACCGTTT
Organism: Rhodopirellula sp.; assembly: GCA_041688415.1. Classification (GTDB taxonomy): domain Bacteria; phylum Planctomycetota; class Planctomycetia; order Pirellulales; family Pirellulaceae; genus Rhodopirellula. The sequence goes on along the minus strand of JBDNIG010000208.1, from coordinate 2,483 downwards.
GGTCACGATTGATCGATTCGAGTCGCCGGAATGTTCGCTGCACAATCAGGCGTGCGGCCTCGCGAACAAGCCGTTCGAGTCTTCGTTCAAACTTGTCGGTGCTGGCGGGTGAAATCTCCCTTCGGGAAAAAACAGTGTACCACTGCGACGACTCTCCAGATGACGGCGAGCAAGTCCGTTGCGAACTGAGGCTCGAAGCCATCGAAGAGACGTGTGAAAGAACCGAAAGATTTGGTAAGTTGATTCATGGCGTCCGTTCCGAGTGAGTTGTTTGGCAGCTAACCAAAACCGCCCATCAGGACACGGACGCCGTTTTTTTCAAATAGCAATCTGAAATTTTCAAATTTCAGAAGCTGCTACCAGGCGGACTGCACCCATCACGATCATACATCGCGATGAACGGACATATCATCAAAGATTGTAGATCAATCACCGTGAGCGTAGGGAATTGAACCGACAGTGGCTAGCTCGAACCCTGCTTCCATTCTCCGTTTCAGATGCTTGAACAGCGTTCAAAGATGGCAGCACGGAGCAACGGAAATCCGCAACGCATTCATTGGTATCTCTGGCCTTTTTAATGCTCGATTCAACCAATGATGTATCTTGGCAAAACATTGCAAGCCTAGCGATGCTCGTGTGGATCTTCGCTTCGGATGAGGATGCCATCACGTAAAATTCCAGCAAGTCTTGCAGCACAGTGATAGCGCGTTTAGGTTCGTCAGCGTTAGCTGGCTGAGCACTTAGAACTGTTTCGGCCAATTCATCTGCCAATGTCCACCAGCTAAAGTGCCTTGAAGATCCTCTGACCAGTTTTGCATGGTCAGTGAAACCGTGAACACCTAGCAAGAAGGCAAACTCATCCTTTTGTTCTCCAGAACTGTACCGCTGCCGAAAAAACAAATACGTGGATCGGCCTCTAAGTCGCCTGTTGCGTCCTAGCTGAAGAGAGAACAATGACAACCCCGCGAGATACGACGAAAAGATCCCGGTTAGCAATGCAGGGAAAAACGAGCGATTGCTAGCATCTGTTCCGGCAGCTAATTCTCCAACGATCCCTTTACCACGAAGATCGATCACCGGAGGTTCTATTAGATCACTCTCTGGTGCGATTAGAAATTGCAGCGAGATACTCTCGTCTGGATTGAAGAAAGGCACAGTAAATTTTGAAGCGTTATCCTGAGATGCCAACTGGAAGGAATCCGTTGGCAATCCGTCGCAACTCGATTCGGTTATAATCGCGTTAGGAAAACTGACATTGCATTGAAGCTCTTCAATCTCTTTACCGCCAGGGTTATGGATTTCTATAGCAACAACACCCACCTGATTAGTTTTGCCTTTAAAAAACTCGATAGATGTAGTGCTGTAGTGAAGTTTCGGACGCGACGCAGTCAGCTTGTTAATTAAGAAAGCGGTTGTTACGCCTACAATTAAGCTGACAATGCCTCCAATAATTATCCATAGGATTTTGGAAGAAGTTTCTTCGCTTTTTCCTGGCACATAATTCAATCTCCGGGTGTGATGATGCTGGTTATCGGTAGGCGGCGAGTTGCGATTAAACCATTACAAGAATCGCCGCGGCTGAATCTCCGTTTCGATCAGTGACTCGCCATTTGTCAAAACAAAGTTTTCGCAAGTTTCTCGACACCATTCACGAGTTCCTGAACCTCCTCTTGTGTTGGATCTCGATCCTTGTTGTGATCGCATAAATTGCGAATATCACCCAGGCGTTGAATTTGCCGCCAAATCGGAGTATCAAGCACGCCGCCGGATTTTAGCAGGTCATTGAAGTCACTTATGGTTGGATGTTTTTTTCGTGTCGTTATCGAATGGTTCGCTGCGACCTGAGCAAGATGCTTTTCGAGCACGACGCCAGCTATAGCGCCTGCACCACGCAGGAACCCATGTTTTACTAATTCATTCGCAGCTTCTAATTCCGAGTCAAAAAGATCAGCCTGGACAAGTTGTCGAATGTCAAAAAGGCTGCTCTCTAACCGTCGTTCGGATGCTTTGAGGATCTGCGTTTGTGTTTGAAATCGCATCGTAACTATCGCGGCATCGTCGAATTCACTCTTTTGGTTGTAGCGAACTCCGGCTCGTACGCCATTCAGCCAATCTTGTATCGTGTAGGTCATGCTATCTATCGATTTCCGTCGACCATCACCTTTGTAGAGTAACTCGAATTCGGAAATGCGATCTGGGATCAGTTGCCGAATTACCGCGCAGGCTTCTGTGTACCATCGCTGGTAGCTTGAGTAGAAGCTGCCTTCTAATTCTGCCAGTGCTTTCACACTCTCCTCGCTGAGGGAGTTCAGGTTTATTTGCTTCGATTGCAGATCGAGTATTAGTCCTCAAACAAGCGAACGCTTGTTGTCCTGTCCGCGAATTTGCGCGGCGCAGCGGCGAGCCTGCCGCTCTGGGCTGCAGAAGGTGGGAGATGCGGTGAGTTGCTCGATGTGATGGCTTTCGTGGGTTGAGTCTTTGCG
>JBDNIG010000207.1:0-4898 GCA_041688415.1 Rhodopirellula sp. | reverse complement strand
GCTACTACGGCATAGAATAGAGATCGTCGTCGCTGCTGCAGCCTCACTCGGCAAGCGGCCCGCAGTGTGGCGACAAAGTTCAACGCACGATCTATCCGCACGTCAGGCGATCAGCCCAACCGGCCAAGTTGGGCTTTTTCTACGCCTGACATGCGGATAGATCGCAATTCGTTCTGCCACTAAACAGGTGCCCGCTCGCTATGATGCTGATGGAGACGCAATGGACACTCACGCCAAGGCACGATTATTGACCGTTCTCGCCACGGTATTTGCCGTCGTCGGATGCCAGGGCAACTCCGAAGCTCTTAATTTGAACGAACTTAGCGAAATCAACGAATCGCTTTCGAACCTGACCAAAGAGACTAAAGCCCTGAAGACCGACATAGCTTCGCTACGCGACGCGGATGCGACCACACATTCGAATGACTCCGCGACGGAAGCAGTCGCCTCCGCTCGCGAAAAACTCGATCAGAATGACTACGTTGCCGCTTACGACTTCTTGCTTGCAGCAATACGCCTCGCTCCGTCGTCTCCGGAGGTGTTTGACTCTACCTTAAAATTCACGCGAGCAGCCGTGCAATCCGACGATGACGAAGCCTTGGATTTAGCGTATGACCTCTATGTTCGCGTCGCTGGCCTAATTCCATTCCAGCCACTCTCCAAGATCGTTAGTGCCCGCGAAGAACACGTGAAGGCCGGAGAATTGTTCGAACCTGCGGCACCGTTTGTCGCCCCGGATCCCCTTGAGTCAATACGAAGCAGAATCACGCAAACGCATGCACGAGAGATGCCGGGCCAAGTCGCTTCCTTGGTAGTCCAGGCGATTCGCGCTGACCTCGAGTCCGTCGCGGTAACCATCGGCAGCGACCCATCTGTTTCATCGGACGACTGTTGGCGGGATTGGCACGACTTGAACACCGAATTGGAATCGTTTGAAACGGAAGTCTTGGCGACTATGTACGGCGACTTAGGTCACCGCGTTGCGGCGTGGCAAAACGACACGACGGAAATACTGAAACGTTACGAGAACGCGAAGCCACAGCAATTTGCCTCGATCGGCGACGGAATCGTTGCGAAAGTACACGATGGGTATCGCTTACGCTCGGAAATCGTACCGTTCGTAGAAGCAGACATCGCTTCAGCAAAAAGCGACCAAGACAAACTGAATAAGCGACTCGATTATCTCGAACGAACAAAGGAATGGATGCACAATCAGCACGCCCTAGCTACAATCGAGTTCGTCCGCGAAAACAAGGAGCTCGCTCCCCTAGAAAAACTGAAACGCCTCGCATACTACGACGACCGTCGTCTATCGCCCTACGTCCTTCAACGGTATCAGGAGGAATGGAATCAATGGTTCGAGGAACTGGACGGCGACGAACAAAAGATCGAGGCGACACGAATTCGAATTCTCGGGGAAGCGATCAAATGAACATGTTGACAGCCACTTACCGTTTCGTTGCCTTTGCGACATTTGCAATTGTTCCGACCAGCACCTATGCCCAATTTGCAGCCGTGGTTGCATCGCCAGTAGACCATCCCGTCTCAATCCGTTCATCGACGTTGACGCCACACGTGTGGAAAAACGCCAGTGGTGCCTGGGGCGAGACTCTGATAAATCAGATGTACAAGCTCCGCGGCTTTGATGAAGTCCTTGAAATCAAGCGTCCGGCCGGGCAGGGTATCGATCAACTTGCATTGAAATACGATTCATCAGGGAAACTGCTTGATGTTCGCTTTGGTGAGACGAAAACACACTTCGGTGGCAATGCAAAACTATCGAATACCAGACTGGGCCGGCAACTTTCGCGAACTTGGCTCGCTGACAAATTACACGCAATGCGTAATTCCGGAGATCCACGTTTGCGCAATCTTGCTCTGGACATTTCTCGCTTCCGAAAGCAACGCGGCGTGCCAATTGAATCGCTAGGTGAATTCCACGATCTGGATACACGAACCGGCCGATACATCCAGCGAAATTCGATATCTGGAACTCACCTGTCGAACGATTCTATCGAGCGGTCACTGAATCGCGTGCAACAGCGAGTTCGCACGCGGACGCACAGGCGATGGGCAACGCGTTCTCTATCCCAATGGGACCAGATATCGCGCACAAGCATGAAGCCGGCGCTCGCACGAAAAAGCACCGCGAGATTCTCGCTACTACAAAAATCTTCCAAATCGGGCCTCGCACGCGCGACTCGCACCACCGCCTCTCAGTCACTGCGCCGGGTAGCAAGGGCAGCCGGTCCAATCGGTGCCGCGGTTGCACTTGCAATGGACTCACACGAAATATATTCCCACGTAGCGGCATACCGTCGAGGTGACATGAACCGCCGACTAATGGTCATCGCTGTTTCACGATCTGGCGGTGGTATTGTCGGCGCCGGCGCAGGAGCGGCAACAGGTGCTTGGCTCGGTACATTTGGAGGACCGGCCGGATGGATTACCGTTCCAGCCGGAGCGACGGTCGGCGGAATAGTCGGCTACTTTGCCGGTTCAACCACAACCGGCGCAATTGTCGATGCGTGGTACTCAAATGTTGATGATGAAGTCAAAAAGGAAGTTGATCAGTGGATTGTCGCCACGAGCTATGTCCAACTCACGGGCGCAAAATAGTCTTCGCAATCCGTCACGCTAGAAGGTAGCGTTCAATGATTCGTCGTATTGTCTTTATGATCCTGCTGATCGGCTCGTTATGTTTTTATGCTGGTTGCGGCGGCGACGACAGTTCAAATGACGGTAATGGCAACGGAGGAGCTTCAGAAGATCCAGGACAACCTCCGCCATAAAGTGGAAGAACCAATCGGTGAACCGGAGTTGGCTCGCCTTTCGGTTTTTCAACGTCGTTTCCTTCGTTTACAATTCTTGGCTGGTCACCGTTCACACCGTTGGTCCGCCAACCCGGTTACCTCAGACGTTACCGACTGAGGATTCACGAACGTGGATTGACGGCCTCAACGCGATGAGTTTAGCCTTTTGACCCGTTTCCTTCACTTGCCACCCCTGGGACACTCCGTGGCTCGAAAATCCATCTTTTTGTTGCTGCCTCTTGCCTGGCTCGTATATGTTAATATTTCCACTGGGCAGGAACCCCAAGAGGAGAAGTTTGAGATGGCTCAATTTTTTCCAGCGGGGCCTACTGAAATCGAGTTTCTCGATGTCGCAATGAGCGATCGAGGGACGCAGCTTGCGAACAAGTTCGCAACGAGCACTGACAATGCGTGGCTGCAGAAGTACATCGATCGCGACGGTTGCGAAGCCCGGTGTAGCCCTTCCGTATCACTCAAACTTCGGACTCACCGAAGAGGAGTATGCTGAATTCCTGGCCGCTTCCAAGCCGGTTGGTGTAACGTGGAAATGCATTATCAAGGTTGTCGACGACATCGTGTCTTTTGAACCGGTCGGGCACTCCGCGCCGAGACTGACTTCGATTCGGTTTAAAATAGACTCCGGCGATGCCAAGGCATCAGGCGCATATCTGGGCAAAGGAGACTGGCGATCTCATGACGGCGTCGGTTCCGCTATCGGTCCATGGCGAGGTTACCTTTGGAAAAAGGAAGTTGGCGACGAGTCCATGCTCGCGTCTGGTGGCGATTTCCAGCTCTACAAGCTTGACATTTTGCATCTCATTGGGACTGACTACGCATTCATGAGCCACAAATTTGCTGAACGAAGAAAGGGAGCAGCCCCTGTCTCGCAGGAATTTATGTTACGGTTCAGGAACCCTGAGCTAAACAAGTAGACGCGAGGTCTGACGCCTGATCCACTCTTCGGTCGTTCACGACGGCGTATAACCAATCCGATGCACGTGCGCGGCGAAGTCACTTTTTTTGAAAACAATAGATTTCTCGTCGCCGCCACGTGATCGGTGACGTTCGTAGACGGAAAATCAGATCGGCTTGACGTTGACGATCTCCACGGTCATTTGCGATACGTCAATCGTGTAGAAGCCGCGTAGTGGCTCGCGATCGATGAAGTGCAAACCTTCACTCAGATGTTCTCCCGCATCTGCGGGATCGTCGACCAGCGCCGCTTGAATCTGCTTCGATGCTTTCACCACCGCTGCCTTGGATTGGCTCATCATCGTGATTCTCAACACGTCCTCGACTGCCTCCAGCGAAAAAACGACGTCGTAATTCACAATGCTTCCAGCTTCGCAATCAATTCGTCAATTGTGACCTTCGGCCCCGTGATTCCGACTCGCGCTTTTGCCACCGCAATCTCGTCGTCTGTCGGCTGGCGTCGAACCACACCAACACGCTGCCCTCGTCCATCGACAAGTTCGATGTGGCCCTCGGACTGTCGGATCTGATCAGCGACCTCGTTCTGGATTACAATTTGGTTCATGATTTGCCTCCTTTTTTTGGCACAGTTCATTGTATCGTGTCGCTTGGCGGTGTCCAACACCCGCCCTATCCAGTAGCCGAAATTGCTTGCTTCCCGTTCGACGACTCGATAAAATTTAGGCATGTCCCACCGTGTGTAGCGTGTCGCTACGCGCGTGATCCAGGGTACGCTACGAACAACGGCGGTGCACCGGAGAATGCTGCTCTCGCGAATTTTTACGTTTGCTCGAGTCACCGACTTCAATCGCGGTTCCAATTCTTTCGATTTGGTTCGCATTCCAGGTGACCTTCGGCGTTGAACTTAATCGATCGTGATCGGTCGCTCCAATTGTGGCTGTGGGTCGTACGAAGATTGATTGTCCTACTTCGTCCCCTCGCCGGCTTGCCCGGCAGGAACGCACGTTTTGAAAGGGTGTGACCGGCAACCCGCCGACAAGCTGGGTGGTCTGGGGCGATGAGTCAAACTCGGCGGTGGTGGCGGACTGCGGCAAACACGGGGAAACACAAAATCAACATATCAAGGAATTTTGCAGATTACATTGGTTGAGG
>JBDNIG010000206.1:0-6296 GCA_041688415.1 Rhodopirellula sp. | reverse complement strand
CCAATGCCATCTACTTTAGACCGCGAAGCGGTCTTGGTAACCCGACGCGTTAGCGAGGATCACGTGTTTACCAGCCGAAACACTGCATCTTCCTCGCTTACGCGTCGGGTTACCATCGAGGCTACGCCCCGAACGGGGCCAAAGTAGATGGCATTGGGGCGGAGCCGTCGGTCGACAATGTTGGGCGATGAATGTTTATCGCCGCTATCCCTCGGGAAATCCAACATCCACTTTCCACTGTGGGACGCGAATGAGGCGTCGCGTGAGTCAGTCGACGGTTTCTTATTACCGCTTCAGCGAATACGGTGCTGGATCGATGTGAGGCGGTTCGCCCGTCATCACGGATCCGCTGGATACGAGCAGCGTTGATGGAGTTGTCATACCCGGCGAAACGCATCGTCGAGCCCACCCGCAACGGATCCTCCCACGTCGTCACCGCCACGTGGCTGTCTTCAAAGATCACAAGCCTATGCCACGTCTCGCCCAGTGATTACCATTGGGGGCATGCTAGGCCCCGTATTTAACCGTGAAGCCTCCGTGGCTCCGAAACGTTCGTCGACTTATTTGACGCGCGGCATTTATTTGCTGACGTTGTTTTTGTTGCTGTGTACCGGCTACCTGGTGCTGGATGGTTCGCGGTCGTTGGCGGCGAACTCGGACTCGGCGAAATTCGGCGGCTGGATGTTTCGCTTGCTCGCCCCACTCCAGCTCGTGATTCTGTCGGCTTTGGCGGCCGTGGGGGCGGCCAGCAACGTCGCTCAGGAGAAAGATCGTCGCACGCTGCTGTTGCTTTTGATGACGCGGTTGTCGGGTTTTGAAATTGTTGCTGGCAAGACGGCTTCGGCGCTGCTGATGCCGCTGAGCCTGCTGGTGGTTTCGCTGCCACTGTTCTTGACCTTGCCACTGCTCGGTGGGGTGGCGCCAGCCCAAGTGTTCGCGGTGTTCTTGGTGATCGCGGTGAGCGTCGTGGTGTCCGCCGCGGTGGGCACCGTGGTTTCGTTCTGGCGTGAAAAGACGTTTCAATCCATCGCACTGACATTCCTGGTCTTGTTGCTGTTGGTTGCGGCCGGCGAGATTGTTGCCGGTCTCGGCCCCGATGCGATTGGTTGGGCGACCGCGATCAGTCCGCCTCGCGCACTCGTCGCGGCGACGAACTCGATGTCCGGGCTCGCGGGCTTGTGGCGATCAGCCGCAGGCGGATTCGTGATTTTGGGCAGCCTCTTCTCGCTGGTGGTACTGGCGATTGGGATTGCCAAGGTTCGCGTTTGGAATCCGTCACGTGAGGTGCGGTTGAAAACGCCCGATCCGGAGACGAGCGAGGAGTTCCAGCGTGACGCCGATTCATCCGAGGGACTCTCGTCGTGGAAAGTCCGCCAACCGCGACCGGTGTGGGACAATCCGATTTTGTGGCGGGAAGTTCGGACCTGGGCATACGGGCGCAAGATCCTGTTGATCCGCGCCGTCTTCGTGTTCATCTTTGCGTTGATCACCGCGACGGTGTGGTATCAGATTCAAAGCGGAGCGGCGATGGAACCATCCGGCCGGATCGGCCGCGCGTTTCCCGCCGTCACGATTCCCGTCGCGATCCTCGGTGTGATCAGTTTGGTGTTGGTCAATGCGTTGGCGGTGACCTCGATCACGGGTGAGCGAGATGGATTGGCGCTGGATCTTCTGCTGGTCACCGATCTCCGACCGCGTGAATTTATCTTTGGCAAGCTATTCGGTGTGATGTATGCCGCCAAAGAATTGATCCTGTTGCCATTGGGTTTGATTGTCTATCTCGCGGTTGCCGGTGTGATGACAATCGAGAGCATGCAGTACGCGATTTTGGCGGCGATTGGGCTGTACGTGTTTGTTACCATGCTCGGCATTCACTCGGGTTTGAACTACGTCTCGGGGCGAACGGCGACGCTCGCCAGTCTCGGTACGGTGTTCTTTCTGTGCGTGGGGATTGCGATTTGCATGACGATCATGGTGAGTTTTCGTGGTGCATTTCAACTGCAACTCGGACCGTTCTTGGTCATGATACTCGGCGGTGGGGCGGCCCTGTTCGCAGCCTTGGGATGGCGGAATCCATCTTCGGCGATTTTCACCGCGGCGTTTGCGTTGCCACTGATCACGTTTTATGCGATCACCCAGTTCCTGTTGCAGACGGACCATCTGTACGTCGCCGCGTCACTGATTTTTGGCTACGGGTTCACCACGGCAGCGATGATGATTCCGGCGTTGAGTGAGTTCGACGTGCCACTGGAGGTTGAACCGGGCGACTCGCACGCGGAGTCAACTGCTTGAGTGAGTTGGCGGCCCAATGGCCTTTTCTTTTGGCGATGTTGGTGTTGATCGTCGCCAGTGGCTTGTTCAGCGGCAGTGAAGCGGCATTGTTTTCGATCCGGGACCGCGACCGTCGGCGTTTGATGCGCGGCGGTGGGGCGGGCCGGGTGTTGGGGCATCTGCTCGAAACGCCCGATCGATTGCTGGCAGCGATTCTATTTTGGAATCTGATGATCAACATGATCTATTTCGCGCTCGTGGCAATCGTGGCGGGAGAGACGAGCCAACCGAGCGTGTTCACCTTTGCGGCGCTCGTGGCCATCATTTTCTTTAGTGAGATGTTGCCCAAGAGCGTCGCGGTGATGACCCCGCTGCGGATCGGATTGGCCGTGGGCGTGCCGATTTCCATCGCCGTGACCATCGTCGGTCCCATCTTGCCGATCGTGCGTTCGGCCAACGACGCGATGGCGAGACTGTTGTGGCCGTCGTTTCAGCCCGAGCCGGCAATCGATCTGGCCGACATCGAGCGCGCGATTGATCTCGGCACCGATGATGCTGTTTTGATCCGGCGAGAGCGGGCGGCGTTGCAGACTCTCGTGGCGATGGCGGAGATGCGTGCCGATGAGATGATGCGTCCCCGCAGCCGGCTGCATGTGCTCACTCCGCCGCTGGATTCATCATCCCTACACGGTGGCTCGCCGCCCGGTGGATACATCATGGTGGCTGATCCGCGAGATGCCACCGGTGAGACGTGGATCGGCACCATCGCGGTGCGAATGTTGCGGCCTCAACAGTGCAGTGACCTCGCGTCGGCAACCGATCCGATCATGTTCACGCCGTGGTCGTCGCGCGTGTCACACGTTTACGATTCCTTGCAAACGCAAGAACTCAGCGTCGCCGTCGTGGTCAACGAGTTCGGAGAAATCATCGGTGCGCTCTCGGTCGATGACATTCTGCGAGGTGTGTTAGCGAACAGGGGACAACGTGATGCCGCCGAGGATCAGATCAAACGCGTCGGCGGTGATCACTACCGGATGCCGGGCATGACCAGCCTGCGGGCACTGGCGCGAATGCTATCGATTGACGTCCCCGAGGAGCGGGCCGCCACGGTATCGGGCTACGTCCAGCGACACAACGAACGCGTTCCCCGTGTCGGCGATGTGGCTCCCTTGCCGCCGTTTGAATTGGTGGTCACCGATGAGGACGACGACGATATTTGGATCGAAGCCTGGCGGGGGCCCGAAGGTGTCGGTGAATCGACATGATGACGGCCATTTGGATCTTCGCTATCGGATTGGCGCTGAGCGCCTTTTTCAGTGGCACCGAAACCGGACTGTACCGCGTCTCACGAACCCGGTTGGTTCTGGACGGTCTGAGCGGCTCGTGGGCGGGACGTGGTTTAGTGTGGTTGCTCAACCATCCGGCCATGTTCGTTGCCACGACCCTCGTCGGCAATAACCTCGCCAACTACATGACGAGCTTCGCGATCGTGATGTTCGTGGGCGCCGCGACGGGCGGTGGTGCGGGTGTGGAACTCGGGCTCACGGTGATGATGACGCCCATCGTGTTCGTGTGCGGCGAGCTGTTGCCCAAGCACCTGTTTTACCAAGCCCCCTATCGCTTGTTGATCGCGACGCGGTGGATCTTGTTAGCCGCGACATTGCTATTCCTACCGGTTTCGAGCCTCCTGGCCCTGCTCGGCAATCTCCTCCAAGCGATGACGGGCCAGACCCCGTTTCGCGTGAATTTGACCATGGCCCGCGGCGACCTCAACCGGGTGCTGCGAGATGGTCATGATGCGGGAATCTTGACGACGAGCCAACGGACGCTCGCTCAGAATATTTTCGAGATTGGAAACCAGGCCGCCGTCCAGTTTGGCGTCCGGCCGGACCGTTTGGCCGTTGTTGATTCACCCGTCGATCTCACGACCGCCCGCCACCAAGCTCGGCGTAGCAACCATCCGATCATTTTGGTACGACGTCGTGGCCGCATCGTTGGTTTCTATCGCTTTGCCGATTTGATCGGCAGAGACGAAGTGCCCGAACCGATGCCGGTGGTACGCGGTTCGCTCGGTGATCGGCACCTGGGTGTGCTGCTGCGACTCTACGATGCCAACACTGACGTGGCGGTTTTGTACGACGCATCGGGTAACTTGGCTAGCGTCGTGACCCGCCGACAACTTGTTCAACCATTGATGTAGACGGATAATGATGCGAGTTTTTGTAACGGGCGGCTCAGGGCTACTGGGCAATACGATTCTGCGGCGACTGGAGCCAACTGACCATGAAACCGGCTACCTGGTGCGTGGCGATGCGGCGCGGGACGTCTTTGTCGGACTGAACTCGACGGCATTTCACGGTGATCTGCATGATCGTGATTGTTTAGAGAAAGCCACCCAGTGGGCCGACGTCGTCATTCATTGCGCTGGCCTGATTCATGTCGGCTGGACGCGGCTGGAGGAGTCGATGCGAGTCAATCGTGACGGCACACGCAACGTCGTCGACGCATGCTTGCGGAACGACTGTCGTTTGCTACACGTTGGCACCGTCAACACGCTGGCCATTGGCAGTCGCGACGCGACCGCTGACGAAACCACACCGCTGGACAACGCGGGCGGCCAAATTGAGTGCAGCTACGTGCTGAGCAAGCGGGCTGGAAACGAGGAAGTCCAGCGGGGCGTTCAGCGCGGCTTGAGTGCGGTGCTGTTGCATCCCGCGTTCATGCTCGGGCCATGGGATTGGAAACCGAGCAGTGGTCGGATGATTTTGGAGGTTGGCCAGTCCTGGCGACCGATCGCGCCGCGTGGTGGCTGCAGCGTGTGTGATGCCCGCGACGTCGCCGATGCGATCATCGCCGCCATCGATATCGACGTGCCCAACGGCCGTTCCTACATCCTCGCCGGATACAACAAAACCTACTATCAACTGTGGACCGAGATGGGCAAACGGTTCGGCAAACCACGACCGATCATGCCAGCGGGACCACTCCAGCGAATCATTGGCTCCTCCTACGGTGATCTGCGAGCCAAATTGACGGGCCAGGAAACGGAGATCAACAGCGCCGCGATCGCGCTAACGAGCCAATATCACTGGTACGATTGCACCCGCGCTAAAACCGAGCTCGGCTACCAAAACCGCCCTCTCGAAGAAACACTTGACGACGCGGCTCAGTGGATACGTGAACGGCATTTCGCTACCGCGTGAGAATCGTCAACGGGCTGTCGATTCAATTGAGGCAGTTTTGAGCCGAGTGCCGTACCGGCCTGTTGAGTTAATCTGAGATGCGAACGCTATTGTTTAACCGTCAGCCGTAGGCGTACGCTGAGGGCGTTTCCGGAGTATACCGCTCGGGGATCGGCAGTGTCGTGCCCGCATCGCCTAATACTTCTGGCAAAGCCCCGCGATCGCTTGCCAACACGGGGATGCCGTTGGTCATCGCTTCGGCTGCCACCCGGCCGAACGACTCGGCGCACAGCGACGGCATCAGGACCAGCCGCGAAACGCGGTAGAAATCTCGCGGGTTCGGCGTTGTCGCCATCACGGATAGATTGGTCACCCCGCTGAGATCCACGCCAGTCTGCATCAACCCGCCCGCACCGCCACGACCCTCGACGACCAACAGCGGGATGTCCGGGCGGCGACGGTCCAGCTCTTGGGCGATGCGGGCGAAAACGCCTGCGCCCTTGGCTGCCTGCGGGTTAACGAACGTGACGTACCGCCGTTGAACGTCGGCGGCGTCGGACTCGATGCGGTCGAGGTTCATTAGCGACGGGATCGCCGTGCCGTGGACTCCCAATTCGCGGCGATACCAGTCGGCGGCAAACTGCGAAGGCAACAGCACGGCGTCAACTTGGTCAAAGAGTCGCCGGTCACGGTAGGCAAGATTGTGCAACGCGAAGACAACCTTGATGCCCCGCCGCCGCGCACGGGCCTGGACCTGTGCCGACACCCAGTCGCCGCCGTAGGTCAACAGCACGTCCGGCCGAAACTCGTCAAACGCTTGCTCCAGCAAGGCCAGAAAACCGT
>JBDNIG010000205.1:0-11905 GCA_041688415.1 Rhodopirellula sp. | reverse complement strand
CGTTCCAATGTGAACCGAGCGCACAGCTGCCCAGCGCACCAACTCAGCGACAAATGTTATTCGGAAAATTGGCTCGAGAACCTGCTAATTTCCGCCTCGATGAACGGAAAAACAGGGGCTTAAATTGTGTTAGAGTCAGCAGAATTCAAAGTGACGGATTGCACCATCGACTTGAGTTGGGAAGCAAATTCATCAATGCGTTGCACTGACTGCCTGACCGCAGAGGCCTGCCCAGATGGTAAAGTGGTCTTGCCAGTTGGGTTTAAATTCGCGAGAGTCATCGAAAGCGGCCTCCTGCCTTGGTCAAACGGATGTAGTAACCCAGATCATTGCAGGAAGGCCGCTTTTTTAATCTATGACCCGCTTAATTACTGGGTCGGGTCAATTAAAGTAGGGTGGGTCAAATGGCGTCAGCCATGCAGACCCACCATTTTTTCGGCAAAAACGGGACACATACGTTTGGTGGGTCGGCGTCGCTTAGGCTCCTTGACCCACCCTACGCAATACGCAATCGAATCCCAGTAATGAAGCGGGTCATTGTTTTTAATACCCAAATCTAGCAAGATGCCTAATCGAGCGGGCGGAACGCCGGTTACACCCGTCCACGATGGCGACCGATTCTGCGTCGAACCTTAAAACTGACTCGCTTGATGCCGTTGGGGGAGGTGCGTCATGACTCGCCCCACAGAGACGGTTGTCGTTGGCGGTGGAATCATCGGATGTTCGGTTGCCTACTATTTGGCAAAACGCGGTATTCAGGTCACTCTGATTGACCAACCGAAGCGCGGTCGGGCAACCTCAGCATCTGCGGGAGGACTTTGGCCACTCGGAGAGTCGGTCGGTCTTGGCTGTGGCGTCATCTTCTATAGAGCGATGGCCGGATTGGGCCAACTCCCGGAAGGAGTCCACGGACCCGGACAACTACCTCGCAGTTTTCTCGATTTTGCACTTCAATCGAATGAAATGTTCCCGGAACTTTATCAGGAACTGATGGATGTTTCCGGAATTGATTTCGAGTGGGAACGGACATCACTGTTGTTCCTAATGTATGACGAAGGTGACACTGTATTTGCGAAACCACTGTGGGAAAGCTGCCCTTGTGGACAGGATTTGACGGAATGGCTTTCACCGGAGGAACTGGCTAAGGCGGAACCGGCAGTCACGCAAAACAATCGAGGGGCACTCCGTTTTCAGAGTGACAACCAAGTGAACCCTTACCGTTTGGCGGATGCCTTTCGAGCGGGTGCAGCCAATCTAGGAGCGAGGATCGTATCACATACCGAAGTAACAAACATTCACGTTGAAGCAGGGCGAATCAGTGGTGTCGAAACAGACGCCGGACGGTTCGCATGTGACTTGGTGGTAAATGCCGCAGGGGCATGGGCCAGTGAGATCGGCCAAATGGTCGGTCTCGACATTCCTGTCCGGCCGGTGCGGGGCCAGATCATCGGCACCGAAACGTTACCCGACGTTTTGTCGGCTTGTCTATCCACGACTGATTGCTATCTCGCACAGAAATCTCACGGGGAGATCATCATTGGTAGCACGACCGAGGAAGTGGGGTTTGACACGGGAACCACCATTGCAGCACTGAGCAATTTATCGGCGGGTGCCGTCCGAGCCATTCCCTTTCTGAAAGATGTTCGAGTCAAACGAGTTTGGTCGGGCTTACGACCCGGCACGCCTGACGAATTACCCATTCTCGGACGGGTTGATGGAATCAACGGATATCTCAATGCCTGCGGACACTTCCGCACTGGAATTCTGACTGCCCCGTTAACTGGAAAGATAATTTCCGAGTTGATCCTCGACGAGGAGCCTTGCGCCAATCTGAAGCCCTTCCTACATTCCCGTTTTGAATAGGTCTCGTCGCATTTCACACGAAATCGAGAATAAAACGGCGAACGGGAAAAAACCGTAATCGAAAATCGCTAGTCAGCTCGGTTCTTCGTTCTCTTCAAACACATTTCGCATCGCAATGTGTTTGGCGATGAAGAAAATAATCGGGTAGATCAGCAGTTCCATCAGAAAGCTGGTTGCGAGGCCCCCGATCATTGGCGCTGCTAGCCGACGCATCGTATCGGCCCCCGCTCCGGTAGCCCACATCAACGGTACCAACCCGATGAACGTTGTGACCACGGTCATCGTTTTGGGACGAATTCGCTTTACCGCTCCGTCGTGGATAGCGTACCAAAGGTCATTCTTGTTGCGCATGCGACCCTCGTCGCGGAATCGCTCGAAGCTGCTGTCCAGATATAGCAGCATCACCAATCCGGTTTCGGCATCCAAACCCGCCAACGCGATCAGTCCCACACCTACCGCGAGCGAAAAGTTATAATCAAGGAAATAAAGAAACCAAATCGCTCCGACCAAACTGAATGGGATGGCGAGCAGTACGATCCCAACCCGCAACCAGCTTCCCGTCGCCATGTAAAGCAACACCACGATGATCAGACCGGTCAGCGGGATCATGATCGAGAGACGCTCACGGGCTTGCTGCATGTATTCGAATTGTCCCGACCAAACAATGCTATAGCCTTGGGGGAGTTCGACGGCGTCAGCCACCACCTTTTGAGCATTCGTTACGTAAGTTCCCACGTCGATGCCCGCGATATCGACGAACACCCAACTCGTCAAACGAGCATTCTCGCTCTTGATCATGGGCGGCCCTTGAGTCGTTTCGATGTGCGCCAGTTGTGCGAGCGGAACCTGAGCCCCCGCTGGAGTCGCAACCAGGATTTGCTTCAGCGCCGGAATACTGTCGCGAAGTTCTGCCGGATAGCGCAAGTTGACGGGATAACGCTCAAGCCCCTCGACCGTGCTGGTGACCTTCATTCCACCCAGTGCGGTCATGATGACGTCTTGCACCTGAGCGATGCGCAAACCATAGCGCGCGATTTCATCGCGATCGATCTTGATGTCCAAGTAGTTTCCGCCGACACTCTTTTCCGCAAACGCACTGGTCGTATATGTTCCGGTACCTTCGGCGGTCTGGACAACTCGTGCGATCTGATCACTGAGCTTCGAAAGCGTCGGCAGGTCGGGGCCCATCACCTTGATCCCGACGGGAGTCTTGATTCCCGTCGAGAGCATGTCGATTCGCGTCTTGATCGGCATCGTCCACGAATTCGCTAGTCCCGGTAGCTGCAAGACTTCGTTCATTCCTTGAAACGACTTTCCATCAGGCAACTCAAAGCCGTATATTAGTTCATTGCTGGTGATGGGGCGAAATTCCGCGAACATCTGGTTCGGTAGCCACTGCACCCATTCAGGCCAACTACTGTAGAAACGCTCGGTCGGCACCTGTCGCCAACGGGACTTGTCACGATGCAGCGTGACAATGGTTTCTATCATGTTGAGTGGAGCCGGATCGGTGGCCGTTTCGGCTCGACCAATCTTCCCGAAGACATTTTTAACTTCTGGAAATTGTATCAACAACTTGTCGGTCTGCTGTAGCAACTCTTTCGCCTTGGTGACACTCAAGCCCGGCTCGATGGTGGTTGGCATGTACAGCAGGTCGCCTTCCTCCAAAGGAGGCATGAACTCGCTGCCCAGTTGGCTCAGTGGCCAATAAGTCACCGCGACTACGCCTACCGCCAACAATAATGCGAGCCAACGAAAATGCATCGCCATCGCAAACAGCGGGTCATACATTCGCTCAAGCAACCCGCTAATCGGATTGCGCTCTTCCGAAAGAATGCTTTGAGGAAGAATGCAAGTACTACTAAGCACGATCCAGCCGCCGACCAACCACCAGCGATACTCGTCCAAGTTCGGCAGCGGAATCAGCGCCAATGCGACGGCGGGAACTGCGATAACGACCGTATACAGCGACCAACGCTTCCATCGCGAAATCGACTTCGAGACGACACGTTCGGTGAGCAGATAAACCATTAAGACGGGAATGATCGTGACCGCAATGATCGCCGCCATCCCCATTGAAAATGTCTTGGTATAAGCGAGTGGGCGAAACAGCCTGCCAGATTGCTCCCCGAGTGCAAACACAGGTGCAAAGCTGACCGTGATGATCAAAAGGCTAAAGAATAAACTTGGCCCGACTTCGATCGCCGCCTCCGTGATGACGGCACTTCGCGAGCGTGGTTCGTGTCCCTCACTCACCCGGTGCTTTTCTCTTTCGAGATGCTTGTGAGCGTTTTCGACCATGATGACGGAGCTGTCGACCATCACTCCCACCGCGATTGCAATTCCACCCAAGCTCATGATGTTGGCATTGATGCCGAACAGGTACATGACGCCCAAACTGGCAAGCACGCCAGTCGGCAACACGAATGCTGCCACCAGCGCGCTACGAGCATGAAGCAGAAACAACAGCATCACCAGGGAAACAACCAGCATCTCCTCCATCAATGTACCGGTGAGTGTCTCGGTTGCACGCGTGATCAGATCCGAACGATCGTAGCCGACTTCGATGCTCACTCCCGGTGGGAGACCCTGTTCCAGTTCTGCTAACTTTTTCTTAACTCGTTCAATGGTGTCGCGAGCATTTTCGCCATACCGCATGATGACAATCGCGCCGACGGTTTCACCTTCGCCATTCCACTCCGCAATCCCACGACGTATATCCGGCCCGATGCGAATATCAGCGACATCGCGAAGGTAAATGGGTGAACCTTCGGGCGTCGCACCGAGCGACGTTTTTCGCAATTGGTCCAAAACCGTTTCCGTGAGCGATTCTCCCGCAACGGATTCCTGTCCCGCATCGGGCGTGCCCAGATAACCCAAGCCACGAACCATGTACTCGGTCTCGCTCATTTCGACCAAACGCCCGCCGACGTCTCGATTCGATTCGCGGATCGCGCGAGACACCATTTCCAATGGCATCTTGTAGGCAAGCAACTTCACCGGATCGACCACCACCTGATACTGCTTGACGAATCCGCCAACGGAAGCGATTTCACTCACGCCCTCAATAGCTGTCAATTCGTAACGCAGATACCAATCCTGGAGACTCCGCAATTGCGCCAGATCCGTATCGCTACGTACCAATGGCTTACCGTCGAGCGGACAGTTGTGAAGTCCTTCGTCAATGACCAGTGGAGCCAACGCATTGCGGATCTCGGGCGGTGCATCTTCCAAACGGTCGTAACGATTCCCCGGCATGTCGACATAGACGTGCCGTCGCCCCGAAAAGGTGCGGCGATACTCCAGTCGGTCACGAACGTCGTGGGGAGCTTTCTGCGGATCTTCGTACCATTGATCTTCGGTCGCATCGTGCCACAAACCGTTGGGATGGTTTTCGCAGTATTCGCCGGTTACCAAGGCATACTCATACACCCAGCCGACCCCCGTTGCATCGGGGCCGAGTTGTGGACTAACCGAATCGGGTAACAGCCCGGAAACAAAATTAAGTTGCTCCAGGACACGGCTTCGCGCCCAATACATGTCCGTGCCATCTTCAAAGATGATGTACACGAAACTCGTGCCGAACATGCTATAGCCGCGAACCACTTTAGATCCCGGTACGGCTAACATGGTAGTGGTCAGCGGATACGTTACCTGCTCTTCGATGATCTCCGGGGCTTGACCAGGATATTCCGTGCGGATGATAACCTGGACGTCGGAAAGGTCCGGAATTGCATCGACGGTGATGTTTGTCGCAGCCCAGATGCCACCTACAACGACGAAGACGCTCAGCATCAACACCATCACACGGTTGTGAATGCACCATGCGATCAAGCTGCCGATCACTGAGGTCTTGCTGGCATCGGGGTCCGAACTGGGAAGCATGTTTAACTAATTGGCGTAGCGAGTGAATAACGATGATAAGTCCACTGAGAAGCATGTCACCGGAGCGGAATCTCTTCGGTGACCTCGCCGCACGTCAGCATCTTTTGCCCCATGAAGGGATTGGAAATCTCCGCTGTTTTTTGAATCCAACTCGCTTCCGCCATCGGACAGTACGCGACATACAATTTATCCGCGATCTCTGAAGTCGGCGAAGTGATTTTCACCAACTTGATCATGGCTGTGGAGATCGGCTGATACGCCTCCCTGGCCGATTTCAAATCCTTTGGTTTGACATTGCTACTATCAACAATGCTTTGGGCAAGCCGTTTGATCTCACCATCGTCAGATTTGGTCAGCCGCTGCGATTGCAATCCAAGGGCGGCAAACTGTTCGCTGAGAGCCTCGGATTGATCGTTGGCGAGTGATTGGCGAAGTTCCAAGTACGCCTCGACCAGTTCGTTAACTTTGGGAGATGAAGTCGCAACTTGAGAGCCCTCGTTGGACGTCGGCATGACGACGCTGTCACCGGCACAGCGAAGCATTTCCAGACCCATGTAGGGGTTGCGGGGCTCGCCGACCGGTTGTAGCCAAACGGCTCCACCGACCTTGGGCGGATACATCGGGCAGGTTAGCGACTCAATAGATTGGCCGTACGAAGCGGGGACCCCCGTTTTTTGAACCAATTCCATCAGCGGATGGCTGAGGCTGGCATAGAGGACACGGGCCGCTTCCAGGTCGTCGACTTTGGCCAACTGCAATGCTTTGCTGCGAATCACAACCGGTTGGGACGACTTTTCCCAAAAGCCGGGCGAATCGGATGGTGGATTGGCAGTGACTTCATCAAGACTTGCCGCAATCTCGTTCGCCGCGGCTTCGGTTCCTTTCAGATGATTCGCTGCCATCGAGTCGCCGATAGACACATAGGCTCGCAGCAACTGGCTAAGCGCGGCCAGTGCGGTCGGAGGAAGTCTGAGTGACGCAGCCTGTGGACTATTTTCGGTGCTGACAGAGGATTGCTCCGAAGCCATATTGCCTCGCACCATTTTCGCAAGGGCCGATCGCATCTTGCTTTCGCTATCGAGCAAGAACTGACCGCTAACAACGACCTCTTCGTCCGGTTTCAGACCGCTGCGAACTTCCACGAGTCCCTGCTCAGTCTCAACGCCGGTTTCGACATCGCGTGGCTCAAACTTACCGCGTCCCAAACTAACGAACGCCACCTTCCGTGTCCCCGTCGCAATGATCGCTTCGCGGGGAGCCAAAACGGCCTGCCTGTCAAGCGTATTTTTGAGTCGCAAGGTCGCGAACATCCCTGGCTTGAGCAGACCATCAGGGTTCTCAAATTCCAATCGCACCTTGACTTCTCGCGATTCCTCTTCGAGATAGGGATAAATGTAGGCGACTTTCCCTTTGAAGGTCTCGTTGGGCAAGTACTCAAGATTCATCACAACCGCTTGTCCCACTTCGACATACGGAAGCTGATACTCGTACAGCGTCGCCATCACCCAAACCTTGGACAAATCCGCAATTTGGTAGACGCGCATCCCCGGTCCAATCTTCATGCCTTCTCGAACATTTTTGTCGACGACGACACCAGTGTAAGGACTCGTCACGGTGAGTGTCTTTTTTGCCGTGCCTCGCTCCTCCAGTTCCTTGATTTGGCGATCACCGATGTCAAAGAACTGCAATTTGGTGCGAGCGTCGTCCAGCAGTTCGCGAGTCAATCGGCTTTTCCCATTGAGTGCCAACAGGTATTCCTCTTGAGCTTGATACAACTCGGGGGAGTAGAGTTCGAACAGAGGATCGCCTTGCTTGACGACGGCCCCCGTTTCATCAACGTTCAACTTTTCGATCCAACCGGAGATCTTGGTGTTCACATCCTTTGTCGTCGTCTCATCGTAGGTCACCGTGCCAACGGTGCGAATCTCTTTAGTGAGCGGTCCGATGGTGACGGGAGCGACACGGACGCCGATGTTCTGAACGATCACTGGATCGATGGTAATCTCGCCGGTCAGCTTCGCGGGGTCTAACGGTGTTAGGTCCATGTGGCAGATCGGGCACAAACCCGGCTCCGGCAGGATCACCCAGGGGTGCATTCCACAGGTCCAGTACTGCGTGCTCGACGCGCTCGTGGCGTCGCCATCCGCGACGGTCTTCGAACCGGTGACGGATCGCCAAACTTGGCTCACGCCACGGACAATGTTTGGTCCCCAGTAAGTGCCCACAGCAAATACAATTGCCGCTCCGACGACAAACGTGGCCAAGGTACGCCATTTCATCCCGCGAGGCGGTTTGGGGCTAGGCGGTACTGAACTATCTGACTTTGCAGGCTTTTCTGAAGGGACTGAATTCCCGTTCTCAGAATCGTCGAAATCATGCGGTTCACCGGGGATGATGATTCGCCTATGCGGTGTCTCGGACTCCCGATGAATCGCTCCGGTTGAATCGTCCCCTTTGGATTCCTGGGGCTGGTGGGATGGCTTGATCATGTCGAATCCTAACGCTAATTTGCGAATTCTGAAAATGCGCGAGGCGTCTGGTGAAAGCCGCCAGGAAAAATGAATAGCAGGCTCGGAGTGCCGCTAAGCACACAAACAGTGTAGCAAAATACATTCCATACCCCCGCAGCGTATGCGACGCTCGTTGCAACATTGGTCGGAATTCTCCGGCAACTACCGATTTTGATGTTCTGCACGAGCAATTCCTTCATGAAAAACCGAAAAACACGGCAGAAACGACCTCGGAAGGAATCTAGGGGGGGGAATGAACGCCCAGGCTACAAACCTGGACGACCAAACAGCGGCGAGCCCGCCGCCGAACGCTTTCGTGTTGCCTCTTCATCGGGTGCCCGCCGAGCCAGCCAAGCGAAGTCGAATTCCGAAAGCCAACGGGATCGACGCATCAAACCCTCTCGCTTCGGACTCTACCCTATGAATTTCGCTACGCCTCGCCGCGTTACAGGCAGCTTTACACTTATTGAACTGTGATGCGACTGCAACGCATCGTGGATCGTTATCGCGATCATCGGAGTTCTCGTGGGACTTCTTCTGCCAGCGGTCCAAGCCGCCCGTGAAGCGGCTCGACGAATGTGAACTGTGCGACGGTGTGCAGGACATTCAGTTTCGCGATTTCATCGACCAAGTGCTCCACCTCGACGGGTTCCAGATCGTCGACAACGGAATCATGTTCATGTATTTGGGCAAGAACGCGACGCTGACGAGCAACAGCACGCCGTGGAAGATTGCCGAGCGTGAGAATTGATGAGTCGAATTGCACAGTGAATCCTTCCGCATCTTTGATCCCGAGCCGCTGAAAAAGATTGCTGCAACGCTCGCAACCGAAGTTCCTCGCGTCGATCCATCAAAGTTTGATGTCATCGCTCACAGGCTCACTGCCGTCGATGGCAGCGTGTTCAAGACCACCGTACCACATTTTTTTCAAAACGCACTTGCGGATGAGTGATCTGCCGCTAGAATTTACCGTGTTGAGATTGATTCTCAACAGCACCCGCGATTCTTAATCGAACCAGCCAGCCACTCGAAGTGCCTTCTCGGGCCGCGATAGCAAGCCAGTCAAAGTTTTTGACAGGAATCTGTATCCACACCCGAACTCCGTCTTCCTTAGGAGGCACTTCCATGCTTCGTCAGCATTCAGCACCACCGCGCCGTCGCGGTTTCACCCTGGTCGAACTGCTCGTCGTGATCGCGATCATCGGCGTTTTGGTCGGTTTGCTTTTGCCGGCCGTCCAATCCGCTCGCGAAGCGGCACGGCGGATGTCGTGCAGCAACAACATGAAACAGATCGGGTTGGCGTATCACAACTTTCACGATGCCCGGGGAGAATTTCCCGCGGCGTCGACTTGGTACCAGAACGGGAAATCGTCCAGCTCGTTGCCCGATTTCTCTCAACCGGCCGCCCTGGACAAGAGCTGGACCGTCGACATTTTCCCCTACATGGAGCAGGACGCACTCTACGAAGGGATCGACGACTTGGACCAATTCGCCGACCGCGGCGGGTTGTTCGGCGATGCCAACCGGGAACTGGTCTCCACCCACGTCTCGGTCTATCAGTGCCCTTCCAGCCCTGGGCCGCACGAGTTCACCGGCTACTGGAACTACGCCTCCGAGGGAACGTGGGGGGAAAAGGAGTTCGACGAATCAAAAGTAGTGGCGACCGGTGATTACATGCGGGCTCGCGAAGTCCGCTACAACGACGGTAGCGGCAAGCGGGTGATCAAAACGGCAATGTACTGGAAACAACCAGCTCGCTTCCGTGACATCACCGACGGCACCTCCAACACGATCCTGATCAACGAAACGGCCGGCGCGCCCGAGCCCTGGTTCGCCGGCAAAAAACTCGCCCCGTCGGATGATCTCTACGACTGGGCCCGTGGACGTCTTGAATGGGTGGGGCCCTGGGCCTCGTTCAAGCACTGGCGGATCCGCAACCACAGCGCCGATGGCCGAACCCGCTTCGCCGGCACCTGCCTGATCAATTGCAACAACACGGAAGCACAGCCCTACTCGTTCCATCCCGGGGGCTGTCAGTTCGTGATGTGCGATGGCTCGGTGCGGTTCTTGAGCGAGAGCATTGATATTACAACAGCAGTCAATCTTTTTGGTCGCGAAGACAACCAAGTCGTAGGAGAGTTTTGATGAGCGAAAACTCGGGAAGATGCTTTTCTATGCGATCAGTGATTGCGTCCGCTTTAGCGGTTTGCCTGACCGGTTGCGGACCGGACTACGGTCGACTCGAACCGCATCCGGTGTCTGGTCAGGTCATCATCAATGGTGAACCGGCGGTCGGCTGTACCGTCGTCTTCGTTCCGGTTGATCCAGCTTTGAAAGGAAAGGTCATGCCCGGTGGGACGACGTCTGAAGACGGCTCATTTCAATTGACTACGCACGAAACCGATGACGGAGCGCCGGTCGGAGAATACGGGGTCACGATAAGTTGGGAAGCGACGACTTGGCCTGGCATGGAAGAAGAAATGCGGATGGACCCAGTGAAGCCTGTAGGGCCGGACCGTTTACAAGGACAGTTTTCAAGCCCTGGGAAGTCGGGGGTCACGGCAACCATTGTAGCCGGAGAGAACAACTTGCCGCCATTCCGTCTGGATAACGTCAAGTTCCTTCGTGGGACCGAACCGAGGGCGGGGGAATGAAGAAACAGCTTTATGCTGTCCATGGATGGTTGGGGCTCAATTTTGGGCTACTCCTGTTTGTCGTGTGTCTGTCCGGAACAGTCGCCGTACTCAGCCACGAGATCGACTGGCTAGTCACGCCCGCCCTCCGCGTCACACCGACGGAAAGCCGTGCCGATTGGACGGTGATGACGCAAGCGGTCCATCAAGCCTACCCAGACGCGGAAATCAAGTATGCCGCTGCTCCGCTGGGAGCCAGATTCGCCAGCGAGTTCGTGATTAAATCGGCTGGCAAGCCAAGTGAGCGAGTCTTCGTCGATCCCTACCGCGGAACGGTGACCGGACACGCGCCGTGGTTTAACACTCAGCGGTTCTTTCGCGATTTCCACCGACGTTTCTTTGTTTTCTCTTGGTGGGGGATCTGGATCGTGGCGATCTTCGCGTTCGTATTGCTGGGTTCGGCGGCGACGGGACTGGCTTTTTACAAACGATGGTGGGCCAAGCTGTTTACCTTGCGTCTCAGAAAAGGTTTTCGCGTCTTCTTCTCGGATCTCCACAGAATGATTGGCGTTTGGACATTGCTATTCGCCGTGCTGATTGGGATCACGGGTGCGTGGTATTTGGTTGAACTCCCGGTCGGATGGGCAGACTTGAACGAAAAACCGTCAACCTCTCGAGTTCCGAAAGCAACATTGCAGAATTTGGAAGTCGATTCTCAGCGGTTACCTCCGGCCGAATGGGTGCGGATCGCCGAGCAAGCGATGCCCGGTCTGCGTGTACGTTCGATTAAGTTTCCGAACCAACCGAATAGGCCAGCGGAAATGGATGGGCAGGCTTCGGCTTGGCTGGTGAGAGACAGAGCGAATCGAGTACTAGTCCTCAAACAAGCGAACGCTTGTTGTCCTGTCCGCGAATTTGCGCGGCGCAGCGGCGAGCCTGCCGCTCTGGGCTGCAGAAGGTGGGAGATGCGGTGAGTTGCTCGATGTGATGGCTTTCGTGGGTTGAGTCTTTGCG
>JBDNIG010000204.1:0-3027 GCA_041688415.1 Rhodopirellula sp. | reverse complement strand
CCACGCTCGCCTTTGGCGTAGCCACGCTCGCCTTTGGCGTAGCCACGCTCGCCTTTGGCGTAGCCACGCTCGCCTTTGGCGTAGCCACGCTCGCCAGAGCGTGGGGCTTCCGCCGTCTGGCGACGGCAGCGACGACGAACCAACTCAACCACCTTCACAAAGACTATTTCATGAACATGAAACCGATCGGACACTGGCTACTCGCGGTCGCCGTTCTTTCATCGCTCGGAGTGAGCTGCGCAAGTGCCGAAGATGCTCCTACTAAGTCGGCCCCGTTCAAAGTACTCGTGGTGGCGGGCGGTTGCTGTCACGACTACGCGACTCAGTCGAGATTGCTCAAAGAGGGAATCGAGTCGCGGCTCAACGCCGACGTCACCGTCGATTTCAACCCAGAAAAAACGACGAAAACGACCTTTGAAATCTATCAATCCGACGACTGGGCCGATGGCTACGACGTCGTCGTGCATGATGAATGTTCCGCGGACGTGACCGACGAGGCATACGTCGGACGCATCTTGGCGGCACATCGAAACGGCACGCCCGCCGTAAACTTGCACTGCGCCATGCACAGCTATCGCTGGGGCGACTTCCACGATCCCGTCGAACCCGGTGCGGAGAACGCTGGGTGGTACGAGATGATCGGACTGCAATCGACCGGCCATGGTTCTCAGTTTCCGATCAACGTGACGTATAGCGACACCGATCACCCCATCACCCAAGGACTGGAAGACTGGACCACGATCAACGAAGAGTTGTACAACAACATTCGTGTGTTCGACGGCACGACGGCATTGGCGTCCGGGAAACAAACGATTCCGCCGAATAAGCGACAGCTCAAACAAAACCCGAATGCCAAAGGAAGGGTATCCGAGTCCGTGGTCGCTTGGACGAACGAATATGGTCCCAACAAGACTAAAATTTTCAGCACGACGCTCGGTCATCAAAACGAAACCGTCGCCGATGCCCGGTACATGGACCTGGTCGTACGTGGACTGCTGTGGTCAACGGGAAACCTCACCGAAGACGGCAAGCCGGTCGCCGCGGTTGCGAAATGATGCTAAGTCTTTCGTTCCAGTTTTGCATTTTTTGCTAACTGATCTTGGCACGAAAAAGGCGGCCCGTTCCAATGTGATTTGAACCTTCAAACTTTCAAATCCTTTGGCACGGAAGCCGCCCATCATGGAACTTACCAATTCGTTCGAGTCTCTGCGACGCACATTCTTTCCAGTTTTTACGAAGCCCAGTTTCCAGACGTTTCGACTGCTGATGACTGGCTGGATTCTTTCGGCGCGACATCGCTACGTCACTGACCTGATTATTTCCAGTGACTCAGCCCGCAACGGGCACTTCTCTGATTACCACCGCTTCTTCTCGCACGCGGCCTGGGACATCGATCAACTCTGGAAGTTGCTGACCCAGTTGATCGTGAACAGCTTGATCGGTGCCCGTGCCACGATCGTGCTGTCAGGTGATGATACCCTCTGTCGCAAGCGTGGGCTGAGGATTTTTGGCGCTGGCAGCCCCCAGGGAAACAAAAGTGCGTCGTGGACCGCGTCGCAAGAAAGGCGAACGGTTGAAAGATGCCGCCGCGTGGGAAGGAGATAAATCACGTTGGCAGACGTCGCTGGCAACCATCGACGGTGGGCAGGAGCCAGGCTTTCATCGCGGGCGGCTCCGCCAGCCAGGCAGAAATCCACTCATGGCGAAGCGGCGGCCTCACCGGTTCTCTGCGGACCATGCACTGGAAGTGATGATTGCCTTTGCCTAAATCGTGGATGGCTGCCGCGAACAGCACTGTCAACTCCAAATGCCGTTAGCTGGTCGGAGCCGCTTGCTTCCACGACGGCAGTTGCCGAATCGAAAACGTCGGCAAGGTGCTGTCTCAGCGTGGAATAATGCGAGGCTTCGGGCGTATCAACACTTTTGGCAAGGAGATTCTCTGGCACTTTTTGATCCTGATGATGGGATACGGTAATCACAGCGAGAGTGAGTGTTTCTCGGAATCTGTTGTCGAGGAATCAATCAGGAAATTTGCACCGTCGCGATCGAGTTTCTGGGTTTCGAGAAATTGGTCATACGCAAAGTGATCGTCGGCGGTGGCTAGCTCCGCCAATTTCAGTTCGATCTCCGCGACGGGTTTGTCCTTGGCGGGGTCCTTGTTAGCGGGTTGCGAATCGTCGGTGGATTGAGTCACGGGTGGTTTAGCTGCATCACTGGCCATCAGATTGCTCCGGTACCCGGTTGTGACTGTGACCGGGGGATCAGGGATCGGAAACGTTTCATACTTCGCTTCGAAATTCTGTTCGTCCCATGATTTCCTACGCTATTATTGTGATTTCTCGATGACTGGAATGTCGTCGGTAACTCAGCGATTTTCCAGTGCTGGCTGCCTCCCTCCCTGGCGGACCCTGCTACTGTGGTGGAGGATCTCGGTACGGTATACTGCTTGCAGAGGGAACCGTTTTCCGTGGTGGATTTTGCGCAAGATCCGCTACACCGATCATTGCCAGACATGCAGAAAGGCTGCCAGTACGATGACACCTGAACGCGACGCTATGTCAGATCCGCTCGGCCGTGACGGCGATGGCACGGACATTTGGGATCACGAATCCCAACTTTCGCACGTTGACGACAATGGCAGTTACGTTTGTGATAACTGCGGTGAGGAGATTGTCATTCCCGTTGACTTGGCTGGCGGTGAAGTGCAAACGTACGTCGAGGATTGCCCGGTATGCTGCAGTCCCAGCGTGATTCATATCCACCTTGACGATGAGCATGTCGACGTACGTGCCGAACCTGAACAGGATCGCTATTAAACTGATGCGGATAGAAACGTGGTTATCACCGAGCGCGGTAGGACCGCACGAACGCGAACATGCTCGTGTCGCGGTGGTGATTGACGTCCTGCGTGCGACGACGGTGATCACCACCGCGATCGCTGCCGGGGCGAGGTCCGTAACGACGTGCCTGAACGTCGATGATGCGAGGGCGTTCGCGCGCGACTGGAGTGCGGGTGCCGAACCGATG
>JBDNIG010000203.1:0-9610 GCA_041688415.1 Rhodopirellula sp. | reverse complement strand
TTCCTCTGGATCGATGGAGGGCACCAATAACAAGATCAAAACCGTACAGCGACAATCCTACGGCATTCGCGACTCCGAGTATTTTGAACTTACACTCTACTCCCTCCATCAAAAAAAGTACGCTTTAGTCGGATGAGCCCAGAATTTTCGGTTAATGTGGAAGGCAAAGAGAGCAAGGGAATCCGCAACATGTAGATTTTCTGTTTTGACATGACTCTTGCGGTGTTTTGGTCAAAACGAAAAGCGGGGCCAGGTTTTCTGGTTCACGACAGCCATCTTTTCGACGGGATGGACAGTCGCCAAGTCGCCCGCGCCATCGAGATCGGTGCGGCACAGTCACAGAAACACGGATTCCAGTACGTCATTTGCATCAACTCGGATCAGCTCAAATCAGCGGAGTTTGCGAATGGGTTCGATCCGACCGTGTATCGAAATCCTGTCGAGATTACCGATGCGTCAGAAACGGGTGGGATTTTCGGGATGAGAATCAAAGGATAAGGAAAATGAATAGCGAAGATGTTTTTGGTCCCCGAGGGCAATTTGATCTGGTTGGCCACAATAGATTTGAGGCTTTCGACGAGCAAGTCTTCACCGAGCCAATCAACAACATTATCGTAAACGCCGATGACCCAAGTTGCTGGCGTTACCTCCTAACGTCTCGGATAGGGGAATGGCGTGCTGATTTCCGGAGTTGCTACATTCGATGGTCAGTCGCTTTGAACGGACTTCATATTGCTGCGTCGAAGTATTCGGATCTGGTTTGGCAGCAGAACAACCAGTTCGTTGTTCGATCGCTCGACAGTGCCGGGATGGTCGAAGTTGCGAAATGGAGCGGGCCACGAGCAGCTGAAGCCCACCACGCTGCAGCGCCAATGTTAATCGCATTTGGTGTCGTCGATCTTTTTGCCTGCCTTGAGGAAATCATCTTTGATGCGATCAAAATTTTCCTTCGGTCTGATCCTACTCAGATTATTCGAGGAAACGAGTTTCGTGAGTTGAGGCGATTAAGAAGAGAAGCAGTCACATCCAGCGACAAAAGCAAAGAATGGGAGTCGCGGCTTCAAGAGCGGATCGACAACTGGCACCGAAAAAAACTCTACGACGGGTTGGACAGTGCTTACTTGGCGTTCTGCTCGTGGGCTAGGTTGTCAGGCCAGGAACCACCGAGCAAAGACCAGCCAGAAGTCTGGGCAACGATCATTCGTACCGTCGCAGTCTTCCGGAACTGTCTCATGCATGGTGCTACCGAAGTGCCAAAGGAATTGGCTGATTTAAGTCAACTGGATGTCTCTCCAATTAGTCCACGGAATGAAGGCGAGCAGCTTTCTGTCCATCTTCCTGACTTACAGGCGATCCAGCCAAAGGGGGAACGGCTACTCACATCGATCAATATGATGGTCCTGAAATCGCACATGGATGAAGCGGCAAAAAATCAAAAAACGATTTAACTACAGCCAGAACGACCTGAGCGTTTACTGCGTTTCTGAATCGGTGCTATCGCAGCGAGAATCGTTGCGCCACAATTGTTGGCGAATCAACCTTCCTCAATTGACCAGGCGTGTCAATGCGCACCTGCGAATCATTCCAAATTGAATCGAAATGTCGAGCGACTCCAAACATCGTCTTCCCACCTTTTTGGGCGACTCTCATGAACCCAGGCATCGGATCCGCTGCGCTGTTCACGGCTTCATTCGCTTCTCGGATGCGGAACGAGCTTTAATCGACCATCGTCTCTTCCGTCGCCTTCGATACATCAGACAGCTTGCCCTGACGGAGTTGGTTTATCCTGGCGCGACTCACACACGTTTCGAGCATTCCCTTGGCGTGATGGAGATGGCGTCTCGTATCTTTGATTGCCTCGCGTCGCGGCAGGGCGATGTGATGGAGAAAGTGTTCGCGGAGATTCCTGAACTCCGAGAGCGAACGATGCACAAAGCACGGCAGATTTGCCGACTCGCTGGCTTGCTGCACGATCTTGGGCACTGTTGTTTCTCCCACGCGGCAGAGAAGGTGCTGCACAAACGCAGCAACCACGAATCGCTAACCGTCCACGTGCTGACCGAACCTGACCTTCTAGCGTCGCAGCTTGACGCCGACTTTTTTCCTGGTTGCGCGAAATTAACGGCGTCGCTGATCGACAATCCAGCACCTCAGTTGCAGCTGTTGTCAGAAATCGTGTCAGGACAAATCGACGCAGACCGCACCGACTACCTTCTTCGCGACTCGCACCATTGTGGCGTTGACTACGGGCGTTTCGATTTCCGTCGTCTCATCGAGTGCCTGAATGTATGGCATGATGGCGAATCTGGTACGATGGAGATGGCGATCAACCGCGATGGTGTCCACAATTTTGAATCGCTGATCTTGGCTCGTTACCAAATGAACACGCAGGTCTACTACCACCGATTGCGTCGAATCTACGATCTTTACCTAGAGAACTACTTCAAAACCTTGGATTCCTCGCTTTTTGACACTCCCGAAAAAGTGCTAAAGCTGACGGACGTTCATGTCACCGTCGAGTTAATGCAGGCGGCGGAGGACCCGGAGCACCGTGGTCATGTCTGGGCCGAGCGAATTGTCAATCGTCGACATCACCGAGATGTGTTTGCTTTGGACGAACGCGATGGAGTCTTTGCCTTGAAGAAAACGGCAACGATGTTTTCGGCAATCCAGGCCGAGTTTAAGGACGTTGAGTTTTTGGAAGATCTTCCGGAAAAACCCACATCAATTCACAAAATTGCCTGTCCCTCGGATCAAGATGACAGCAAAATCGATTTCCCAGTGATTGATCGTGGAAAACGAACTTCACTTGGGGAACGCAGTCAATTACTCGAGAAACTACCGGCTTCATTCAGGATTGGCTATGTTTTTGCAGACGTGTCCGATCCAGGAAGGAGGCGAGAAATCGCAAACCGATGCCGTGCGATTTACCAAACAAGCTAATTGTGCGATAACCCGTGTCCGTCAACCTCACCGAAATGGAGTTTCAAAATGAGTCTTTTGCTCACTCACAGCTGGGAACATGCCTTAGTCGCTGCAGTGATCGAGTCCGCCAAGAAGAGTTGTTCCGATTGTTATTTGGGACGCACCGCAATTCAGAAGCTCGTTTACTTTCTGCATGTGCTTGACGTTCCGATGAAATATAAGTTCAGAATCCATCATTTTGGTCCGTTCTGTGATGAGCTCGCGAGTGCGGTTGACTGGTTGCAAGCAGACGGTGTCGTTGTTGACGATGCAGATAAGCCGAAATACTCGAATTACGCACCCGGCCCAAACTACGCAGAGGTCGTGAGCTCGCACATTGCTGAGCTTGAAAATCATCGTGAGACTATTGATGCGGTAGTCTCCGCGATGGCGTCGCTTAAACCGGATGAACTTGAAATCGCGGCAACGCTTGACTACTCGTTTCGCTGGGTGAAGGCTCGTGGCGATGACGGACCTTGGAAAAATGCAACGATCAAAAAGTTCAAGGAGATCAAGAAGAGCAAGTTCGAGGACGCGAAGATCGAAGTCTGGTACGGCAGTTTGATGTCGGCAGGACTCATTCAAGCGTAAAACTGATTTCTGCACTCTTCGTCTCTTGGCAGAATGAACAGCCAAGCCCGCCGATGTGGTCGGTGGCGGGAAAGAATGTGAGTAGTAGGTCGGTTTAAACCTAGACCGATCTCGTCTTACTTCAATGACGTTAACGAATCATTTGGAGAGAGATCACCTATGTCAACACAGCGCACCTATCGCGGTACCCTGCATGGGGCGTCGGTCAAATTGGTATCCTCCCCAGATTTGCCCGATGGGCTGGAAGTGGATGTCACGATCCGTCAAGTTCCGCTGACCGAGGACGAGAAGCGAGATCGACTCGAAGCACTATTCGGAAGCTGTGAAGGTGACGCGGAGAGCCTTGACGAGTTCATCGTTTGGAATGATCGGCAACGGAAGCGAAATCGAAACGGCAACGGGCAATGAACTTTCTGGTCGACACGAATATTTGCTCAGCGTATTTGAAGGGCGATCGGAACGTGTGGAGCAAGTTCATGCAATACTCCGGAGGGCTGGCGATTTCGGTTGTCACGGCCGGAGAGCTGTGGACCTGGGTATCGCGTAAGGCAGTGTCCGTCCGTTCTAAGAAGGCCGTCTCCGATTTTATCGACTTGATGGAAGTAATTGATATTGACCTGGCCACGGCTTTGCGATTCGGATCACTTCGTGGCGAAATGCTGGACGCGGGTAGACCGCTCCCGGATATGGATGCATTGATCGCGGCAACGGCGCTTCAAGAGAATATGACGCTGGTTACACACAACGTCGCCGACTTCGAGGCAGTCCCAGATTTGAGAATTGAAGATTGGTTGCAATCGTGAACGCATTGAGCGTGAAACCCATTTCGTCACTCTTCGTCGCGTGGCATACCGAACAGCCAAGCCCTCGTTGGGGGCCGGTAGCAAAAGTGGATGCGATGCGTGGGCCGACCGGAAACTCGGTGAACTATCGGTTCTGTTACACGCACGGTGCTCGCAGCCTAGAAGGCTTTCGACCGTTTGACGGGATGACGGACCTGGATGAGGTCTATCAATCGGAGGCTTTGTTTCCACTGCTGCTGAATCGGTTGCTACCCAGATCACGGCCGGAATACAACGACTTTCTTCGCTGGAATGATTTCAATCCTGCCGACCCGCCGGAACCGTTGGTATTGCTTCAGCGGAGCGAGGGGATCAAGAAAACCGATGCGATCGAGGTCTTTCCGTGCCCGGTTCCTGATGACCACGGTTGCTACTTGAATTATTTTTTCGTGCATGGGATGAAATATCAGCTAAGCGGGTCCGGAAAAGTCTTTTGACACTTTACGAAAAGAGCCAGTGGTTGTCGCTGAGGAGTCCGGCTTTGCGTTTCGCCTCGTTGTTGGTGAGGCTCAGGAGATATTCAATAAACTCATTGGTTTGTACGTCGATGTCGGGATATTGGTGATTGGCACAAATCACGTCTTTGCCGTCTCCCCAAAGCGATTCAATCGGATTCAATTCGGGACAGCGAACCGGAAGTCGCTCGAACATGATACCCAGGTCGTCAGCGGTTTGCTGAGAAGCCTTCGCCGTGTGACTGCTATCGCCGTCAATTAGCATCAGAAGTTTTTGCGATCGGTAGTGCTCGCGGACAAAATGAAGAAACTCACAAAAGTCGAGCGACCTTTGTTTCGGATGGGGCTGAAGCAGTCTATGGCCCGTCAGGCTAATCGTCCCAAGCACCACGCGTTTTGCGTTGCCACCACTGATTTCCACACTCGCACGCTCACCTCGCTGCGTCCATCCCGATCGCAGGGGAGGAAACAACATCACGTCTGTTTCGTCTTGGAACAGAACCGCCGTATTTCGAGGCAAAGACTTGATTCGCCTGCGAATTCGTCTTTTTTTTTCTCGCGTTCTGGGTCCGGCTTCAGCACGTATCGGTAGCGTTTCCAGACATAGTCAAGTTCATGAAGCTGAGTTCGCAAGCAGTCTTCAGAAACCCTCCAGTGGAGTAACTGATCGAGCCGTTCAAGCAATAGTGAAACGGTCGAGCCTCGAGCTTGAAATCCATGTTGTCGCGGCGTTTCGCTCAGCAATTTCCGCAATTCCTTGACGCGTTTGGCAGTCCAAACCGTGGGACGCCCCGTCCGCGTTTGGTCAGCCAGCGAAGCCTCACCGTTGGCGGGCACTCGTTCTCGCCAGTTGTAGAGTGTTTGACGACTCACACCGAAGTGATGAGCGATCTGATTGACCGTGCAGCGGCCCTCATCGAGCATTAAAACTGCTTCGCACCGCCGACACTCGGAGGCATCGGTGGTTTCCTGAAATCTTGTACGCAACTGACTTCGCTGTTGATCCGACAGGGTCCAATCCATGACGACAATCTCCTTGCCGTCAATTATCCACAAGACGATCAATCTGTCAAAAGACTTTTCCGGACCCGCTTAGACCGTTCGGAGGCGATCTACGCGGTGTCGCAGATGCACCCCGGTGA
Organism: Rhodopirellula sp.; assembly: GCA_041688415.1. GTDB lineage: Bacteria > Planctomycetota > Planctomycetia > Pirellulales > Pirellulaceae > Rhodopirellula. The sequence goes on along the minus strand of JBDNIG010000203.1, from coordinate 3,616 downwards.
CCGTCTGACGCTGCGATGTGAACCTGACAATCCGGTCGACCCTTTTGCAATTGCAATTGATTCCGGCGGCACACACATCGGATACGCACCTCGCTACTTGGCTTACGATCTAACTCGGCTGCTGCGGGATTGCCCGAGCGACACGGTCAATCTTTTCGTGCAGAGAGTCAATTCAGATGCGCCATTTCAGCAACGTCTTCTATGTCGATTCCAAGGATGCTGGCCGGCAGATTTTAAACCATGCAGCGGACCTGAGTTTAAGGTTATTCCCGAGTTGGTGGGCGTGTGAGCGTGCAGTTTCGGCAAATACAAGCCCGAAGCGCAAGCGAGTGATTTGGGATGCAGACACTCGCTTGCGCTTCGGGCTCGTATTTTCGGGACACACTCGCTTGCGCTTCGGGCTTGTATTTTTGGCCAGGGTGAGGGTGTTACAATGTCCGCCCCACCCCCCGCAGTTTCGCCAGCCGAGCATGAAGCCCATTCGATGAGTATTGAACCGATCCAAGTCCGCCAATCGTTGCTGGATGCTTTGCAGGTTGATTTGATCGGTCCATCGGGAACATTGGGCGATCCTCGAGAAGTTTTGCCACAAGCACCATCGCGTTGGTATTTGACAGGCTTCCTGGTGCCGACCGATGCGGATGAAGAACAGCGCTTTGATCCCAATAGCGATGATGACGTAGATCAGGCTCCGGCGGTTGCCGGCGTCGATGAGAACGCGGAACCGGAAAAGTCGGCTGCTCGTCGATCGTACTTGCCAAGTAGCCTTGGACTGAGCGTGCTGATTCCTGCTGAGACGCGGGAACTGCAAGCAATCATCCGATTTGGTGAATACCTGCGAGTCGAACAGGATGAGGGATCGAAGCAGGGCTCCCCGGTCCAGTGGCGTCGCAACCCGCACGAAGAGATCGTCTCGGTCGCTCTGGGCAGCAAGATTCCTGCACAGGGTGTCGTTGAGGTTCCCGGCAGTCGCGGCGTCGAGATTGCGTGGTCGCTTCGCGGCGTACCAGACGGTGACGTCGAGGGTGGGCTACCCAAGGGAACGCGTAGCTTGTCCATGTTCGTGGTCAATCGACGCAAGGCATCGCCGGATGAAGTTCGTGACGAGGGATTTATCTTTCAAGTCGAATTGGAGGTTCAGAGCGACACCTCGTTCATCGCTCGCCCCAATTTGCATAGCTTGGAAAGCGATGATTGGGACGAGCGTGTTTCGGACCTGCAATATCGGCATTCATTCGAGTTCTCGGTGGGCCACAGTGTGGCCACCGAGAGCGTTATCGAACCAAATTCAGCCCGAAACGCAAGCGAGTGGATTGAGGGGAAAGTCACTCGCTTGCGCTTCGGGCTTGTATTAGAAGTGCAATGTAAAACGGTTCGTACCTGTCACCTGCCAACTGCCGAAGTGGAAAAGGTAGCTCCCTCGAGAATTGACGACGTGACCTTGAATATGGAAACGCTCGCTTTCCTGCGAGATGGAAACGATGCGATCGAGCAACTTGGCGGATTCGCGAGTAGCTACCGCGACTGGATTGAGAAGCAATCGGCCGGGCTTTCGGGGCTGTCTCCACGGCGAATGGAAACAGCCAAAGAGCTTTTGCATCGTGCTGGTGTTGCCGCCAATCGCATTCAAGCAGGAATTGATTTGCTGGCCGATCCCGACTGCTTGGAAGCGTTCCGGATTGCGAACAAGACAATGGCAGCTCAGGGCCGGCGTCGGCTGGCCTTGCAGTTGAACATGGCACCCGAAGAAATCACACCGGCATGGCGCCCGTTCCAGTTGGCGTTCATTTTAATGAACTTATTACCTCCACAGTCCGGCAGCCAGAGTCTCAGGAGCTTGCCTGCGAGAGTAATTGGACAGCGATCCTTTTGTGAGCGACAAGGCGCTAGCCGTCGGTACGTTGCGGTTTATACCGGCGGCTAGCGCCTTGCCGCTCACTGGATTGGATCCTGGTATTGCTGTGTGTAGGTAATAAAGGGAATCGCGGATCCAGCCAGCCATGATCGTGAGCTCGTCGATTTGCTGTTCTTTCCAACCGGTGGTGGCAAGACGGAGGCTTATTTGGGCCTGGCAGCTTTCACGCTGGTGCTTCGCCGTTTACGAAATCCAGGTCTGACGTCTTCCGGCCTCAGCGTGCTGATGCGGTACACGCTACGACTGTTGACGCTGGATCAGCTGGGACGTGCGGCGTCTTTAATTTGTGCATTGGAGCTTGAGCGACAGAAAGACGTCGAGAAATTTGGCGAATGGCCATTTGAGATCGGATTGTGGGTGGGGCGTGCGGCAACGCCAAACCGCATGGGACGCAAGGGTGAGAGTGATCGCGAATCGGCGCGTGCGAAAACGATTGCGTTTAAAAACGATGATCGAAAGCCGTCGCCGATTCCGCTGGAGGAATGTCCCTGGTGTGGAACCAAGTTCAAATCGAACTCCTTTCAGTTGGTTCCCAACACGGACAACCCAACCGACCTGCGAGTCACATGCGCGAATCGCCGTTGTGAGTTTTCGCGTGGAAATCCGCTGCCAATTCTATCGGTCGACGAACCGATCTATCGTCGCTTGCCATGCTTTTTGATTGCGACGGTCGATAAGTTTGCGGCCATGCCGTGGACGGGCGAAGTCGGTGGCTTCTTTGGAAGAGTCGACCGTGTGGATTCCGAGGGATTTTATGGTCCGTGCGACCCGGGATCGGGACGCTCTTTGCCCGTCGATCGACTGCCACCGCCGGACTTGGTCATCCAAGATGAGTTGCACTTGATATCCGGACCGCTCGGAACGATGGTCGGACTCTACGAAACGGCATTGGACGAACTGTCGACGATTCAAGTCGATGGAAAGGACGTCCGGCCCAAGATCATTGCATCAATGGCAACGGTTCGGCGGGCGCTCAGTCAGATTCGATCTCTATTCAATCGTCCGGACGTCGATGTGTTCCCGCCGCCAGGTCCGGATATCCGCGATTCATTCTTTGCTCGCACACATTCAACTTCGGAAAGCAACGCTCGTAAATACGTTGGTATCGCGGCACAGGGACGCAGCCCCAAAGTCATCATGTTGCGACTGTATTTGGCCTTGCTCGCCACTGCGCAGAAGTCTTACGACGAACTTGGCGGTGCGAAAGCCGATTCCAATCCAGCCGATCCGTACATGACGCTGTTAGGATACTTCAACAGTTTGCGAGAACTCGGTGGCGCACGTCGACTGATCGAAGACGAAGTTCGCACGCAGTTGACGGGCCGCGGTAGTCGCAAGCGTGTGGGGGAGATGGATGGTTTGTTCAAGGATCGAACGATCGCTTACGAGCCTGTTGAATTGACCAGTCGGGTGAGTACGGACAAGGTTTCGGAAGCAAAACGGCGCCTTGAACAATCGTTCAAAGAGAAATCGCGAGTCGACGTGGCGATCGCTACAAACATGATCTCGGTCGGTCTGGATATCACGCGGCTGGGGTTGATGGTTTGTTTCGGGCAACCCAAGTCGAGCAGCGAGTACATCCAGGCAACCAGCCGCGTCGGTCGGGATGACAAGCGGCCTGGATTGGTGACCACAATCCTGAACATTCATCGACCGCGCGACCGATCGCATTATGAACGCTTTGCTGCCTTTCACGAATCA
>JBDNIG010000202.1:0-4907 GCA_041688415.1 Rhodopirellula sp. | reverse complement strand
TTATCGCCCACGTCAATCCATCGGCAACGCAGTCTTCTGTTGTGTCGATTCGATCACGGCGCGGTCGGCGATTTGGAAATCAGTCGAAGGCCGAGCAGCGTTCTGGGCCGACGGCAGAATGCTGGGCGAGGTGCTTCGCGTGCTGGTTGCCGATGACGCACCGTCATCACAGCACTACGCAACAACCCTGTTCGCTGCCTCGGAAGCTCAGCAAGGAACCTGCACGTCACGCAGCACGATCTACGCGGCGAGCATTGCTGCGGGACTGATGGTTCACCAGTTCACACGCTGGCTCCGCAACCTTCCGATCGACGCTGACACGAGTCTTAACCTGCTCTCAGGTGACTGGTCAGTCCGGTAAATCTCCCATTCGCATTTGCGGGCAAGAGGCTTTCATCCAGGCTATTGGCTCACCGAATGTGCACAGGAGAATAAAGTGGAAGGGCTAGCAGGCTGGATCATTATCGGCTTCGTCGCATGGTGGTTCCACAAATCCGGCAAACGCACCGGCAGCCGTAAGGGCTACAACGTCGGACGCAGCCAAAACCGAAACCACCATCACCGCTGAGCACCGGAACGTCGTGGCCGCCTTTCGGGGCGGTCACGACGTTCCTTTTTTTAGCTATCAGCCGTCTCAGTTGATGATGTCTTACGATCGTGGTTCAACTTCTAGCGTTCGTCGAAACCAAGACGACACCGCAATGTGGACTGTGCTCCAGCAATCGTTTTCCGTTAAAGCATCCGAACCCAAGTCAAAGGAGTGAAATTCGATAAAACGTCCACCTGGTTCATTTTGTAGCGATGGCCTGCATTCTTGGGAGCCCTTTGTTCCACCGTTCGACCCACCCAGCAGTCCATCACCACCGCTGCCGCAGCCTCCCGATCCGTCTGAACGTTCAAGCACCGATGATGATACATCCTCAACTTCCCAAGTTCTGGCGGGACCCCGTCAAGTAACTCCAAGGATGGAGTTTTCTAAACGCCATGTCCGCTGAAGTGAAACTCGGTCTCGACGCCGTCCTGACGATAGACGGCGCCGAGTAACCACAACAATTCTCGAACGCTTCCCGAATACGTCGCCTGAGTCCGATGGCAACGTACTGACTCACGAGCCGCTTGTCTCGTCGTGATGACGGAGGGTGTAGTCGGCACGAGCTTTCAGCAGATTTAGTTCGTCGATTTGCTCAATGATCGAGTCCAGCTCGTGAAGCTCGCTCTCAGAAAGTTCTCCTTCTGCGTTGCGAGCCAGCAAATCGTCAAGTTTGGCGTGGGTTTTGGGAACCAGCATCGCATCGGCGAGCGCCTTGAGGCCAGCGACGCTGACGTTGGGCAGGATGTTTGTTTTGTTTGGCATGGATGCTTCCTGATTTTTCACAGAATCTCGTGTTCCGATGATGGTACCAATTTTCATGCCAGCAAATCCATACAAAAGACAAGAAATCCCAATGCAATCCAACGGAAACAAGCTCGTTAAACGATGTTTCCTGATGAATTTTGGTCGCCGCAACGACCGCCTTAACGACTGGATGCGGCAACTATCGACTTCTCACCTGAAACCGGACGTGATCGAATCCTATCCATCGATCCACTCGTGGCTACGACTGCCGCCGCATCACCCCCCTACCACGTCCCGCCTGGATACGCGGCCCTGACAACCTGCAGGGGTCACTTCCAGATTGAGACGAAGACATCCGACCCAAAGGAAATAGAAGCGGCTCAGCAGACTGCTGCAGGCGGCAAGTTCCCTCGGGAACCCCATCTCGTTGAGCAGTGCCTCTGGGTCGGCACCGATTCTCGCGAGCTCGGCTGCCAAAGACTTCCGCCACTTTTCATCGATGGGGACCGCACCCTCAGTGGACTCGTCGGGCATCGGGAGACGCAGGAAAGGTTGGCTGCATCGACTGACAGAAACTCGATCTGCCCAAGGACCGTTTCGGTCGTCTACACCTCCGCGTTAACTTGCAGGTTGGCGTAGCGGCTTCGGTTTCATCGACCGGAGCCGCTGGACCAAAGCTGCCTCGGTCGACGCAACCACCAGCACGAAAAAACCGTTGTTCGTGCTGTCGGTGGGATCACCGACGCAACATGTGAGCAATCCGAGTCCGACCTTCTTTTTTAATTTGGTTTCCTTGGTTTGAGTTGGCTTCGGGGAGGCATCGACTTCCGGCGAGGTGAGTTTGCCGAATTCTACGTGAGAACAGAGGCTTCATAAGCGTGTCGAGTTTCCGATGCAAAAGAGGGAGTCTCCGGTTCGAATGAAGAAGTTGCCTTGGGAAACCGCGATCGATGCCATCGTTTTGCCGGCAAGTTTGTTCGTGGTGATCTCCTTGTATTGCGACCCGGGCTCCAGCACCGTGGTGATACCTTCTTCCGAGGTGATATAGATCCGCTCGCCGGCTAGCAGCGGCGACGCGGAGTAGTTGCCGGCGAGTCGTTCTTTCCAGACAGCGTCACCCGCCGTCGCTTCGATGCAGTACATGATGTTGTCACGAGTAAGCGTGTTAGGTACCGCTTGACGTGCAGCGGCGATTGCAAGGTCGGGACGCCGCGCGTCTGTTCCCAAACAATGTGCGATTCGGTCGCATCCCCACGGCCGCTCGGGCGAATGGCTCGGATTGTCGGCTCCTCGAAACGGGACGAGGTAAAGATCAGGCCTTCACCCAGCACGGGTGAGGGTGTCACGCCCTCGCCCTGACTGTAGACCGACCAAATTCGCTCGCCTGTTGCGACGTCGTGCGTCTGGACGCGGTCGCCACCGGCACTGACCACCATCTGGTCGTTGTCGATCGTGATCGGCCGGGCTCAATCTGCATCGCGGGTGGAGCCGAGTTCTCGATCGCCTTGCAAATACTCTTGCGGGAGTGCCCGAGACGTCGCGCGACTTCACGAATGGACAATCCCTCGACGAAGATCATTCGTCGAATGAGTTCATATTGTTGCATGGTGAGCACCTGAGGTTCCTCCGAAACCGATCGATTGAGCGAGCGTGAAAGCTCGCCAACAAACCAATTCCGGCCCCCTCAAGTCAGCCCCCATCAACCGCCGCTACCCCCTTATCATGGTGGGTCCCGTTTCGGCTGCCACGCTGGTCCCTTTCTGACTGCCGTCTCCAGCGTAGACTCGTTCGCCGTCGGATACCGGTGCCGGCGTGGCGCAAGAGTTCTGGGCTCGCTTGGGTCCTGGTACCTGACGGTGGACTTCGGTGTTCCAAAGCACCTCGCCACTCTTGCGATCGATCGTGATCGCTTGACAAGACGCGCCAGCTTCCGTCGCGGCCGTCACGAAGACGTGGTCGCCCCACACGATGGGAGACGACCAGCCTTGGCCCGGAATCGGCGTTTTTCAGGCGATGTTGCTGTCAATGGACCACTCCAGGGGCCGGTCGCTTTCAGACGTGGTGCCTTGTCCGTTCGCGCTTCGGAAGCGAGTCCAATCTTGACCGCGTAGCGAGTTTAGAGCAGTCGACAAGCCGGCGACGACAAACATCGTACAAAACGGCAAACACATGACAAAATCTCTTTGAACTCTTGGAAAGATGCCGATCATGATACTGCAAACCCCAGTAGGAAAGCCGTCCAGCCAGTCACCTCTACTTTCGTGTTCCTAGTCGCTCCTGGCTCATGCTCGCGGAACCGCCCCCAAAGAAGCGCCGTTCATCCGTTATCAACTGCGATCGGCTGCACGTCACGCAGCACGATTTTCGCAGCCAGCATCGCAGCGGGACTGATGGTCCACCAGTTCACACGCTGGCTTCGCAACCTTCCCATCGACGCTGACACGATGGTCAACTTATTGGCCGGGGAGTGGACTCTTACTGAAACAGCATCGGTGTCGTTCGACAATTCCGCTGTTGCGGACTATTTCGACGATCAGATCGACCAAGGACACACGCCTGAAACGTGCGGGCGAATTTGGCTGCACACGCATCCTGGCTCGTCTCCCCACCCCAGTGGCACGGACGAAGAGACATTCCAGCGTGCCTTTGGTACTCCGGACTGGGCCGTGATGTTCATCATCGCACGAGGCGGGGCCACTTACGCTCGCCTGCGGATGAACGTTGGGCCGGGCTGCAACAAACGGCTTGCCGTCGAAGTTGACTACGACACCGAATTCCCGGAGTCCGATCAAGAACTATGGGAATCCGAGTACGAGGCCGCCGTCACGGTTCACGACCCGTTCACACGGCGTCCACGAACGCTGGCCAATGATCCCTTCGAGTGGCGGGACGATGCTGGTTGGTCGGAAAGTGAACGGGTGGCATCTTGAATACCAACCAAGATCGTTTTGATCGGCAAGCGAGTCTCGTTCCGCGAGATCGCATTCTGGATACCAGCGTCACGGTAATCGGTGTAGGCGCAATCGGTCGTCAAGTCGCACTGCAACTCGCCTCGATCGGCGTCACGAAGTTACAATTGATCGACTTCGACATCGTCGAGCTAGCAAACGTGACGACCCAAGGCTACCGAGCCGGTGAGATTGGGCAAGCGAAAGTCATTGCCACGATGCTGGAGGTCGAACGCATCGATCCGTGGATCGAAATCGACTTCATCATCGACCGCTTCCGTTCGCTGCACCGCGTCGGTGACGTCGTGTTTTGTTGTGTCGACAACATCGCGACGCGGGCGACCGTGTGGCGGTGCCTACGGCGGCGAATCAAGCTGCTGATCGATACCCGGATGAACGGCGAGGCGATTCGTTTACTGACGGCTGATCCCAGCAAATCGCGTCACTCGTACGAATCGACGTTGTTCGCTCAGGGTGATGCTCAGTAAGCGTCCTATCTACCCGTGTCCGCAGGATTCGACGTACCGAATTTCGGCAACGCGCCGGTCCGCGTCATCAGTCCCCGGATAGGCGCCAAGCTCGCGTGCCAACCGGCGGCGGGACCGACGCTGCTGAGTCGTCAG
>JBDNIG010000201.1:0-8492 GCA_041688415.1 Rhodopirellula sp. | reverse complement strand
TGGAACCGCCGATCTGCAAACGGAACTCTACCAAGGTTTTGGCGAAGGAAATCAACAGCACCGCGTCAACGGATTCGAACGCGGATTGGACAACTGGATCTATTTGGCCAATGGTGACAGTGGCGGGACGATCAAGTCCACGAAGACAGGCGAGATCGTCGATATTCGCGGTCAAGACCTTCGTATCCGACCGACCACGGGTGCGTTCGACCTCCAAGCGGGACAAACCCAGTTCGGACGTCATCGCGACGATCATGGCAATTGGTTCGGATGCAACAATTCGCTTCCCGTTCGACACTACGTGCATCCCGCCCAGTACCTGCGACGAAACCCTTTTGTCCCCCCGGCGACCCCGAGCCGAAACATTGCCCGCCTGGACAACACGGAGGTGTTTCCTATTTCTCGCGTGCTCAGCCACTGGTCCGGTTACGTGCCGCCCGCTCCGGGCAGTAAGCATGCATACACATCCGCGTGTAGCACCATGGTCTACCGAGACGACTTGTTTGGTCCCGACTTCATCCAAAACACGTTCACCTGCGAACCGGTCCACAATGTGGTCCAACGACGCCTGCTCGTGCCCAGTGGAGCGAGCTTTGAAAGCCACCGGCCCAGCGACGAAGCGACGTATGAATTCCTGGCGTCCGAGGATAGCTGGTTCCGTCCATCGAGCGTAACGACCGGTCCCGACGGTGCATTGTGGGTCGCGGACATGTATCGATTGGTGATCGAGCATCCCGAGTGGATTGACGATGAGCGGGAGAAAACGCTGTCACTTCGCGCCGGTCACGATCGCGGCCGGATCTACCGCATCTTCCCAACCGATCAGCCCCCCAGGCCGATCCTGAAGTTGAGCGACATGAGCACCCAACAGCTTGTCGATCAACTCGGCTCGCCAAGTGGTCGAGACCGCGACCTCGCCCAAGCGATGTTGATCCGTCGACACGACACCGCCGCGACTCAATTACTGCAAGAGGCAGTGGAAACATCACGGAACCCATTGGCGCGTTTGCATGCGATTTGCACTCTTGATGGGTTGGACGAATTGACCGTGGAAACGCTTGAGGTTGCGTTACGAGATTTGGACGCAACGGTGCGGCGGCACGCGATTCGGTTGTCCGAACCGTTGATTAGCGGTGATGCGGGTTCGGCCTCCTTGTTGCTTTCGTCTGTGCTGCGGTGCGATGACACCGATCCGCACGTCCGCCAGCAACTGGCGTATTCACTTGGGTATAGTGATTCGCCGCAGGCGGTTGCGAAACTCGCCGAAATCGCTGCGAACTCGGGCGATCTGCCCACGATTCGAGACGCCGTCATCAGTTCCCTCCAACCCGAAATGTTGACGGCATTTCACGCTACGATTCAAAATAACCCTCAAGCCGCTGCCGCCTACCAAGAGGTGATTTTGGAAATGGCCGCGCGGAGCGGCGAAACTCAATTCGTATCAAGTCTGGTGAAATCCCTCGTCGCGTCGATCCGCGATGACATTCCCGCCCCGGATCAAATCGATACGTTAACAAAGACTTTGAAAACTCTGCGTCAAAAGAACGCGGAGATTGCAGCGAGTACCGAAACGCTCGTAGCTGAATTGAAAACGCATGCCGCGCAGTGGGCATCGGACACGCAGGCCAGCATCCCGCTACGAGTCGCCTCGCTCCGTTTGCTCGCGTTGGAAAAGAGGGACGACAGCGTCCATCTGGACCTACTCACCGCCTCGCAACCGGTCGAAGTCCAGATCGCCGCCGCGGAGGCGATCGTCGCCAACGAACCCGACGCGATATTCGGTCGCCTCGCATCGTTGAGTCCCACCGTGCGACAAGCTGCATTGAACGCGATCCTCACCCGTGAAGCCACCACGTCCAAACTGATCGCAGCACTTCAAGCAAAAGAAGTGTCACTTCATGCGATCAGCGACGACCTTCGACGGCGTCTTCTTGCCCACGCCAGCGATCAAGTCAAAACGGCGGCGACCAGCCTGTTTGGCGAGCCCAGTTCCGCGGCGGAAAAGCAAGTGATCCTGCAACACTACCTTGCCAGTGCGACCGAACCCGGCGATCCACAACGGGGAGCGAAGGTTTTTGAGAAACAGTGCGCCGCGTGCCATCGAGTCAACGAAGTTGGTCACGTCGTCGGCCCAGATCTCGCCGGCCTCAAAGACCGTTCGCCCAAAACACTCTTGACCGCGATCTTGGACCCCAATCTCGCCGTGGAGGATAGGTATCAAGGATATAACATCCTGACGCTCGACGGCGAGTTGTTGACGGGAGTCATCAGCACTGAATCCACCACCGCGATTGAACTCCAATTGCAAGACGGGAAACGTCAGAGCATTCTACGCGACGATATCGAGTGGATCCGCAGCACGGGCATCTCGCTGATGCCCGAGGGTTTTGAGAAATCGATTCTACCCCCAGAAATGAATCATCTTCTGACATATTTGAACGCACCCAATCTCGTTCCAAACCCACCTGCAGAAGAAGCCCCGTAGAACGGCCCATCACGCGAACGCATTGTCGACCGACGGCTCCGTCCGTCGCGCGTTTTAGCCGATGTGCGTTTCGCACGAGGTCATTCATCGCCAAGCATTTCTGTCTCTTGTCGTACTCGTGAACTGATGATTTAGTGAGCCGAGACGCGTAAGATCCAAGTGAGTTTGAACATCGTCCGTTCAAACGATCCGACACTTGAAAACGATTTCTGGCTGACGATGCGAGAACTGCACCTGGACGTCGTACAGAAATACGATGAAGTGGCGTAAGCTTCCAGCTTGCGATCCGAGAAACGTGTCGCTAGCATCGCGAGAACGACATGCATTCGTGCCGCTCGTTTGTAACTGGGTTCAAACACGGTGATCAACAACGAAAGCCTTGGCGACTTCCGCTACGGATCAGTCTCCTCGCATGACTTTGGAGATATCACGAACCAACATCTTCGTGGTGTAGAACCTCAAGAGTTGATTTCGTGCCCAAGCGGTGGCGTTTCCATTGACGAACATCAATCGAGACAGGCGGCGTGAGTTTGTTTGCATTCGCTCGACGCGTCTGCGCTGACGCTTTTCGTACAGTTCCAATGCGTAAGACAAATGATCCGAGTCGGCGCGAGATAATTCATCGGCCAGTGCGGCGGCTGAATCCATCGCAGCGGAAGCCACGATCCCCGCGGTTGGAAGAAACGCGGTTGCCGCGTCGCCCAGTAACACGGTTCGACCTCGCCACCACACCTTGGCACGGAAATCGTGCATCTGCCAATAAAACCCTCCGGCTGACCTGTCACGTTCCCGAAGCGTCTCTAAAAAAACACCCGTAGGAAGTTCAGTTTCCATTTCCGCTGCAACGTCGTTAGCGTCGCGATCTTTGATGGCGACATGACGGCCAGCAAAGAATATTCCAATCCGCTCAGGTGTCGGGTAAAGCCCAATTCCCCAGCCCGGCGCCCATAACTCTCGGTATGTTTCGGTGTCTTGGTCGTCTGAGGCGGACCACGCCACGAAACCGCCCCATCCCGTGTCGAACTCTTCGACTTCGCCAGGCTGCAAGAGCGATTTCCGGACACTCGAGTGAATTCCGTCAGCAGCAACAACGACATCAAATGTGCAGTGAGAGGAATCATGAAAAGTAACTTCGACCGCCTGGCCCGTTTCCGTTTGTGAAACGATGGTGGCCTCGTACTCGATCCTGCCCGCGGTGCGGCGGAGCATACTCAGCAGCACCCCACGCTCAATCCCTCGCCATGAGCCAAACTGCTCGACCAAAGTCGCCAGCGAAGCACGCTGAAGCAGTTGCCCGGAATGACTATACATTTCATAGTTCGATACCGGCAGGCTGACACGATTATACTCGTCCGCCAAGCCCAATCCGTTGAGAACCCGTCCTCCCAGTGGGGCAATGCCCAGCATGTAACCAGCATCGGCAGCCTCGCTGGCACGCTCAATGAGTGCGGGCGGTTCCCCGCGTCTTCGCAGCAACGAAGCCAGAGTCGCGCCGGCGATTCCGGCCCCAACGATCAGGATCCGCAAGCGAGAGTCGGCAAGCTGCGTTTCGATCCTTGATCCTACCGAAGATATCGACAATGAAACTGCTCTCGTACTGTTGGTCGCTGAGCAAAATCGCGCACCCGCGTACAGTAACACCGAAAGTTCACTCCAGAGGCGATTAAGCGACAGCGAAACAACAAAATGCGCCGAATGGTAGTGGACGAGGCAACGAGTCCCGTCACCCAGGACTCGTTGCCTCGTCCACTACTCGGGTTATTGATTCGCTGTCGCTAAGCGGTACCGAGTGAGACGCTTTGACCCATTTTAATGCTCTCAGCTTCGGCTTCGATGATTCGTATGGTCCCGGCGGCATCGTCGAGTGTGACCGTCTTCGATTGGCGCCCCTGTTCAATGCAATCGATGAAGTCGGCGAGCTCTAAATCATAGCCCATCTTGTCTTCAACGGCTGGATACTCGATCGGTTGACCCGACGGGCAAACCCTTAAAGATTGCTCACGGTTGATATCAAAATCCACGGTCGCGTCTTCGAAGTTCAAGTTGTATGACATGCAAAAGGGAAACCCTTTGCTCATCGTCCATCCGCCTTCGGCAACGACCAACGGAACATCATCGTATTGGTACCGAGTCACAACGTGATCGGGCTGGTTTGTCTGTTTGGAATAACCAAAGCTGCAGACGCTATTGGGCACGCCGAACAGATAATGAACAAAGTCGGTGTCGTGGACATGGAGATCCAAGAGTGCTCCACCGCAGAGATCCCCATTCTCGTAGAAAGCACCCTGCGGATGATCGACCACTCGCCGGAACGTGGCCGCCAGCACCTTGCCATAGCGTTCGTCGTCGACCGCTTCTTTGAGCCAAGCCCATCCTGGCCAAAATCGCATGCACTGCCCAACAAACGACAAACCTTTGGCGGTCCGGGCCGCCTCGGCCAGCTCAGCGGCGTCGGCAGCCGTGCGGGCGAGCGGCTTCTCAACAATCAAATGTTGCCCAGCCGCTAAAACTTGTTTTCCAAAGCGAACATGTAAATGGGTAGGCAAACAGATGTCGACCACATCAATATCGTCCGCACCGATGACATCATTCAAATCGCTGCACCGTCGCACCTCCGCTGGCAGCGAAGCGACCGAGGCTTCGGCTTGTCCTTCGACATTCCCCGCCGCCGCCGTTCTCCCGGATAGGCGATCCGCATCGGCATCGCAAATCGCGGCAATGGTGACGTTCGGGAGAGATCGGTAGACATTCAAGTGGGTCAATCCCATCATCCCCAAACCGACGACAGCAACGCGAGTCATGGAAGCACCTTTTTGTTTGTTGAGCGTTTTCCGTAGTGGAAGGCAGTGCGCCTCCGTCAATGCTGAATAGCGTACGCCAACGATCATTTGGGTCAAGGTGCCATCATTATGAAGGCATTCACTCGCAATAAATCAGTGTCGATCGTAGTGACTGGAGTTTTTTCAGGCATGACTCAAGTGCCCGGTGATTTTGTTAGAAATGTGTCCTCGGCGAACCCAAATCCGCCGAGGACCGTCGGCACCATTGGCGCCCAGCTTATGCAGAAAATCGCGGGCAACCGGGATATCCCTTATCAAGCCCGCACCTCTGCAGAGTTTGACTCGAATGGCGTGGACTTAGTGAGCCGACGGCGCTAGCCGCGGGTTTCGACGCCGTTAACGCAATGCAACGCCCGAAGCTAGCGCCTACGGCTCACTTGGATTGCTTAAGTCCACGCCATTCGAGTTTGACTCCGTTTCTCACCGCAAGTTGAGTGTACGCTCCAGTGCCCCACGCCTACAAATCGTCATTGGACACTTGAGCCATTCCTTAAAAACCTCCGGCGCACACTTCGGCCGGATGAGCCGCCAATATTCTATCTGGGCTTGCGAGATTCTTCCCGAGCACACCCACTTGGTCATCGGTCGGCATTGCTACCAAGCTGAGCAGATGGCGAATTTGCTGAAAGGTGCAGCAACAACACAACTGATCGAAGACAAAAGGCACCCGCTAGCATTGTTCGCGAAAAGTGGCGAGCGTCCCCATGGAATGTGGGCACGACATCAGTGCAAAATCTTCTTGGACTGTGATGAAGCGATCGAAAACGCCATCGCCTACGTGCTTGGCAACCCGCTAAAAGAAGGGAAGCCGTTGCAGAATTGGAAATGGATTACGCCGTATACCGGCCTGGAACATGCCTACACCACCTATTTGGACTGATGGTCGTCATCGTGTACGTCTCAGAGATAAATCCGGTACGCCTGCGGCTGACTGTTTAACAGTCAGCCGCAGGCGTACTCTGAGAAAAATCGACTTGGTGTCACACTCGTTGATTGAGCTTGATGATCAATCGCGGCGGACAAGTGAAACTGCTTGACTTTGGTTTGGCGCATCTGGTCGAGATGACAACTGAGCAGACCGAGACTTCACTGGGCCGTTTGCTCGGAACGCTCAACTACATGGCACCCGAACAGGTCAGCGGAGAGCGGGTTGGGCCTGCCGCGGATCTCCATGGTCTCGGTGCGACGTTGTTCTTTCTGTTGACCGGTCATGCGGCACAGTGACATCGCCCTCACGATGAACACGTACACCGATGAGAGACTTTTGGAAACATCGGGGGCGGTCGAGTTACTGCCGAATTTGCCGATCGGACCGGGGGCGGAATCTTCCGTTGCCCCAGCGGTTGCCCCAACTGCGTACAAAAGGAGTCAAGAAGGGTCAAAGCCTGGCAAGATGGGAGGTTTAGCCGATTCGGCAGGAGAACGAAAAAACCCCGAAAAACACAGTGTTTTACGGGGTTCTGAGGAGTGGGCGATACAGAACTCGAATCTGTGACCTCTGCCGTGTGAAAGCAGCGCTCTAACCAACTGAGCTAATCGCCCGGATGTGCAACATACGGTGGTTTCGGTGCTCCACTTCATGGAGAGCTGCCAGGGAATCGCTCATGGGATGCGAGTTCAGAGCACGAAAGCGGGCATGATAATGCTCATGTGAGGCGGCTGCAAGATCCGGTCGACGGGCTCATCGACGCCAGAATCCCGCTATTCGTAGTTTGCTTGGTTGGTTCCACCCGTCACTGCGGGGATCCGGGGACCATCACCATCCAGCCCACGCCGAACTTGTCGGTGACCATTCCGTATCGGGGTGACCAAAAGGTTTCTGTAAGCGGCATGTCGACTCGGCCACCCTCGGCGAGCGCGTTGAAGGCTGACTCGGCACCCGTTTCGGTTGGCACCGATAGGGTCAAGCGAAAACCATCGAACTTCGATTTGTCGTCACAGCCATCCGACGCCATGATCGACATCGTGCCGATGGTAAGTGACGCGTGCATGATTTTTTGCTCGAAACCAGCTTACAGCATGCCCTCGGGAACTGCGTCGGGGCTCTCGTCAAATCGCATCTTCATGATGACCTTCGCGCCCAATGCCTGTTCGTAGAACGCCAGAGCCTCTTCGCAGCGTCCGCTGAAAAATAGGTAGGGTTGAACCGATGCCCCTTGCAGCGAAACTGCTCGTTTCAACGAGTTTTCTTGATCGCGGATCGCACCTTGCGGGTCTTGTTCGGCAAAATCCTCCATCTCGTAGAGCGGCCGAATATCGATGTCGGAGTCTTCGAGCATCGGGTCGGGACAGCGTTTGACCCACTCGATCGCATCCCGCATCGAGGCGACTTCCCAGATCCAGAAGCCAGCAATCAGCTCATTCGTCTCCGCGAACGGTCCGTCCGTCACCGTGCGTTCACCGCCGTGGAAGCGAACTCGTTTGGCTGCCGAACTGGGCTTGAGTCCTTCGCCCGCTTTCATGACGCCGGCCGCCACCAGTTCCTCGTTGAATTTACCCATTGCGGTGAGTAATTGCTCACTGGGCATTTCACCGGCTTCGGAGCGATTCGTTGCTTTGATGATGACCATGATTTTCATGAACTCTTTCCTCGTGTTGATGTGGCTTCGTTTCGATTGCGAATCAGGATGACACGGAGTAGTCGAATGCAAAACGAGCCGATCGACAATGATTCCGAAAAATCGCACGTGGATTGTTCCACCGATCCAATGCTTTGATCGCGGAGCGATCAGCGACTATCCGCGAATGACGACTCCCGCGATCCTAGCTAGACTGGTATCGAACCTATCCCGCAATGGCGGGGAATCGATTACCTTGTTGACCGCTCCCGCTTCTGATTTCCAGGTTTTGCTTTGTCCCGCTGCTACCAACTGATCGACTTTGGCAATGGGCGCAAGCTCGAATCGCTGGCCGGGCGATTGGTCGATCGGCCCAGTCCGGCGGCCGAGAATGCTCTGCCACGCGAGCCCACGGCCTGGAAAAATGCCGACAGCCGTTATAACGCGGCGTCTCAGTCTTGGGTCCATCGCACAGCCTGGCCGGAGCAGTTGGCGATCGAAGTATCGGATCCGACTCAGCCTGAGGTGGCGGTGCTCAGGATGCCGGTCCAGCCGACGCCGTTTGGGCACATCGGTGTCTTTCCCGAGCAAACGGAGAACTGGCAATGG
>JBDNIG010000200.1:0-7055 GCA_041688415.1 Rhodopirellula sp. | reverse complement strand
TGCCACCCCAGGAAACGACTAAAACGTCGCCGGAGGTTTCGCCGAAGACATCTTGATCAGGGATCCGCTCGGCAATCTTCGCAACCTTGGCGGCGCGGGTGTCGACCATGAGTTGGTGGTTGTCGGGATCGTAGGAAACGTTGCCCGTGCCATCTTCCTTCTCCAATCCACCGAGGCGGTGCATCAGTTCCGGGGTACCGGGAATGGCCCAGGGACGTGCGAGGTTCTCGTCCCGAGAATAGGGCAAGAACGGCTCGCCTGAATCACTTGCCGTGGGATGCGTGCATACGATTTCAGGCAGGTCATTGATGTCGGGAATTTTCCAAGGCTCGCTGCCGTTCGCGATATAACCGTCCGAGAGCACCATCACCGGGACCATGCACTCGACGGCAATTCGCCAAGCTTCGACCGCCATCGCGAAACAATCGCCTGGCGAGCGTGGTGCGAGGATCGGCATCGGTGCTTCGCCGTTGCGACCGTACATGACCTGCAGCAAATCGCTCTGTTCGGTCTTCGTTGGCAATCCGGTACTAGGACCACCACGCTGGACGTTGATGATGATCATGGGCAGTTCGAGCATGATGCCCAGGCCCATCGCTTCGCCCTTGAGTGCGATCCCGGGGCCGCTGCTCGCCGTGACGGCCATTGACCCACCAAACGCCGCACCGATGGTTGCCCCAATCGCTGCGATTTCATCCTCGGCTTGGAACGTCCGCACGCCGAAGTTCTTGTAACGAGTCAGTTCGTGCAGAATGTCTGAGGCTGGCGTGATCGGATACGTTCCGTAGAACAGTTCCTTCTTGCTGACGCTCGAGGCGGCGATCAGTCCCCAGGCGAGGGCTTGGTTGCCCATGATGTTGCGGTACGTGCAGGGATCGAGCTTGGCCGCTTCGACCTGATAGCTTTCCCCAAACACCTCGGTCGTTTCACCATACGCCCAACCGGCACGCAGGGCCGCGATGTTGGCGTTCATGATGTCGGGTTTCTTCGAGAATTTCTCCTCGATGAACCGCAGCGTCGCGTCGAGCGAACGACCGAACAGCCAGTACACGATCCCCATCGCGAAGAAGTTCTTGCAGCGATCGGCGAACTTGGTGCTCAACCCAAACTCACTGACCGCTTCGCGGGTGAGCTTGGTCATCGCGACGCGAACGACGCGGTAGGACTGTTCGATCACGTCGGCTTCGAGCGGATTGCTTTCGACTTTGGCGAGCTTGTATTCCTTGTCGTTGAATCCGTCTTCGTTGGCGATCAGGATACCGCCTTTGCGCAGATCGGCGATATTGGTGACCATCGCGGCGGGGTTCATCACGACGAGCGCGTCGAGCGTGTCGCCGGGCGTGAAAATCTCGCGACTGGAGAACTGCACTTGGAATCCGGACACGCCCGCGCGAGTACCGCGTGGGGCGCGAATTTCAGCGGGGAAGTCCGGGAACGTCGCCACGTCGTTGCCCGCCAACGCCGAAGTGTTGGTCAACTGAGTCCCGAGCAACTGCATCCCGTCTCCCGAATCGCCGCACAGTCGAACGGTAATGCCCGCGACGGTTTCGATCGTCTTGGAGGTGATCGGAGAGGTGCTGGAGTCGATCATGGGAGGGCGAGGTATGGGATGCTGGTCGGAGAGAGACGACGGGGCCGCTATCCGCTCATAAGGCATGATGGCAGGGACTGTAACGATTCTATCGAGTGATAGGACGCGTCAAAATCACCCTAATTGTATCTTTTTTACGGGATTTTGGGAATGGTCAACGCTCATTCGCGTTGCATTTCTCGCGTGTAGACCGCCAATACCGTCTCAAATGTGGACTTTTCGATTTTGAATTGCGGGTCGGAATCCGTAAATCGATTGCAGTGGTCGGACACAACCCGGTAGAGAAAACGGAATAAATGTCGCGGAACCCGCAGCGATTCAAACGCAACGAGCATCTTTTCATACGAAAGTGAGTCCTCGAACAGATCTCGCGGCTCGGGCTTCTGCCCCTCAGCGGCACAGGCGCTCATCCGCGAACGAGTCAAATCGTATAGCGATTCGCCAGTCCACTGGAACGCCGGGATCACGTTTTGCTTGTCGAGCCGAGCCCGCTCGTGAAATTCACGTGTTTCACGCTCGGTGTCCCGGTACAACTCTTCGGGTAGCATCATTTTGAAACCGAGCCCAGGGTGCTTGAGCAATTTATTGTCGAGCAGCGGCCACACAAATCGCCGCATCAATTCAGGTTTGCCGCCCGTCATGTGCGGTTCATCGACGCGGTCCATCAAAACGATCATGCCGTCAAAGCCGAGTCGCGAGAGCACGCCTTGGAATTTCCGCAGCAATTCGTAGCGATCGTCGGTGCGGTCATAGCGGGGCACCGGTTGACTCTCGAGTTCGCGGGACGGGAACTGCATCAAAACCTTGCGAACCGCCCCAGTCTCCCGTTTGCCCACCCGCATATGCCGATGGATGCCAGCGGCGGCGAAGTGGTTTTTGATGAGGCGAATAGCGTAGGGCAGCATGCCAAAAAAGATCAAAATCGGGATCAGCCACAATAGATTCCAAGTCCGCACGCCCTCGGCGTCGGCGGAGTTCCAGAACAACCCACCGATCACGATCGTGACGAGAATCGACCAACACACGCCAAGATAGAGATCGATCGACGCCATCCATTTGCTGAAGCCGAGACGTTGGCGCAGTTGTGCGATCCGGCCGCTGAACGTCGACGTTGTCGACTGGTCGTAGCACGCCGCCAGCAGCAGGAGATCGCGGGCATCGTTGCGATCGAGCTTCGACGCCCGTCCGGCATCGATCCGGTTGCCGTCGTCGGTGCGTGACCGCCCGCCGTTGTCGTCCGCGAGCACCTGATCGATCAGTTCGGTCACACCGATGCACATGATTGCGTCCATGTGGTCCCACAATCGCCACGCATCGAGCGCCTTTTCCGGTTTCCGAGCGGCCCGTTTGCCCAATCGCTGGCAGAAGTGATCCAGGAACGGATTGAAATCGTCGTAGCGAATGATGTAGACGCGGTCCCCCGGATGCTCAGCGTTGAACTGCACCAAATGCTGATCGATCTGCAGCCGCATCGCGGTTTTCCCGGACCCTTTGGGGCCGAAAATAATCGCGGTCGCCGGTTCGGTCGGATCGCCATACACCTTATCCCACGCGGGATGATAGGCGTTGCGAATGCAGTATCGTTTGAACACCGGATCGGTTTGCGCATCCTCCTCAGCAAAAGGATTGCGGACGATACCGTGGTGTTCGAGAAAGGTTTGAGTATTCACACGCTTGGTTGGTTATTGACCGACGGAATTGACCATGTTCTTAAACGCTTTGCCGTGGGCAGCGATCACCGACTCGGGGCCGATCATTTTGACAAAGTACTCGCGGCGGTGCGCGAATTCGGGCTACTCAGGCGAATCCTGGCTCGGCTCGATCAGGATGGCTCCCATCATGGCGTAATCGGGGCGTTTGACAAATCGCCCACCCGCGAATGGGCCATCACCCATCCGGTCAGCATACTCACCGGCGATTTTCACCACATAGACGTCCCACTTCCCGCTGACGGTTTCCTCGGTCGGGTTGACATTCTTTTTTGATCCACTGAACTGGCCGATCCAGCGATCGATATTCGCCTTCACCCCGCCACTGGCGGGCATCATCGTGACGCGGGCCGTTTGCACGTCATCGCCTTCGCCGACGCTGACGGCGAACTCGTGATCGATGATGTTGTTCGCTTTTTTGGCTTTTTTGAACTCAGCCGGTACGACGAGGGTTCCCGCCTCGAAAATCTCAATATTTGTCGTCGGCGCCGCAGAAGGCTGGGCATCGGCAGCTTTCGCGGTGGCGGCCGGCGGATCAGCGTGGACTGATTGAGGTGACAGCAGGGCAACCGCCGTGACACCGCAAAAACAGAGTGTCGATAAAATCGATGCGGGGCGAGACAAAGTCAATTTCATGTTTTTTACCTCGGTCGTGGGACTGGTCGCGGAAAACGTGAGTCCGCAGCAACTCACAATAGTATCACATCGCTGCGAAAGTGAGGGGGCGGTCGACAATATTGGACTTGCATCACACCCGAGGCAGTGATTAGACGAAACAACCGACGTGGCCTCTTGTTTCTCCGGTACGCCGCCATGACGTATTTCCAAGATCGTTTCCGATTGCTGGCAGTCGGGCTGTGCCTGACTCCCTGTTTCGGTTGCCACACGGCGCGCCCGAAAAATCCCGAATTCGATACGTTGCTGCAGTCGGTCACGTACGACACATCCCTCCCACCGTTGCCGCATGCGCAGACGGTTTCCTACGTCCAGCCTGATTCGACTGAGACGCAGGATCCCGATCTCCAACCCGAGCCTCGCTCGATCGGCAAATCCGTCGGCGATGGCGTGAAAGCCACCGCTGCCTTGGTGGTCTGGGGGATGATCAAAGTGGTTGAATCCACGCTGGGTTTTGATGATGACAAGAACGACGATTCGACCCCGCGTGGCAGAGCCGATCAGGATCGCGACCGCTGGATTGCCGATCGTGATCGTTGGAAAAAAGCACGTTGACTCCGAGGATGCAGGTCACGATCACCCGATTTGGTGGCGTGATGTACGGGCGCTTGGTAGCCTAGAAGGATGAATTCACCCGATGATATCCTGCCCACCTTGCGGCACCCGATTGCACTGCCGGTGATCCAGATTGCCGATGGATCGGAGGCCGGCGAGACGACTGTAGGCTTGGGCGATGCCACTGCCGAAACGGCCGTCAATTCGAGGTTGGTCGCGGCGGTGCGGGCCATCGAAAGCAAATCGACCGGAGGCATTAAAAAACTTCTCACGCTGTTGATTTCACTCGCCGTGTTCATTGCCTTGGGCGTGGCTTGGTGGGATGCCTGGATGGTGTCGATGATCGTGATCGTGCTGTTGTTCCACGAAGCCGGTCATTACATCGCGATGCGGTGGTTTGGATACCGCAACGTGAAGATGTTCTTTGTGCCGTTTCTCGGGGCCGCCGTCAGTGGTCGGCATTTCAACATCTCGCCGTGGAAGAAGGCACTCGTTTACCTAGCAGGACCGGTGCCGGGGATCGTGCTGGCACTTCCGTTGATGGCTGCGGGGCTGATGACGGAACGGAACTGGATGTTTGAGTTGGGGGCGATGGGGCTGCTCTTGAACGTGCTCAACCTGCTTCCGATCATGCCACTCGATGGTGGTTGGATCGTGCACCTGACGCTCCTGTGCCGCTCGCCGATTCTGGAGTTGATGGCGAGGCTCGCGGGAATTGGGGTGATGTTCGCGTTCGCAATTTTCTCCCGCAGCCCCGTTCTACTGCTCATCGCGATCCCATTGATGATCTCACTGCCGATGACGTTCCGGGTCTCGTCGTTGGTCCAGCGACTACGTGATCGACCCCTGCCGCAACCCGAGCACAATGAGATCCCCAATGCGGCGATCACGTTTCTCGATCAAGAAATGCAAATGACATCCCTCGCCACGATGCCAACCGCCAACCGAGCGGCACTGATCGTGCAGATGTATGAATCCTTGATCGTGCGTCCGCCAGGGCTGGCCGCGTCACTGGCAATCTGGCTCGTCTACGCTGGCACGATTGGGTTGGGCGTCCTGGGTGGATACGCGATCCTATTGAACCGCGATCTGTTCTCGTAGCGGATTTTGCTAGCGATTTTTCTGTTCTGGTAATGCAATCCACCGTCTGGTGACGGCAACTACCTGAGGTGTTCATTTGCTCGGCGCAGCGTCGTCCGCTTCGGCCTCCGGTGTCGGTTTGGGTGGGAAGGCGGCTTCCAATGCGGACTCGCCACCGACGACGGGCAGCGTCAACGTGGTAGCGGGTAGGTCGACGGTCAGCTCGGTGCCGGGATCGGGCCATAGGGTGAAGTCACGGTCGCTCGCGATGATCAACAAGCCGACCTTTTGACCGGCGGGGATGATTTGATCGCCGGGCTGCAGGTTGAACTTCATGTCGACGAACTTGCCCGGCACGAGCGGCTTGCTCTCGCGGATCGATTCAGCGTTCTGCGGGTCCGCCCATCCACGCGTGATCAGGTTGTCGTTGATGTGCCCACCGCGGCGGCGGTCCGTCCACGGCAATGACACCACCCACACCGATAAATTGGTGGCTGGCCGGTCGCTCGCCAACCGGATCTGGATCGAGGCGACGCCCGAGAGATGCACGGGCTGGGACAACTCAGGAGACACGTAAATCAATCGGTGCTCCGTCCATTCCGCCTTGGCGAGCGATTCTCCATCGAACGAAAAGTTATCGATGAGCGTCTCGCGTCCTTGGGATTCATCTTTGGAAAGCGATAATTTGCCATATTGTGGTGCACCACCGATCAGGTGCAGGTCCACCGGGGCCGCATCGGGATTAGGGTAGTCCGCGTAGGCAGTTGGCTCGTCGTGTTTTTTGCCCTCGCGGACGATCCACGATTTCGGATCGTTCTCGACGCCGTTATCCACGCCGAAGAGATAGTGGGTGAACCAGCGGTTGATCATCTTCATCGGCGGTGGTCCACCGTGGCCGTCTTGGTGGTAGTAGGTCTGGACGGGAACACCACGTTTCTTCAGTGCGGCGGAAATCCGATAACTGTGTTCCGGGACGACGTTCCAATCGTTGAACCCGTGAGACATCAGCGTGGCCGCGTGGACATGATCGAGTTGGTTCAAGTAGTCTCGCCCCGCCCAAAAGTCGTTGTAATCACCGGACTCGCGGTCGATATTGGCTAGCATGATTTTTTCGCGAATTTCACAGTTGCAGTGATCGTGCAATTCGGGGTTACCGCTGTGGATGAAATCGTAGAGCACGTCGATATCTTCACCCGTGTAGCCGCCTGGATGGCGGACCAAGCCGTTGGATCGGTAGTAGTGATAATACGACGTGTTGGGGGCGATAGGGATGATCGCTTCCAGCCCTTCGACGCCCGTCGTGGCGGCCGCCAGGGGCAAGGTGCCGTTGTACGACGTGCCCGTCATCCCAACCTTTCCCGTCGACCAATCGGCGGTGACCGGTTCATCACCATCGGGCGTCGTGAATCCCTTGGCTCGGCCACACAGCCAATCGATCACGGCTT
>JBDNIG010000199.1:0-5197 GCA_041688415.1 Rhodopirellula sp. | reverse complement strand
TCTGTCGGAGCTGGATATCCGGCATTTTCGCCGAAGCGGGTAACTTTCCTTTCAAGTGATATCCGTCGGTAATCTGTTCAGGAAATAGTTCGGGTGAACATTCAATCATCTGATCGATCCAGATTCGGACTTTCGCTGGATGGTCCCAGATGCCATCATACTGCTGCTTCGAGAGCGGCAGGCAAATTTGCCGTTCATCGTAGGCTGCTCGATCGCCATCATTGGAAGATACACGTTTTCGCTGAACTGCATACGCACCGACGAGGAGGAAATCAATTTTTGCGTCGGATAACGCGAGCAACATGTCTTTGAAGTCAGGGTCGAACAACGTTTGGCTCCTTGAACGCCCAAGCGGTTAGAGTCAGGGGCCACACCATGAGCAAACGCTCAGCGGGCGTCGCATGGGGAACACCTGAGTCGAGTCCCTGTTGGTCGAGCGTCGTGAGTTTCACGATCGAACGATCCATTGGTGGCGGAGAGATTGAACGTGACGAACCGAGAGACTCTCCACCGACGAAGCCTCAGCTTTGCGGCCAAACCATGTTGTCGGTCATTCCGCACTGCCGAGATCACGTTCGTCAAAGACTCGTGAGCTATAGAAAACCGCGAGGATATCGCCCCGTCGATCCGAAACGCGATAGATAATGCGGTAGTTGCCTTGGAGTACCTCACGCAACTCTTCGCGACCAATTTCGGGTACGACTTCTCCGGAAAACGGAAATTGTTTCAGACGACCGACAGACAATCGTAGTTTGCGAACAATAAGCCGTTGCAGTCACAGGAGCGTCACGCGCGATGTGTGCACGAACCGAGCGCAGATCTTCGCGAGACTGTCGCGTCCAGTAGATCTCACTGTTGGGCATCTTCGGCCTCAAGTTCATCCATGAATGCGTCGTGCTCCATCACGTCACCAGCATCTGCTTGAGCAATTCCGAGTTCGATTTTTCGAAGGAGATAAAGTCGGTCGATGACATCGTCGAGCGAGACATCATCGTCAAGCGTTTGAATGAGCGAGATCGCTTTTTCTTTGGTAGTCACGGAGAGTCCTTTGGGTTTATGACCGACAACGGAAGGTGTTGCCGACGCCGTCGTGACCGAAGCGAACGACGTTGAATTACAAACAGCTAATGATACGCTAGCGCCGATGAATTACCAACGTAGGCGTGCCCGCAGGGCCTTTGCGGCAAAACCGTGTTAGGCGTTCGTCAAGCCTCGATGTACTCGGCGACCGATGAAGGTTCAGGAATCGGGAGTCCGTCCTCACGCATGCCATCGATATGCATGCGGATGGCGTCTCGCATCCGCTCTTCAATCTCGGTTTGCGATGCACCGGTTGCAACACAACCAGGCAGGTCGGGCGAGAACGCAGAAAGGTTGTTGGGCGTTTTTTCGATGACAATTAGGTATTTGGTTTGCATTGGTTAGTCCTTGAGTCCGGCTTGCCGCAAAATGCTGTTGAGCGTACCGGGCGCGATGTCATCCTTGGGATGACCCGCAATCGTCACGCGTCCCGACTTCGTCGGATGCTTGTACTGGCGGTGGCTACGCTTCTGCGCAACCATCCCCCAATCATCGTCCTCGATTATACGCTGGATTTCGCGAACAGTCACGGATCACCTTGGAGTAGGTCGCCCAACGGGAGGTTTTTACGTCGCCGGTGGTGACCGAAGCGAGAAAACATGGAGAGAAAACGTGGCAAGCCATTTGATTCTACCAATGCCAGCCTGGTTGTCCTACAATAACAGCCCAGCCGTAGACCCCTGCGGCAAAACCATGTTGTGCGCCCCGATGGCAATGGAGAAAGACTATGGATTTGAATTTACCCGGTGAAGCCAACGATTTCGTGAAGGGATTGGTTGCCCAAGGGAAATACCAAAACGAAGAAGCGGCTGTCGTGGAGGGCATTCGATTGTTGATGGGCCGTGAGAAATTGCGAGACGAAATCCAGGTCGGAATCGAGCAACTGGATCGTGGCGAATCGTGCGACGAGGAAACACTGTTTTCCGAACTCGGTGCAGCGATCGACGAAGTCGAAGCGTCACAGCGGGACAAGTAAGCGATGCCCAGACTTCGGTATTCTGATGTGTCGAAAGACGACCTGAAACCTGAAAGAGATCGCAAAATTCATCGCAGAAGATAGGCCGAGAGCAGCACGTGAATGGGCGGCGAAACTTCGCGAGAAGTGTCGAGCGTTAGCGAAGCACCCGGATGTCGGTGACGACCGTTCCGATCTCGGCGTAGGTGTACGATCAACCTATGTCGGCAGCTACATCATCTATTTCCGACACCACGAAGGTATTCTGGAGATTGTTCGTGTTCGACGGGGCGACCTCGAATTTCCGTTTCTCTAGCGGCACACAACGGGAGGTTTTGCCGACGCCGGTGGTGACCGAAGCGAGCGGCGTGGAATTACGAATAGCGAATGATACGCCGGCAACCGTGAATTACCAACGTAGGCGTGCCCGAAGGGCCCTTGCGGCAAAACCGTGTTCAAGTGAGCCGCGTCGCGGCGGGGAGTATGGAAATTCGGTGTGTGTTTCCCACTCGTTGAACTCACTGGAGTGCATCGATCATGTCTTTGAAAAACGCGGCCAAGAGGAACCGAAAAGAACATTGAGTGGAACACCGACGTCGAGACGAACCAAGCGACCAGTGCGCACCACGAACATGATATTCGCGTTGTTTCGCGTCATTCGCGGGCAAATCGATACACGCTGGTTGTTTGCCCGCTAATCACGCGAATGAACGCGAACGGAGCACCGCTGGGAAGCGGGTGGGCGAGCGTCTGGGAGCAGGTGATCGCGACCAAAACCACTAGGCTGGGTTAGCGGCCGACTCACTCACCGAGAGATCCCACTCCTCCGTCTGCTCTGGGCAGCAAAGCAGCTCGCCTTGAACAGGGATTTGAGGTCAGGCTCGAAGCGAGTTGACCCCAAATCCTAAGTAGTTGGCGGACGCGGGGATTGACCAAGCGATGCCAATGTTGTAATATATGTCAACACCACTCGGAGTCGCACAATGCCATATTTGGAAGTTATCTGGGACGACGAACCCGGTGGCAATGTTGAACATATCGCCGAACACGACCTCAAGCCTGAAGATGTTGAGGAAGTGCTGTTCAATCCCGTCGATCACGATACAAGTCGGTCGTCTGGATTGCCAATCGTTTTCGGGTTCACGCTTGATGGACGGTATATCTTGGTGGTGTACGAAAACATTAGCGAGGTGATGGTGTATCCGGTAACCGCGTACGATGTGGAGGAGTAGAACGATGACGCAAGAAAGAGGCGTGCGAATCTATCGCAAGACAACAGCCGAGGAGCGAGCTCGACACGCGAAAGTGCGAGAGCAGATCGTCGAAGAATTGCCCGATATTCGGCGACGAGCGAAGGAACGTTTGGCGTTGTTGAAGAAAGAAGGTACGCCACTACGGCAAGTGCTTACAGCATTGCGAGCCGAACGAGAGCGACAGGGCCTAAGTTTAGCAGACATTCAGGAACGCACCGGAATCGACCGAGCAGCTTTGTCCAGACTGGAGAACAACGAAGACGCGAACCCAACGTTGACGACACTGGAACGCTACGCAGAAGCAATAGGTCGGCAGATGGTAGTGCTACTTTCGGAGCCAGCAGCTTGAGAAAACTAGCGTCCGCCTAACAAGAGGTTTTTACGTCGCCGTTCTCGACCGAAGAGAGCGACATTGAACTACCAAAGGTTCTACCAACGCCAACGCCCGTCGCCAAACAGCGAAGGCGATCGCGGGCTTGCAGCAGAGGGGACGCGACCGAAGCAATTGGCGTTGCCCACCGAAAGACTTTCCAACAACGACAGGCGCGACCTTGCGTAAAAACCATGTTCAAGTGAGCCGCTCCGCGGCGAGGTGTAAGCAGGTGGCACTGGGGTGTTGGTGGAACTTGCGGCGTGCTGGCGTATAATTGAATTCCGCTACACCGAGCTCGTGTGTGGTGACTTGCCTGATAAACGTGAGGGGTATCATGATGGTGATACGGCGTAACATAGCGATAAATGCTACAAGTTCGGTTTTGGGCAGGTCGAATGTGGCGTTAAGTTCGACGTAGCCCTTGAGTGGTTTTGTGAGCGTGACGACGATGCCAATCTCAGAAACCACGCAACGATTGACGATATCCGTGCCAGCGTTGCATTGGTCGTCGATCTCAACGTACACACCGTCGTCATCGTCATGCCCCAATTCGGGCTGGCGTTGGAACATCAGGTACGCATCTGCGCCAGAATCGAGCGTTGCGACGAGTGCATCTTCGTCTTCGCTGACGCCAGCAGTGGTTGCGATGAAGCTGTGTGGATTACTCATAACGCTGGGTCACACAACGGGAGGTGTTGCCGACGCCGATTCTCATCAAAGCGGAAAAACGTGGCACACCAGTTGATTCTACCAAGGAAGAAAAACGTTGCCAATCAATAAGGCGTCCGCGGGTTTGAATTGCCAGTGGACGTAACCGAAGCGTTGGACGTATAATGAGAGAAACACGTTTCCAACGTGGAACCCGCGGCCTTGCGGCAAAACCAAGTTGGGCGACCAGCGGCGTAACCATCCCAGCGGAGACCAGAATGTCTACGGACAACCAAATCGTACCGGGCATCGTCAAGAACGGTGTTGTCGTACCCCAGTCAGGCAACGAATTGCCCGATGGTGCACATGTCAACATCGTATTGCAACCGGCGGAGATGCCGCAAGAACTAAAGCAGGAGTTGGAGGCATGGCAACGCGCGGGTGACCAAGCGTGGCAGCTGATCGACAAGTGGGAGGCCGAAGACCAGTGAAAATCGGAGATATTCATTGGGTCGACCTGCCCGGATCAGGCGGCCGAGCGCAATTCGGACGCAGGCCAGCGATGGTCATTCAGGATGAGAAGTACGCGGGCAATCTGCCGACGGTCATCGTCGTCCCGCTAACGAGCACTCAAAAAGCTTTGCGTTTCGCAGGTACAACGGCCATCGTTGCCACGGCAGAATCAGGTCTGCGGAACGATTCAGTCGCCTTAGTGTTCCAGTGTCTTGCGATCGACCGTAGCCAAATTGGTCAGCAAATGGGAAACGCCTCGCAAAGCGAGTGCGCCGCAGTACTGACCGAACTGGCGAAACTCACTGGCCAGTGAGTTGATCTAGGCCTCAATCAAGCGAACGTCGATTGCAAAATTCATAAGAGAACTCGAAAACC
>JBDNIG010000198.1:0-14091 GCA_041688415.1 Rhodopirellula sp. | reverse complement strand
CGGAGTTGATCAGCGGCCACCCGCAGCGGGTCTTGCCCAGACTCGACCAAACCCCGTTGGACGCAGTCGTCGACGTTGGTCAACTTCACGCGACTGTTGCCGATCGGACTGCCGCCATGCTCATGCAAGACCGCCGCGTGTTGACGAATGGCAGGCGTCACGACGAAACGATCACCCAACAACAAACCCTGGTAGCCCGACCGGTAGCAGATGATTTCAATTTCGGGGAACCTCTCGGTGTACGTCTGAATCAGTGCTCCAATGGCGGACGACAAGCAAGGGGCTAGCCCTCCCGCCGTGAGAATTCCAACGCGTTTGACCGACATAAGTTAACTTTTCCTAAACGTGGAGCGGGTTCGAGAGTTTGAGGCGACAGGCTAGGATCACGCGAAAAACGCTCGATCCATAACGAATTGTTGCTAAATCGTCTGCGATGCAAAGGGGGAGAGGCACTCCCACTCAAACACGGTAGCCGGTTGGACACCTAGCGACTGCGTAGTGGCGTAAGCTTCCAGCTTGCGTTTATCGAATCGCAAGCTGGAAGCTTACGCCACTTGATCGTCCCTCACGCACCCGCCAGCGAGGTGCCGAGCGTCACACCGGGTGCCGGTAAGCAGCTCGAACCTTGCAGGAAGATATCGATCGCGCGAGCCGCACCTCGGCCTTCGTTGATCGCCCAGACGACGAGGCTCTGCCCACGTCGGCAATCGCCCGCAGCGAACACACCGTCGACGTTCGTGGCGAACTTTCCATACTCGGCTTGGTAATTACTGCGTCCATCGGTCTGCATGCCGAGTGATTCGGCAACGTACTGTTCCGGCCCTAAGAATCCCATCGCGAGCAAGATCAACTGAGCGGGCCAGTCCTTCTCGCTGCCTTCGACTTCACTCATTTGCCAGCCACCTTCGTCGTTCGTGGTCCACTGCACCTGGACGGTTTGAATGCCTCGCAATTCGCCCGTATCGTCGACCAAGAACTTCTTGCTCAGAATCTGGTACTCGCGCGGATCCTTCCCAAACTTGGCGTCCGCTTCTTCGTGACCATAGTCGACGCGGAACACGCGCGGCCACTCCGGCCACGGGTTGTCGGGCGCGCGATCGTCACCAGGCTTGGGCAACAATTCGAAATTGACGAGCGAGCGACATCCGTGCCGGATACTCGTACCGATGCAGTCCGTACCGGTATCACCGCCGCCGATCACGATCACGTCCTTGCCTTCGGCACTGATAAATTGCTCGGCGAGTTTGTCACCGTGAACACTTTGCTTGGTATTGGCGGTCAAAAATTCCATGGCGAAATGCACTCCTTTGGCCTGCCGCCCATCGATTGGCAGATCGCGTGGCTTCGTCGTCCCGCAAGCCAGCAGTACCGCATCGTGCTGATCTCGCAACTCGTCCGTCGTGATGTCCTTGCCAATATCGACGCTCGTGCGAAACTGAATCCCTTCGGCGGCCAATTTATCAACTCGCCGCTGCAGTACCCGCTTGGACAATTTCATATTGGGGATACCGTACTGCAGCAATCCGCCAACGCGGTCCGCCCGTTCAAAGACGGTGACAAGATGACCCACTTTGTTGAGTTGATCGGCGGCGGCCAATCCCGATGGTCCGCTGCCGATGACGGCAACTTTCTTACCGGTCCGCGACGTGGGCGGCTCGGGCTTGATCCAGCCTTCTTTCCAGGCCCGATCGACGATCGCGTTCTCAATATTCTTGATGGTCACCGGCGGACTGGTAATTCCCAACACGCAGGCGCTCTCGCACGGCGCGGGACAGGTCCGTCCGGTGAACTCGGGGAAATTATTCGTCTTGTGCAGACGTTCGATCGCTTCCCTCCAACGATTGTTGTAGACGAGGTCATTCCACTCGGGAATCAAGTTATCGACCGGGCAGCCACTGGCCGATTGGCAAAACGGAACGCCACAATCCATGCAGCGTGCGCCTTGGGTGCGCAGATGATCAGGCTGATGCTCGGTATAGATTTCGTCGTAGTCGTTGATCCGCACAACGGGCAGTCGCCATGGCACTTTCTCGCGGTCAAACTCGGTAAACCCGGTGATCTTGCCCATGGTATTGATCCTGTGAAGAGTAGAGAAGTAGGTGAGGTTGGTAGTCGCCTTTCGCTCCGCGAAAGTTGCGAGTGACGCATCCTTTGCGGATACGCTGTGAATTTTTGGTAACGCGACGCGTCAGCGAGGAATGGAACGCTGCCGCTAAGCAGGTTTGGGTAATTCATTCCGCATAACTGAGTGCCACGTTTTCATAACCCGACGCGTCAGCGAGGGATGGCGGCGTGAATCCCTCGCTTACGCGTCGGGTTATGATTGTCGATTCCACCGAAATATTTCCCAGTATCTGCTTAGGAGCAAAAGACGACACTAAAAAAAGAACGATCTCAAACGGTTGCCGGGACGGATTCCGCCGCTTGCGTCTCCGCACGCTCCTGTAGAACCCGCTTGTAGTCGACTGGCATGACCTTGACGCATTGGCGAAGGAACGCGTGCCAATCGGCCAATGCTTCCGCGGCCAGGTCACTGGAGGTGAGCGCCCGATGTCGCCGCATCATGTCCTTGACCCTCGCTTCCTCCTCACCCGACTCGATCTTCTCGAGTTCCACCGTGGCGAGGTTGCAGTTCAGATTGAAGTCACCTTCTCGGTCCCAGACGTACGCGATCCCGCCTGACATTCCAGCGGCAAAGTTACGGCCGGTCGATCCGAGCACGACAACACGGCCACCCGTCATGTACTCACAACCGTGGTCGCCCACACCCTCGACAACCGCGTTGGCGCCGCTGTTGCGAACGCCGAATCGCTCGGCGGCCCGACCACTGAAGAACGCCTCGCCACTCGTTGCACCGTACAAACATACGTTCCCAACGATGACATTCTCAGACGCAGGGTAGGTTCGCTCACGCGGTGGATAGACAACGATTCGTCCGCCCGAGAGTCCTTTGCCAACGTAATCATTGGCATCGCCCTCGAGTTCAATCGTCACGCCGTGCGCCAGGAACGCACCCAGACTCTGGCCCGCTGAACCCGTCAATTCAATGTGAATCGTGTCGTTGGGCAACCCTTTTTGACCGTACACTTTCGCGATTTCATGAGACAGAATCGTACCGACGGTGCGATTGATGTTGATGACCGGCGAAACGATGCGAACGGGCTCGCCGGTATCGATTGCCGAACGAGCTTCACCGAGCAATTTGGTCATGTCCAATGATTTTTCCAAACCGTGGTCTTGCTTGCGCGAACAGATCACGCCAACATTTGCATGCGGCTTCACGGCAGGCTGGAGCAATTCGGTGAGGTCCAAACCATCGCTCTTCCAGTGCTTGATTGCATCGTCCGTCATCAAGACTTCACTGCGCCCGACCATTTCGTCGATCGTGCGGAAGCCCAGTTTCGCCATTAAACGACGTGCATCCTCGGCCACCATGAACAGGTAATTGACGACGTGCTCGGGTTTGCCAGTGAATTTTTTTCGTAGCTCGCGATCTTGTGTCGCGATGCCGACCGGGCAAGTATTGAGGTGGCACTTCCGCATCATAATACAGCCGAGCGTGATCAACGGAGCGGTAGCAAAACCAAACTCCTCAGCACCGAGTAGGGCCGCGATCACAACGTCACGTCCAGTCTTCAATCCGCCGTCAGTCTGCAGAATCACGCGGCTTCGTAAATCGTTGAGCACGAGCACTTGGTGCGTTTCGGCAATTCCAAGTTCCCACGGCAAGCCGGCGTGTTTGATACTCGTTAGCGGCGATGCCCCTGTACCGCCGGTATCACCGGAGATCAGGATGTGATCCGCGTGAGCCTTGGCAACACCGGACGCAATCACGCCCACGCCGACCTCACTGACAAGTTTGACGCTGACGCGTGCCGATGGATTGCTATTTTTAAGATCGTGGATGAGCTGTGCGAGATCCTCGATCGAATAAATATCATGGTGTGGCGGCGGGCTGATCAAACCAACTCCGGGGGTGCTGTAGCGAATTCCCGCGATGTAATCGTCGACCTTCTTACCCGGCAGTTCACCACCTTCGCCGGGTTTGGCACCCTGGGAGACTTTGATTTGCAGTTCATCGGCATTGGCGAGATACTCGATTGTGACTCCGAACCGGCCCGATGCAATCTGTTTGATGCTCGACCGCTTGGAGTCGCCATTCTCCATCGGTTGAAAGCGAACCGGATCCTCGCCGCCCTCGCCGGTATTGCTCTTTCCGCCCAAGCGGTTCATGGCAACGGCCAGCGTTTCGTGGGACTCGGCACTGATGCTGCCGAGACTCATCGCACCGGTGCAAAATCGCTGGACGATGTCTTGCGCACTTTGCACTTGATCGAGCGATATCGATGGGCCCGCCACTCCCTCGCGGAACCCAAACAAACCACGCAGCGTGCAACGATTGCGGTTGTCTTCGTTGATCGTGTGTGCGAACTGCCAGTAGGCGTCTTCATTGTTGTTGCGAGCGGCGAGCTGCAAACTGGAAATCGACTGGGGGCTCCAAGCGTGCTTCTCACCCTCGGCGCGCCAGTGATATTCGCCAGGATTGGGCAGGGAGGGCAGTCGATGGCTGGTTTTCTCAGGATAGCCGAGTTGGTGACGCCGCAGCGTTTCCTCAGCCAGAACGTCGAACGTGACCCCTTGGATACGGCTCGCCGTACCGACGAAGCAGCGTTGGATAACCTCATCGCGCAGCCCGAGTGCCTCGAAAATCTGAGCACCTTTATAGCTCTGCAGCGTGCTGATGCCCATTTTCGCCATTACCTTGAGCATGCCCTTGCCGACCGCTTTGCGGTACCCGGCGACAACGGCGTCATCGTCATAGGCGGGCGGCAACAATCCGTCACGGTGGGCCTGCCACAAGGATTCGAAAGCCAAGTAGGGATTGATCGCATCGGCACCGTAACCAATCAACAAGCAGTGATGATGCACTTCGCGCGCCTCACCGGTCTCGAGTACCAACCCAACTCGGGTACGCTTGGCCTGGGCGATCAAGTGATGGTGGACCGCGCCGGTGGCCATGAGTGCGCTGATGGCCACCCGATCATGCGAAACCGCGCGGTCGGTGAGCACGATCAATTGAATCTCTTCATCGCAGGCCGTTTCGGCTTCGGTGCAAATGCGGTCGAGCGTTTTCTGCAGTCCCGCCTTGCCTTCGCTGCGATCAAACGTGATATCGATCGTGCGGCTCTGCCAACCCTCGTGGTTGATGTGCTTGAGCGTCGCAATCTCTTCGTTGGTCAAAATTGGATGATCGACCAGTAAACGATGACAGTGCCGTTTCGTCGCGGCGAGCAGGTTTTGCTCGGGGCCGATGTAACACTCCAACGACATGATCACGTCTTCGCGAATCGAATCGATCGCGGGATTGGTGACTTGGGCGAACAGTTGCTTGAAATAATCGTAGATCAGCCGCGGCTGATCCGACAAACAGGCCAGGGCGGAGTCGTTGCCCATCGAACCCACTGGATCGCGGGCTTGCTCGACGAGCGGACGGAGCATGAAGTTCATCGTTTCGGAGGTGTAGCCGAACGCCTGCATCCGCGGCAGCAATGTCTCACCGTCGAAGCCGTGAGGTTCCTGTTCGGGATGCAAATCCGCCAGACGAATGCGTTGCTCACGCAGCCACTTTCCGTACGGTTTGCGAACCGCGAACTCGCGTTTGAGTTCCTCGTCGGGAATCAAACGACCTTGTTCGAAATCGATCAAGAACATCTTGCCAGGCTGCAGTCGTCCTTTCTCGCGAACGATCGATGGATCGACTGGCAACACGCCGACTTCACTCGCCATGATCACGCGGTCATCGTGCGTGATGTAGTACCGACTCGGACGCAGGCCGTTGCGATCGAGCGTGGCACCGATGTAGTGCCCGTCGGTGAACACAATCGATGCGGGGCCGTCCCAGGGTTCCATGAGGCAACTGAAGTACTCGTAAAACGCACGTTTCTCCTCCGGCATCGTCTGATGTTTTTGCCATGCTTCGGGCACCATCATCATGATCGCTTCCTGTAGCGTCCGACCGTTCATCAGCAAGAACTCGAGCACATTGTCGAAGGTTCCCGAATCGCTCAGGTGCGGTTCGATGACCGGAAACAGCTTCTTCAGGTCGTCGCCATAGACCTCGCTCGCCGCCATTCCTTCGCGCGCCCGCATCCAGTTGCGGTTGCCCCGCAACGTGTTGATTTCGCCGTTATGGCTCATGAACCGCAACGGTTGGGCACGATCCCAGCTCGGGAATGTGTTGGTTGAAAAGCGACTGTGGACCATCGCCAAGTGCGTTTCAAATTCCTCGTCACGAAGATCGGGGAAGTACGGCATGACCTGGGCCGGCGTCAGCATCCCCTTGTAAATGATCACCTTGGTCGAGAGCGAACAAACGTAGAACGCGAGCGCTTGCACGAGCGTCTCGCTGCCGCGGAGGGCGTGTGACGCCTGTTTGCGAATGAGATACAATTTGCGTTCGAATTCCTCTTCGGACAATCCTTCGGAGGCAGCGACAAAGAGCTGCTCGATGACCGGTTCACTTTGCCGCGCCGTCGGTCCAATGTCAGCAGCCTCAGCCTCCTGAGCCACATCACGCCAGCCGATGAGGTGTTGCCCCGTTTCGGCGACCAATTGCTCGACGGTGTCCTTGCATATCTTTCGCTCGACATCATCGGGCGGCAAGAAGATCAACCCGGCGGCGAACTTACCCGCGGCAGGCAAGTCGGCACCCAAATCAGCCTTGGCGACCTTCCGAAGAAACTTGTGCGGAAGCCCGCACAAAATTCCCGAGCCATCGCCGGTGTTCGGTTCGCATCCACACGCACCACGGTGATCCATGTTTTGCAGGATGGTGTCCGCATCAATCACGGTTTGGTGACTGGCCACGCCCTTGATGTGCGCGACGAAGCCGACTCCGCAAGCATCCTTTTCCATTCCTGGATCGTAGAGACCTTGGGCCGGTGGTAAATGAAATCGATTGAGTTGATTCATGGACGTTGATTTGTTGACGAGAGAGTGAGGAGAATTTGAAAAGGGAGGACTACGTCAGCACGGAGGCGGCCCGATCCTTGGATTCGCCTTGGTCGCAATCCGCCTTGGCCGCCTCAGCCTTGGTGAGCAGGTCGTTCTCCATTTCGTGACCCAGCAAGAGCGAGCCGAAGTCCGTAGCTGCGCTACTCAAGGCACCACGCTTGCGGTAGATGATCCCTAGTGGACGAACCAAGTGGATTTCGCCACAAGCAATCACGCGCAGTGTGCCATTGGCGGTTTCGCGTCGTACCGCCGCCTCGGGGACAATGCCGAGCCCGCGATTGGCCTGAATGGCCCGCACGATCGAGTCGCAGTTGTCGAACTCCATCGTCGACACCACCGAAACCCCCGCCGCTTTCAAGCACTGATCGATGGCTTGACGCAGGACCAGCCCACGTTCGAAACCAATCATTTCAATGCCATTCAACCGCGAGGCGGAAATCTCCGTCTCACTGGCCAGAGCGTGCTCCGACGAACAAACCAAACGCATCGGCTCAGCCTGCCATGGGATCGTGCCGAGCAATTTGGTCGCTTGGGGGAAACTCACTAGCCCGAAATCCACCTTGTTCTCGAGCACCAGCTCGACAACCAGTTGGCTCGAGCCGAATTCCGTTTTCACGCGTACGTCGGGATGATGCTCCTCAAATGCCTTGGTCGCCTCGGGCATGTAACTCAGACCCACCGAATACACCGTCCCCACGGTCACCGTGCCACTCTGCCGCAGGTCGTGATTCTGAACCTGTTCGACGAGGGTCTGGTACTGACGAACAATGTCCCGAACCCCATGAAGATAAATCTGTCCCGTCTCGGTCAGCTTCAAGGGACGCTTGGAACGGTCGAACAGCTTGGAACCCAACGAGTCTTCCAAATGCCCGATCGATTGACTGACCGCGCTCTGGGTAACACCCGCGACCTCGGCAGCCTTGGAAAAGCTCCGTTGGTCGGCGACGTGACAGAAGAGTTCAAAAACACGGAGCTGCAAATGTCTACTCCATAAGAAAAAGTGATGAGCCGTCTACCAATATTAATATTGGCTAATGTGACCAAGTTACTCGGAGAAACAACCCTCGTCAAGAGCGGTGTAGGACAAGCCCAAGAGTGCTAGTTTGGCCAGAGTTTCGTAGCCACGCTCGCCAGAGCGTGGTTGAGTTGGCAGCATTTTTTGCAACTCCACCCACCGTCGGGCCACGGTAGCCAAGCACCTACGCGTAAGCTTTTGACAAACACGAGGGTGAACGGGCCTCCCGCCCGCAGTCTTCATCGGAAGCGAGCGAGCCGCCCGCGCTCCGTTAGTCTGAAAAACTAACGATGAAGTGCTTGCTCGCTAGGAAACTGAATTCGATCCGGACAGCAGTACGCATTCGTCACTCGCTGAGCAATTTCGCGGCCGCGAAACGCAACCGCTCCAACCCCGCCGCGGTCGCGACGGTGTATCGCGACGTGCCCGCGTCGGCCTCGTGAGTCTTGTCCACGGTGGCGTTCAAGCCCACGTGCTGGTGGACAAACGCGTTGATCTGAGGTCGCGACCATCCTTGTTGAGCCTGCAACAGATTCAAATATTCGATCAATTGCTGGGCGTCGCGGAACGCTTTTAAACGCAGCGAATGGTCAATGGTCGTTTCTCCCCGCGCGTCCTTGTCGAAAATGAACAAGCCGAGTTGATCGGCTTCCACGAGTGCCTTGCCGTTTTTGTTGACCGTTTGCCACGGCACGATCCCCGTGGCTCCACCGCTCCACGCATCGAGCGCCCAGGCCTCGATGTCCCGGTTACTTTCGCGGACATGATTGGAACTGCCGTACACCCACACGCGCAGGCCATCCCGCCGCATCCGATCGGTCACCAATCGACGATAATTTTTGAACGCCGAGGACGACACGACCCAAAAATCATTTCGCCCATCGAGTTCCCCGCGACAATATTCAGGGCGTGAGATATCAATGCGATAGTCGATATGGACGCTGGGGTCGATCGCTGCTTTCTCGCGTCCACGATCCGTCAGTTCGCCATAATACTGGAGTGCTCGATAGTCCCAGTAACTCGTCGGCTCGTCCAAGATCCAAGGTGCTTTAGTGAGCTCCTCACGCGAGCCCTTGTTGTTGAAATAAACTTGAAATCCGGTGTGATTCCAGCCTTTTGATTTCGCGAGGGCGACAAAGTCGCGCATCACGTTGACGTAGGTCTCGGCATACTCCGGTGTCGCCTTGAACGCTTCGAACGCATCGGGATCACCGTTGTAGTAGGCTCTGCAATTTAGCGGCCAGCTCTCATGAAAGCTCAGGTAGAAACCGGGTGCCGGGATGGGACCGCGGTGCCCGTCCTCAAACAGTGATCCATCGAGATAGGGCCCGAACGCGGCGACGAAGTCATCCCAGTATGCCCATTTTGCTCCGGGCTGCACGTCATCATAGCGCCGATTGTCCATTCGCCGGCCCGAAGGGAGTCGCATATCCAGATTTGTCTTGCGGGCCCCCGGCGCAGCAGTACGGTGCGAATAATACAGGATGTTGGCGTGGACGCGGTGGTCGTACGCAATCTGCTGGAGTGCTTCGTACTGCTGCACGGTATCGGGTAGCCCGTAGCCATTCATTTCGCAAAAGAAAGTCGCGGCCCGAGGCAACGCGAACGGCATCACGTCGATCTCGATCGGAACGCGGCGGCCATCGGAGACCCGCACCGTTCCATGCCGCACGCCGGGTTCGGCGTCGAATGGAACGTAGATGTCGGCAACGATCGCCCGGTCCTGATCGGGCGTCAGCTCCAGTGGACTCGATAGCGGTACCAGTGGATCGGGAATGCGGCGACCGTCCGTGGGCACGTAAACCGCCTCGAACCAATCGACACGAGCACGGAGTGATTCCAGCGTGAGTTCGACGGTGACGGAGTTTTCGCCGCGAAGTAGCATCTGAAAACTCACGACTTCCCCGGCCGCCGCTGACAAGCGAATTCGCTCACCATTGAATATTGCGTTGTCGCTGCGGTAGCCGTCTGGCAGATCGCCAACCGGTTTGCCCTCGATGTCATATTTGTCCGTGACCGGAATCACCCACAACCGTGGCATCGGCATCTTGCCTGCGTGCTCAACAGCATCGCCGTCGACAACCACGGGCAGGATGCCGATGCCACTGGCAGACACAACCAAGGTCGCATCTTGACTGGTCTGCCCCGTCCTGCTGCACGCAATCACTTTCACGTGATGCTGATCGCGTTTGGCAATTTCCTCGGGCAGATCTCGAATCACGATCGTCTGTTGCTCACCGGGCGCGGCCAGCGGAATGTTGTGTCGACCGAGCGGCACGTCGTCGACAAACACGTCATAAACAAAAGCATGCTCAGGAGCCGTCACCGCGACTTGCAGCACACCATCATTGCTCGTTACCGGTCGCAGTCCCGATGGTCGCGCCGGTGTGTCACCGGCGATGTCATGGCACTGGACTTCGAGGTAAGGTTTTTTGCTGCCTTGCTCGTGCGCGAAGATCGTGGGGTTGCGCCCGTAGTCGGAGTCGTCTTCATGGATCGCGAGTCCATAAGCGGCGCCGACTGTCATCGCATGCACGGCATCGGGCGGAACGTTCCAGTGATAAACACCATCACGCAGATCCGACGGCGAGTGTTCCGTCAACGTGAAACCATTGCCACCGATCACGGCCGGAAATTTTGCTCCCGCGTATCCCCAACCGACTAGCCCCGGCATACCCGCAGTCAACCCGGTCGAGTGAGTTTCATCCCAGGGAGTCGCGATCGTGGAAATCGTCACGCCGGAAATGTTGTTGTCACCTTGGACGCAGACCAGGGTCGCCTCGTCCACGATTTTGCCCGCGATGGCTCGCGTATCGAACGCCATCGCCACAATATGCTGGTTACCCTTGATGCGAATGCGGCCCTGCGTGCCCGCGTTCTCGCTCCATTCGCCATCGACCATCACGATCGAGTTGTCTTTGCTGACCGGCAGCCGAATCGTCTCGGCGGGTGAGACGTTCGCAGCGATGAATACAGCGAGTAAGCAAATACATGGGCGCATCGGGAAACTCCGGTGGACAACGGAAGAATGAATGGACTTGCCGGTGCGGATGATATCCGAGTCCGCAAGGACACGTTGTTCGTCCCCCAAGTGTACCTGACGGAGATCCTGAAAGGATCACAGCGAATAGCCGTAGGTAAGCGAAACGCCACCTACGATCATGGATGAGAGCCAAATAGCCAGCCCCGAAAGCAACGTTGGGCCGTAAAAAAGTCAAGCTTGACACACGATCTCTGCGTCGCACTTCTGTTCCGCTTGTCACCTGCGCCACCAACTCAGTTGGGTAAACTCGAGCTTTGTTCGCGCACTACCGCGGAATCGATTGGGGGATGATTTCGCAAAAAAGTGGCCGTGCGGCTCTGCTTGGATTTCGCGACTTCTGCCGGTGGACCTTGAACGACGATGCGGCCGCCCTGGTCCCCCGCGCCGGGGCCCATGTCGATCATCCAGTCGCTGTGGCGGGCGATCTGCATGTCGTGCTCGACCAGGATGACGGTGTTGCCCGCGTCGACCAAGCCATCCAACTGCGACATCAACCGTGCGACGTCCGCCGGATGCAGACCGGTGGTTGGCTCATCCAAAACGTAGAGTGTGTCACCTCGCTGGGCACGTTGCAGCTCGGTGGCGAGTTTGATTCGCTGCGCTTCACCACCGGAAAGTTCAGTCGCGGGCTGGCCCAGTCGCAGGTAACCGAGCCCGACTTGCAGCAATGCCTCGACGGCGCGCAATACCGGCGGTGCCTCCGCAAAAAAATCATTTGCCGCTTCCACCGTCATGTCAAGCACTTCGGCGATGTTCTTCTCATGGTACGTGATCTCCAATGTCTTGTCGTTGTAGCGTTGGCCGCGACATACCGGACAAGGTGCGTAGACGCTGGGGAGAAACAGTAACTCGACACTCACAAAGCCGGCCCCCTCGCAGTTGGAGCACCGTCCCTTGGCAACGTTAAACGAAAAGCGCCCGACATCGTAGCGACGTGACTTCGCTTGGCGAGTTGCCGCAAACAGTTTGCGAACGTGATCGAACAAGCCCGTGTAGGTCGCAAGATTCGATCGGGGCGTGCGGCCAATCGGTTTCTGGTCCACGGTGACTAATCTCCGCAACTGATCCTTCCCATCGACGATTTCTCCACCGGTCGGTGTCTCCGCCGATTGCTCGAGCAAGTCATTCTCGTCGCTGGGGGCGTCGACGTCCCGCTTCTGTCCGAGCGAATCACGAACGAGTTCCACCAGCGCCTGGCTGACCAGACTCGATTTTCCTGACCCCGACACGCCGGTTACGGTGGTCATCACGCCAAGCGGGAAATCGACATCCAAGCCGTGCAGGTTATTTCGCGTAACGCCCTCCAGCTTCAACCACGCTGTCGGTTGGCGGACGATGCTGTCCGCTGCCTTGCTGACTGAATTCGTTGCGTCAAAGAGATAGGCGGCCGTGTGCGAATTCTTGATGCGTCGCAGTCCCTCAATGGGACCGCTGTAAATTACCTCACCACCATGCTGTCCCGCGTCTGGGCCAATATCCACGATCCAGTCCGCATGTTCGATAACGCTGACGTCATGCTCGACAACAAAGATGGAGTTGCCCGCTCGTTTGAGTTCATCAAGTGCCGCTAAAAGTGCCTGGGTGTCGGCGGGATGCAAACCCGCCGACGGCTCGTCGAGAACGTAGACGACGCCAAATAGCTGTGATCGAAGTTGCGTGGCCAAACGCAGTCGTTGCAGTTCACCCGGCGACAATGTGGGCGTACTGCGTCCAAGTGAGAGATAGCCTAAACCAAGGTTTGTGAGGGTCTTGACCCGTGCCAAAATGTCCCCGGCAATCCGTTCCACAACGATCGTTTTTTCAGGATGCCTGTCGCTCGCGGTCGACTTTTTATCAAGCGCTTCACGCAATTTCTCCGCGAGTTCCGTCAGGGTCAACTGCGACAACTCGCCAATGTCCAATCCCGCAAATTTGACCGATAACGATTCCCGTTTCAGCATTTTGCCACGGCAGTCAGGGCACGGCGAAATCTGCATGTGCCGCGACACGCGTTGCTTCGTACGTTGACTCTGTGTGGTCGCAAACGAGTGCAGGACGTACCGCCGGGCACTCGAATACGTGCCCATGTAGCTCGGCGAATCGTCTCGCTCGATTGCCACACGAACCTGCTTAACATTCAGCCCTGGATAGACCGGCACCTCTGGAGTCTCGTCGGTATACAAAATCCAATCACGAGTTTTTCGAGGTAGCTTTTTCCAGGGTATATCAATGTCGTGACCGAGCGTAACGAGAATCCCGCGC
Organism: Rhodopirellula sp.; assembly: GCA_041688415.1. Lineage (GTDB taxonomy): Bacteria > Planctomycetota > Planctomycetia > Pirellulales > Pirellulaceae > Rhodopirellula. The sequence goes on along the minus strand of JBDNIG010000198.1, from coordinate 778 downwards.
AAGTTTTTCCCTTGCCAGGCGGGCGGCCACGCCGCAATGGCTCCTTCACGGATCGTCAGCGAGTCGTCGGGCACGAGCATTTTCTCGGTAACGTCGAATACGCGTCCGATACCATGGCATCGTGGGCAGGCTCCCTCGGGCGTGTTCGGCGAAAATGCATCCGCATACAGCATCGCTTGACCGCGAGGATATTTGCCGGCGCGCGAGTAGAGCATGCGCAGACCGTTGGAAATCGTCGTCACGCTTCCCACCGAGGACCGCGCCGACGGTGTTCCCCGCTGCTGTTGCAAGGCCACCGCTGGCGGCAGCCCATTGATCGTATCAACGTCGGGTTCGCCTACCTGATCGATCAATCGCCGAGCATACGGTGACACCGAGTCGAGGAACCGCCGCTGCGATTCGGCAAACAGCGTTCCGAACGCCAACGAGGACTTTCCCGAACCTGATATCCCCGTGAAAACGACGAGTGCGTTGCGTGGCAGATCAACATCGACATCTTTGAGGTTATGAACGCGGGCTCCACGCACCTGAATACTATGGTCAGGATCGATGGGGGCTGTCTTGGCTGGGATTGAGGTGATGAGGTTGCTCCGAAGACTGAAGTGGTTCGACCGTGGCTTTCTCGACAGCAGTTCCCGCTCATGATGCTGAAGGAAATTGACTTGCACATCCGCGTGCGTTTTGTTGAGAGAGACACCGGCGACGTAGCTCGTCTCGGTGCGAATCTTCTCTTTGGCCGAAGCAACTTGATAAGTCTCAATTCGATAATTGTCTTGAT
>JBDNIG010000197.1:0-4497 GCA_041688415.1 Rhodopirellula sp. | reverse complement strand
CAAGTTTCAAACGATGTCATCAGACCAACTCGACGATATTACGCGGCGCGCCGCCGACACGGGTACCACCATCCATGCGATCCAGTTTGGTACCGGCCCGCCACCGGACAACACCTTTCTCGAGCAGCTCGTTCGGCGCGGTGGTGGGGGCTACCGGTACGTCGATGTCACCAAGCTGAAATAGCACGAATGAAAAAGCGAAACTGCCAATTGACAGTTTCGCTATTGAGATTTACACGCCGTTCAGACGCCCGGTTGATCGTTGTCGGACTACTGGTTGTTTCGGTTCACACGATTCTTGGCAGGTATTTTACGCTTCACACCGTATCGCTTGTCGAGATCCCTCGCCCATTCTCGATCGGCCATGTTCGGCCAATTGTCTTGGTCAAAACCTTTTTGGCCATCGAGCTGTTGCTGCGTGATATCGAGAACCATCACGTAATCGTCACGATCGTCGGGATCGACCTCGACCTTGAATGCTTCAAACGGAACAGCGAATAGCTTGTTGCCCATGCCGAGGAAGCCACCGTAGGTGACGGCTGCGTAGCGAACTTTCCCGTTATTGGTGTTGATCACCAAATCATTGATCTCACCCAGGCTTTTACCTTGTGGGTTTTGAATGTTGAGCCCGAGCAGTTGACTGGCCCGGATGTTCGCACCACGGGTTTTGCTATCGAGTTTGCTCGCGTTGGCAGCACCTGGGCGAACAGCGTCCTGCGTGGTGGGCTGTTGAGCACTCACGCTCGCACAGGTGAGACAGATAATCGCTACCGAGGCGACCAGGAATTGGGAAGTACGTTTCATGGTTATTCTCCAAAATGGAAGGGTAGGGAGGGAATCTGCGCGGAAAAAAGAAGGGGCCGCGCCGATGCACTCGCAAACAGGTGCAGTGCAATCGCAAATAGTTCCGGTGCAATCAGTCGCAGTTGCAGGACGACTCAAATTCTTTGACTTGCTTTTCCGCTTCCTCTTTTGCGATTCCATATCGCTCTTGAACTCGACCAACGAGTTCTTCGCGGTTACCATCAACCTTGTCGAGGTCATCGTCGGTCAGGTCGCCCCAGCGCTGTTGGGCTTGGCCTTTGACCTGTTTCCACTTGCCTTTGATTTGGTCCCAATTCATTGAGCTACTTCTTTGAGTTTGAGGTAAAAAACGAACGCCCCAGTCGTGACGCGACCGGGTTGATTATCAAGTAGCATTTCCTGGGCCAAGCGATTTCTTGATCCCAGGAATTGTCATTCCCAGTGCCCACACAGCCAGTTTCCGTAGTCGTTGAACGAGATTGCGTTAGCAACGGACATTTCAGGAGCCGATGCGATTGCTTGCTGATCGTTCGGGTCGATTTTAATTGCGACAGCGGCGCTATTTATTTTTGTAAGCGTCGCGGAGATCACGCACCCTATCATGGCCCGATTTGACGGCACGATACTGGTCGGTGAGCACGTCGTTCATTGCGCTGCCAGCGGTTTCCTTGAGCACATCCTCGTAGGCCGCTTTGATGTGATCTTCGCCACGCTCGGCTTCGGCTAGGACTGCGTGGACGTCTCCACCGCCGAGTTTGCTGCGGATATTCATCCAAATGCGGTGCGTCGCGGCGGCAACACTACCGTCTTCGACCGCGTCTTGATCGTTGTACTCAACGAATTTCTGAAGCTTGCTCGCCATCGCGGAGCGTTGGTCGCTCAGCTCCGTAAACAAGGCTGCGATTTCTCGATCATCGATTTCATTGGCCGCTTCGCGGAATCCATCATACGAATCAATGTTGGCACGAATCAGCTTTTGCAGCTTTCCGATGGTAACGTCGCTGAGGTCGGCTTTTGTTTCAAGTGTCACGTTTGCTTCTCCACGTCACAGTGTATGAGACCGAGCACGACAAAATATCATGCCCGGACATGGGCAAAGCAAACAGCATGCCGTTTCAGCGTCTCAGGTGAGCAGATCCGCGCCGGGGCTCTCCCTGCGATCGATTTCGTAGCGGAAGTCGCCAAGAGTCTGGGTTCCACCATCGGCTGCTCATTCGTCTGCTTCGTGTCATTCGTGGTAAAAACTTCCGTCTCCCTTTCTCCCCCGCTCTCCACTTCTCCCCCACTGCCACTCTCCCCTTCTCCCACTCTCGCTTCCTTCGGTGCCTTGCAGTTCTTATCGACACGCTTGCCTTCGATCACGATGACCGTGCCTTCTCGTTGACGATCGGAATCGTGATACAACCATGCAGTGCTTCGTGGCCGGTTGATTTGTCGAGCCCGTCCTCAACGAGCTGTTTACGAATCTTTCTCCCTGCGGGCTTGTAACGGGTAAACCGAGAAAAACGAAAAAATGTTTGGGGCGTTGCACCGCTGAGTGGGAAGTTGTGCGCGCTGAGTAGCGTCTGAAGCACGTGACAACCGGAATGAGAACCATTGGTTTTGGCTGCGGGGCGCGCGGGCCTTTGCCGACGCGGACGCCTCGTGCGAAGCGCACATCGGTCGGGACCAACCGGCGGAGCGGTCGGACGACAATCGGTGAATCGCTCGCGGGTTTTGCCGCCGTACTCTGCGCGTTTGTCATTCGCCGTTGGTTTCTACGAATCGGCGAACGACAAACAATCCAAGCACTTTCTCACAGCCCAAAAAACAGGATAAGAGTGTGTTGGCGTTGGGGTGGGCTGGAGTTGGCGACGGTCAAGGCGAGCAACCAGCGGGATTGGCGTCGTCGGGCCTGGTTTGGCTGGCGCAGCTTCGGGCGGGCCATCGCTCGGACGAACTGCACTGCCGACGGCTCATCGCCGCCGTCCCTTCCGCCGCCGACTTGCAAGCGGTTTGGCGAGCCCCGCTCCCAGCTTACCTTCGTTTCCATTGGTCGTCTCCCCTCCTTTCGCTCCCGATCGTCTTCGCGACCCGGCGAGGTCGGCCGTCGTTCGCTGCGGGGAGCTTCGCCCACTTCGTTCACTTCCCTGACCGCCCCCGCCGGGCGACCTCCTGTCGCCGTGCTACGATCAAGCAGTCGCGTCCATGCGGCTGTTGGGTTTCATGCTCGACCTACGCTCGGCGGCCTCCAGCCGAAACAGTCGCGACGCACTTCGTGTGCGTCGCCACATCGCCCTACGGGCTTCCCCGATCTAATCCGCAACTCAGCAAGGGCAGCTTCGTGCCGCAAAGATGGCGGACTTCGTGTCCGCCAACAGCATTCTCCAGTGCAACCGGTGGCTAATTCGTACTGGACACCTTACCTTCGCCCGGTTAAACAGAACCTCGCGGCCATCCGTATGATGTTTGACTACTTCGTGACCGGCGGACTGATGCGCCACAATCCATCGCTGTCGGTCAAAGGGCCGAAACTGACGGTCGTCAAAGGGAAGACGCCGGTACTTCAGCCGACCGATGCACGTCACTTGCTCGACTCGATCGAGACCGACACAGTTGGCGGCCTTCGTGACAAGGCATTGATTTCGTTGATGCTATTCACGTTCGCTCGCATCGGAGCTGCGGTCGCAATGAACGTCGAAGACGTTTACCAAAACGGTCGCCGTTACTGGGTTCGCCTCAAAGAAAAAGGGTGTAACCGGCGATCCGCCAATGGATTTGGCTAGCTGCGCAGAACGGGACAACCAGGCAGCTATGGGCCACTGCGGGATTTGCGTGCAAATCTGCTCCCCACCCTATCAAGGTATATTGCTGATCCCATAGTCGGACAATAAATCGTCATTTTATCTGCACAAAATATTCAACTGAGTAGTTTGAAAACACGTAAAACACGGCATTTTTCGTCGGCGGGTTGCCGGTTACACCCAAAGAAAAAGGAGGACGAGAACACGCACTTCCCCTGAACCACCACGCAGAAGAAGCCATGATCGCCTACTTGGACGGTGCAAACCTCTGGGGTCAGAACGGTACGCCATTATTCCGCTCACTCGACCGCAAACGCAACCTATCTGAAAACCGCATGGCCGCCGAATACTCCCGCTGGATGGTGAAACGCCGTGCCCGTAAAGCCGGACTTGGTGATCTGTTCAACAACCACACTATGAGGGCCACAGGCATCACTGCGTACATGATGGCCGGCGGCACGCTCGAAAAAGCACAGCAAATGGCAGCTCATGCCTCGTCCAAAACGACGAATCTGTATAACCGATCAAGTGATGCGGTCACGCTGGATGAGGTTGAGCGGATTCTAATTTGATACTCGTATGGTTCGAGGGTCACTCGTTCATGACTTCGGAAACCCGCTCGCTGGCGTCTGGACAGTTGAAGCCTCGAGCGATGAACAGAATCGCTTCGTAGTCGCTCATTGAAGTTCGGCACGTCTTTAGCAACGTAGCGATCTGTTTTTTCTTAATTCCAAAATCTTGTTCGATAGTTGCTTGCCAGTCATCTGTGCCGTATTGCTCACCAAGATGTGTCAGCTTTAGTTTTTTGTCAGGATGCAATTGACCAGCAACATCGGCGATATACGAAACAAGTAAAAATCCTCGAAGATTGCTTGCAAAGTCTTCCTCCGGCTCGTGCTCTGTCGGTTTG
>JBDNIG010000196.1:0-3100 GCA_041688415.1 Rhodopirellula sp. | reverse complement strand
CCTTAGGACCGTTCGGTCTTTAAGTGTCCGATTTGGTCGTAGCGAAAGTCGCCAAGACTTTCGAATTGTTGGGTGGCCGAAACTCTTGGCGAGTTTCGCTACGACAGTTATTCATCGAATGGTCCTTAGCGGCGGGCGACCACCGCGTCACTGAGTTCCTGCAAGATCAACAAGGTTTCGTCCCAACCGATGCAGGCGTCGGTGATGCTTTGGCCGCGGACGAGCGCGCCGTTGCCGAGGCTTTGATTGCCCGCGACGAGGTTGCTCTCGATCATGACGCCCATGATCCGCAGATCGCCGTCACTGACTTGGCTGCAGATGTCACGGCAGACGTAATGCTGCCGCGTGTGTTTCTTGCGGCTGTTGGCGTGACTGGTATCGATCATCATCCGCGCCGGCAGATTCGCTTTTGCGAGCAGTTCCGAAGCCGCATCGATGCTGGCGGCATCGTAGTTCGTGTGCGTACCGCCGCGCATGATCACGTGACAGTCGTTGTTCCCGGTGGTTGCAAAGATGGCCGAGGTGCCCTCTTTGGTCACGGATAAAAAGTGGTGCGGACGCTGGGCTGAACAGATCGCGTCGTCGGCGAGTTGAACGTTGCCACTCGTTCCATTTTTGAACCCCACCGGGCACGATAGCCCCGACGCCAACTCGCGGTGGCCCTGGCTCTCGGTCGTCCGGGCGCCGATCGCGCCCCAACCGACGAGGTCGGCAACGTACTGCGGGCTAATCAAATCCAAGAACTCGGTTCCCGTTGGCAATCCCAACGCATTGATATCACGCAGCAGACCGCGGGCGGTGCGCAAACCGCGATTGATCTCGAAGCTATGGTCGAGTCCGGGATCGTTGATCAGCCCCTTCCAGCCGACCGTGGTCCGCGGCTTCTCGAAATAGACCCGCATCACGATCAGCAGATTCTCAGCGTGTTTTTGCTGTTGGGCGGCGAGCATGTTCGCGTACTCGATCGCCGCCTCAGGATCATGAATCGAACACGGGCCGACGATGACAACCAAGCGGTCATCGTCTTGGCACAGGATACGACGAATGCCCTCTCTCGCGCCCGCCACCGTTTCGGCGACTTTTGGCGAGCTCGGTATTTCGCTCATCAGTTCCCGTGGCGGCATCAGTGGCTTCATCGCGCCAATCCGCAAATCGTCGGTTGCCGGAATTTGAGTCTTTTCGGTCATCAAGTCTCCTACGCGAATGGCGGGGTCAATGGGAAATCAATGCGGAGGAAAAAGGATTCTCCTCCTTCCCCGATACGACTATCGTTGATCATCGTCAAAGATCAACGGGGCCACGCAAAAATACCGGCACACGGTCGGTGGACGTTTCGGCATCGTAACAATATCCATCTTCGGCAAATTGGGTCAGCTTGGCCAACGTCCTGACGCGGTGGCGAATCACCCAAGCCGCCATTGTCCCGCGCGCCTTCTTGGCGAAAAAACTGATAATCTTGTAGCTGCCGTTTTTGAACTCCTTGAACGCTGGCGCCACCATCGGGGCCGGCAGAGCGGCCGCGTCAATGGAACGAAAATACTCGTTCGAGGCCAAATTGAGCAGAAACCGAGAGCGATCCGCCCTCATCGCCTCGGCGATCCGCTCGGTAATCCGCTCGCCCCAAAATGCATACAAATTCTTGCCACGCGAATTGGCGAGCGACGTCCCCATCTCCAACCGGTAGGGCAGAATCCGGTCCAACGGTCGCAACACGCCATACAACCCCGACAAAATCCGGAGTTGACCCTGAGCACGCTCGATCTGCTTGGCCGTGAACGTCTCGGCTCGCAATCCTTGATAGACGTCGCCTTGAAACGCGAAGATCGCTTGCTTCGAACCGTCACGTGGTTGGGGAGCAATCCAATCTTGGAAGCGCGCGTGATTGAGTTCCGCCAGCGATTCGCTGATCCCCATTAAATTCCGCAGGTCGCCGGGCGTTTGCTGTTTCAGCAAATCGATCAGCTTTTGGCTATCGGCAATGAGTTCCGGTTTGGTCGCGGCGCAGGCGGGCGTGTCCGCTTCAAAATCGAGTGTTTTGGCGGGCGAAAGAACAATCAACATGACTCATTCAGTTCCGGAAAGACACCCGCGTCGAGATCTTGGCGGGCGATGATCGCTTTGATGCGGGTGAGAAAATCGCTCTTCAAGTTCGCCACCTGTTGTTGGCTCAAATCCAACCGTTTCGCCACGTCGAGATTGCTGCGACCGGCGACAAACAGTAGCTCGATCGCTTGCAGTTTGAGGTAGTTGCCACTCTGCCGCCAGTGCGTGATCTGATCGGCGATCGCGGCAGCCACGACATCCTGCTCCAATTCCATCCGTTCTGCGCTGCGGGCAATCGAACTGGCCACTCGTCCCCGGCCGGGGATCGGCAAAGCGCCCGTGCTCCCGTCGCCCGTCCCGCCACGACCGTAGAGCGGCAAGGTCGGTCGACGACCGGTCTTGCGCAGATGATCGGTGAGTTTGTAACCGCAAATCGAAAACAAATAATTTTCCAATCGACGGCGACGATCGTAGTTCGGCAGCGAAACGAGAAACCCAACCAGCGTTTCCTGCACGATGTCCTCACTCACGCTGCGGTCATGCAATCGCCGCACAACGTAGGCGAGCAACCGCCCCTCGTATTGATCGATCAAGCTCCGCCAAGCCGATTCGTCACCAGCCTGGATCGCCGTAATCAGTGCGGTCTCCGCCGCATCGGGCAGCGGGCCGGCAGGCGTGGATTCGGGTTCGGATCGGGAGGCGTTCATCCCATCCAGTTTAACAGCACGATCGCGCTGGCACGATCCGACATTGTCGACCGACGGCTCCGCCCGTCGTGAGAAACCAGCGCGGACTCAGCTCAGACGAACGGAGCCGTCTGGCTACAATTGTCGACCGACGGCTCCGCCCGTCGTGAGAAACCAGCGCGTATCAGCTCAGACGAACGGAGTCGTCTGGCTACAATTGTCGACCGACGGCTCCGCCCGTCGTGAGAAATCCAGCGCGGACTCAGCTCAGACGAACGGAGTCGTCTGGCTACAATTGTCGACCGACGGCTCCGCCCGTCGTGAGAAATCCAGCCACCGGGAGAAAACAGCGTAGCAGCTCAGACGGACGG
>JBDNIG010000195.1:0-6597 GCA_041688415.1 Rhodopirellula sp. | reverse complement strand
TTTATGCAATGATTTGTACTCTTACCGAGTATATCCGAATCGGTCGGGGGGCTTGTAAAAACGCGGAGAAAAAATTTGAGTGGACGACTGATCGCGATTGGAGACATTCACGGCTACAACGTGCCGCTGCAGACTCTGCTGCGCGCCATCGAGCCGACCGCCGATGATATCATTGTCGCGTTGGGTGACTATGTCGATCGCGGTCCGGACTCGAAAGGCGTGGTCGATACGCTGATTCAGTGGGGCCAAAAGACTCAGATCGTTGCGTTGATGGGCAATCACGAGGAGATGATGCTCGATGTCGTGCGTGGAATCGAGCCGCATCATGCGTGGTTGAAATTCGGCGGGATCGAGACGCTCGACAGCTATCATTTTAATGGTGACCTCGATTTCCTGCCGCCCGAGCATCTGGCGTTTTTCGAATCATTGGGCGATTATTTCGTGCATGACGACTTCTTTTTTACGCACGCTGCCTACGACCCACGCTTGGCACTGGAAGCACAATCCGTCGAAATGCTGCGGTGGTATTCGCTCCGCGAGGGGATCCCTGAGCGGCACATCAGTGGTCGCGTCGCGGTGGTCGGGCACACCGCCAATCCGGACGCACAGGTCGTCGATGTGGGACATTTAATCTGCCTGGACACGAAGTGCTATGGGGGCGGGTTGCTCACCGCCATGGAATTGCCGTCCAAACGCGTTTGGCAATCGACGCCCGAAGGCACGCTGCTGCCCTAGTGGTCCGTCGCAGCTCGCACTTCGGGCCAGGACGTGCCGATAAAACTCGAAAAAGTGACTCGGTCGACGTGCCGCCTACGCGTCCCGGCTCACCGGTGCGGGGCGGAAAGCGTGCAGCGCTGCGACATAAAACATCGAACCACCCCGCGCGAGCTGACGTAGCGAGCAAGATGCTGTGGACTGGTGTTTTTTCTTGTTCTCTTCCTGCTGTTTCGCTTTTCTGCCCATGAAGACTCTCGTTGCTTGCCTGATCTTTGCCGCGATTGGCGTCGCGGTCTCACTCACGATCAATGACCGTCGCTACGGACGCTACGAGCCAGTTTTCGGGCCGATTAGCTATCGTGGCGACGTCGACGCGAGCAACGCCATGGCTTCGCTGGAAAAAGACTGGTCCGAGAATTTTCCAAAAATTGAACTTCCCAAGGGCCGGAAATTTGATTTTGGCGTGATGCAACCGGACGAAAAAGGTGAGCATGTTTTTGTCGTGAAGAACGTCGGCGACGATGCATTGATTCTCAAGGTCGGCAGCTCGACGTGCAAATGCACCGTCGGTGAATTGGGCGATGAGATGCTCGAACCGGGCGAGCAAACCGACGTTAAAATGAGCTGGACGGTGCTGACTAACGAAAACACCTTCGCCCAATCGGCGGAACTACGCACTAATGACCCCAGCCAAGAGGCAGTTCGGTTCGAGATCGAGGGCACGGTCGTCCGCGATGTGCGTACGTTCCCCGAAGAAGTGACCTTCGGTGACGTCGCCGCGGGCGAAGACGTCAGTTTCGACGTCAACGTATTCAGTTACATGAGTGAGCCGATGGTGCCCGGCGAGGTCAAGTTCAGCGTCGAAGCGCTTAACGAACTCACGGATTTTGATGTCACACCGTTTGATCCGAGCGAGCAGGACGATGACAACGAAACGGCCACGCAGGGTTTCCACGTGCATGCGACGATCCATCCAGGACTGAAACAAGGTCCGGTCACTGCGAATGTGTTGCTGACACTGCGTCCGCAGTCCGACGAAGGCAAACCAGCCGCTGAAAGCAAGACAACCGCGAACGACAATGCGGAACCCGGTGATGATTCAGGTTCGCCCGATGACGAGTCCTCTCGTCAACGGGTCGTCAACATCCCCGTCAACGGCCGCATTGTAGGGGCCCTGAGCATGTTGCCTAATTCACGGCTGAAAGGAGTTTCCGGAGGCGGCTATATCTTTGATTTCGGCATTCTCGGAAACGACGATTCCTTGACCGCCAAAGCGTTCGTGCGGCTAAAGGGAGCCGCCCAATCGTCGACAAAACTCTCGGTTGGTGAAGTCAGCCCAGCAGATAATGTGCGGGCGACACTCGGCAAACCCATCAAACGAGGCGATATGACACTCTATCCACTCGAATTGCAGCTCAAGCCTGGGTCGTCCGCCATCGACCGGTTAGGAATGAACAAGGGCGATCATGGGTTCGTGATGTTTGAATCGGACAACCCGCACGTTCCCTCACTGAAGTTGATACTGAAATTTGCTCTGCCGGCGCGTTAAGCTGGGGCGACCAATCGCATCGCACTGATCAAGGAAATTCATGCGCACTGACGCTCCACGACACGTCGGATCTATTCTGGGTTCCCCGCGACACCATCGACGGCGACGGCCGTACTATCTGCTGCCGTGGTTGCTGCTGGCCGCAGCAGGCTGCACGCCGCCCCCTGATTGGAGAGCCTCGGAGGTTTTAGCCCAGAAAAGTCAAGCGTCGCCGGCTGATGACGGTGAATCTTCTCAGCCCGCGATCGCGTCGACGCCTGCGGGGGCGCAAGTCTCGCGTAAACCACCCGTCCCTGCCGCTGCGGATGTCAATGCAGCGGCAGGTGCCGATGGCACCGCGTTGCCCAACAACCTTTTGAGGGGGCCGGTCGACTATACCCGGTGGCCGGTTCCCGACGTGGCGTTGTTTGTGACCGGTCAACAGCATGGCTATATCGAACCCTGCGGGTGCACCGGTTTGGAAAACCAAAAAGGCGGCGTGGCGCGGCGGATGACCTTTGCCAACCAGCTCCGCCAAGCCGGCTGGGAATTGCTTCCGATCGATGCCGGTAATTTGATCCGACGGTATGGTCGACAAGCAGAAATCAAGTTTCATCGCTCGATCGAAGCACTTCGAGAAATGGGATACGTGGCCCTCGGTTTTGGACCGGATGATGTGCGTATCGGCGTCGGCGACTTGATTCAGGAAGCCGCCGCGGAAACACCCGCCGACGAGGTGTACTGCTCCGCGAACGTCGTTCTCCTGGATCCCTCGTTGATGCCGGATCACCGTGTCGTCGAGCGCAACGGGATGAAAATTGGCTTGACCAGCATCCTCGATCCCGCCGCACTGGAGTCACCGCTGAGCGACGAAATTAGCTTGAACGACCCCGTAACTTCCGCGCGAACCGTGATGGAAAAACTGAAACTTGCTCGGCTGAATTACAAGGTATTGACGTTTTACGGACCCGAAGCGGCGGCGCAGAAACTGGTCCACGAAGTGCCGGGATTTGATCTCGTTGTCGTCGCGGGCGGGTACGGCGAACCCACTTACCAACCTGAGGCGATCGAAGGCACCGCGACCAAGATGGTCCTAACCGGCGACAAAGGGATGTACGTGGGGTTGGTCGGTCTGTACAAGAACGCGGAAATGCGATACGCCCGCGTCCCGCTTGACGATTCGTTCGGCGACGCACCAAAGATGCGCCAATTGATGGCCGAATACCAGTCCCAGTTGCGTGACCTCGGGCTGGAGAACCTCGGTATCAAACCGATCCCGCACCCATCGGGCGAGAAATTTGTCGGTTCGGCAACCTGTGGAGAATGTCATACAACGGCTTTTGAGATTTGGGAAGATTCGCCGCACTTCCAGGCTACCGAGAGCCTCGTCCATCCCGGTGAGCGAAGTGATGTGCCGCGCCACTTTGATCCCGAGTGCATTTCGTGTCACGTCACCGGCTGGAACGCACAAAATTACCAACCCTACGTTTCGGGATATCTCAATCTCGAAGCGGATAAGCACTTGCATGGCAACGGCTGCGAAAACTGTCATGGGCCAGGTGCTTCGCACGTCGCCGCCGAGAACGGTGACCTCGACGTCACCGACGTCCGTCGCGAGCAACTCCGCGAGGCAATGAAGTTGCCGCTCGCCAAAGCCCGCGAGAAGTGCATGACGTGCCACGATCTCGACAACAGCCCTGACTTTCACGAGGACGGAGCCTTCGACGACTACTGGGCCGAGATCGAGCACTACGGCGTCGATTGACTAGCCAGTTGAGCGTTTGATCGCACCCAAGGCAGCAAAGCATGAGTTCTTGTGCAGCCGTTCGACGTCGGAAAAGCCGACGCTGCGTAGCAGGTCGAGTTGATAGGTCACCGGCCGCGGCGAGCAACCGGCTAATAGGGTTATGCGGAATGAATTGCCCGAACCTGCTTATACGATGCGTTCGCTTCGCGTTTACGCGGTTATCTGCGTCCGATACATTGTTGTTCATGCTGCGGGCTGAAATGGCACCCGTCGTCTTCAGAACCTTCGGATCTCGCCCGCATGAGCACCAGCAACGAAAAATCCAAGCAATTTCCTGATCCGCGATCCCACGAACGCACGCGCCGCGATCACTCCAGCGAGAAGGCCGAGGACTACGTCGAAGCCGTTGACGCTATCTTGTCGGGCAAGGAAGAGTGCCGCGTAGTTGATCTCGCAGCCTTTTTCGGGGTCAGTCACGTGACGGTGACGCGAATTGTTTCGCGACTGGTTGGTGAGGGATTACTTGAGACCGATCCGGTTGACTGTCAAGGGAAAGCGGTTGGCGGTGCGGTCCCGCAAACGGCACCAGATCGTCCAGGACTTTCTACTGGCGATCGGCGTCGATGCAGCAACTGCAGCGCATGATGCGGAGGGGATCGAACACCACGTCAGCCCCAAAACGCTGGCGAAACTGGCGAAACTGACGAAGGAACTGTCCAGCTAGGCGTCTGTCGACGCCGTTTTCAATTTGTTTGACAACCGTGGCTAGCGGGCTGTCGATTTGGTGTATTCCCAGAACCAGATAGGTGGTCGGAGGTGCACTGGGGTCGCTGAAACCGTCGTCCGCGCCCTACGTACAGCAGCTTGCCCCATCGCCGTTGGCGGATGAAATGCACAACGTCATTTCCGAGCATGCGGTGGAAGTTTTGTGGCAGGAGGTGGAGAGGAGCAGCACGCCGCGAAAATCTCTTAGCGAAAAACCAGTTGCAACCGATACCAAGCCGACTGCTGGAACGACAATGAGCGTGGCATGGGGCGTGATTAGGTCATTTCCTCCAGGCTCTTCCGCGATCTATTTTGGCGATCAAATCCGCAACTCAGCGGGTTTGCCACGCGGAGGAACTTGGAGACATCGTTGGTATCAGATTGAAACTCACGACCCAAATTTCTACGCTGAGAGGTCTTAACTTATACCGCGGCGCCGCGGCGGAGTTGCATGGATTCGATCTTGCGGTTGCTGGCGCGTAAAATTTCGATTTCCAAATCGCCTAACGTGAGCTGGCTGCCGGGGTCGGGAATCACGCCGGTAGAGTAGAGTACCCATCCGCCGATGGTTTCGTAGTCCTCGCTCTCGGGGATATTCCAGTGGACAAGCTCGTTCAGGTCATCGATCATCACGCGTCCGTCGACCTCGATGGTGTCGTCGTCAACGATGCGGATCTCGTATTCTTCCTCCTCATCAGATTCGTCGACGATCTCGCCGACAATTTCTTCTAAGGCGTCTTCGATCGTGACGACGCCAGCCGTTTGGCCAAATTCATCGACGACGATCGCCATGTGGGAACGATTGTGCAGAAACTCTCGCAGCAATGACTCGACGCTGCGATCCTTCGGCACCGACCATGGTCGACGGCACAGTTCTTGAATCGGCTGTTCCGGCATGGAGTCAGAGACCAAGAACGGTAACAGGTCTTTGACGAACAAAATTCCGACGACATCATCGATCGTGTCCCGGTAGACCGGGTAACGCGTCCGAGCGCTCGAAATGATTTTGGCAAACGCGTCCTGCCACGTGCACGTCGCGTCGATCGCTTCGACATCACCACGTGGCGTCATGATGTGGCCGACGGTGTCTTCGTGCAGTTCCATCACGCCTTGGATCATTTCACGCACACCGGGACCGAAGTAGCCTTCACGCGTGCCTGCGGCCACGATCGTGCGTATTTCGTCTTCGAGTTGCTCCTCGTCTTCATCGTCCGTTTCCATTTTGCCAGCGAGGCGGCGGGTCATGATCTCAAGTACCTCGCCGGGCGCTTGGAGTGGCCGCATCGCGATCGACAACGTCAACCAGAATGGCCACGTGTAGTACAGCAGCGGTGCCGACGTACAACGGGTCACCGCGGCGGGCAACCAGAGATGCGTCAGCATCATCAATACACCGGCTAGGATCCCCCAGACAATCAGCGTCTGAACACCCTCCCCGAAATAATCGATTACCGCGATGGTGCCAAACATCAAGAACAGCACGGTCCCGATCATTCGTAAATAGTCGCTGCCGCAGACCGCCGCATCTTGATGGTCGAGCACGGAGCCAAAGCGGTCGCGGTTCTTCTTGACCCGGCAGTAGACTTCAAACGAGCGACCGGCGAACCCGTCAATCAATTCGACGCCGAGGCCACCGACGCTGCCCAGTAGAAAACCGAAAATCGTCCAGGCCACGGCGACCCAGAGTGGAAGTTGACTCATGCGGACAAGTAATCAGAGCGAGGAAGAAGGCGGGACATGGCTTCGGATTCAGCCTCCCGCATGGCGGCACGGTCAGTATCATTGACGTCATCGTATCCGACCAAGTGCAACGTTCCGTGGATCACGTAGAGCAGGAGTT
>JBDNIG010000194.1:0-13356 GCA_041688415.1 Rhodopirellula sp. | reverse complement strand
CCTGGTTTACCCTCGCTTGCGCGTCGGGCTTGTATTGCAACAGTCTCCGTAGGGGGAGAGGTGTCGGCGGTGGAAAGGCAAAAATATTGAGGAATCACTGCATCGTGCGGTACACGATATTGGTGAATGAGAGAATCAGTGAAAAATGCAAAATCCCAAGCAATGAGAAGACAATTTGCATTTTTCAGTTTTCAATTTCACGTTTTTATTTCCCCAAGACTCCGGTTTGGGTTCATTGCTTCCCCCCGGTTCGACGCCCACGCGGTGACTCATTACATTCTCCGCTATCACCGTTGTATCGTTCCCGCTCCGCTCTCATTCAAATCCACGTCCCATGTCGCCCACCGCTGAACAGTCCAACTCCGCTGTGCAATCCAACTCCGCTGCGCACCCTCACACCGCGGTGGAGCCCATCCGCAAGATATGCTGCATCGGCGCTGGATACGTCGGTGGTCCGACGATGGCGATGATTGCCAAGCAGTGTCCCCACATCGAAGTCCACGTTGTCGACATCAATGAGGCGCGCATTGCCCAGTGGAATAGTGACGAACTGCCAATCTACGAACCGGGTTTGCACGAGGTCGTCAGTGAATGCCGCGGACGGAACCTGCACTTTTCGACGGACGTGGATGAAGCCATCGCGGCAGCCCAGATGATCTTCATCTCGGTCAATACTCCGACCAAGCATTTCGGGGTCGGCGCGGGCCGGGCGGCGAACTTGGAGTTCATCGAAAAGTGCGCCCGCAAGATCGCCGAAGTCGCCCGGGGACACAAAATTGTCGTTGAGAAATCGACTTTGCCCGTTCGAACCGCCCAAGCCATCAAAACGATCCTAGCTGGCGGATCGACCGGGGCCACGTTTGACGTGTTGAGCAACCCCGAATTTCTCGCCGAAGGCACCGCCGTGGAAGATCTGATCTTGCCCGATCGCGTGCTGATCGGAGGCGAAAGTCAAGCGGCCATCGACTCGCTCGTCGACATTTACGCCAATTGGGTTCCCCGGGATAGATTGTTGACAACGAATCTGTGGAGCAGTGAGCTCTCCAAACTCGCCGCCAACGCTTTCTTGGCGCAGCGAGTGTCGTCAATCAATTCCATCTCCGCACTCTGCGAAGCCACCGAAGCGGACGTTGACGAAGTCGCCACTGCGATCGGCATGGACTCACGGATCGGACCCAAGTTCTTAAAATCATCGGTCGGTTTCGGTGGTTCGTGCTTCCAGAAAGACATTCTCAACCTCGTCTACCTTTGCGAATACTTCCGCTTGCCTGAGGTGGCCGAATACTGGGAACAGGTCGTCAAGATGAACGACTACCAAAAGACGCGCTTCGTCACCCGCATTGTCCGCACTCTCTTCAATACCGTGTCGGACAAGAAGATTGCGATTTGGGGTTTTGCGTTTAAAAAAGACACCAATGACACGCGCGAGTCGGCGGCGATCTACGTGTGCCGTGATCTGCTCCGGGAACGTGCGAAACTCAGTATCTACGACCCACGTGTCAGCCCCGAGCAAATCCGCCGCGAGTTGGCCGATGCGATGCGCAATGGCGACTCCGAACTCAGTGCCACGTCGGCAAAGTTGTTGGCCGAGAACGTCGAGATCGTATCGGATATCAATGCCGCCTCGCGGGATGCTCACGCCATCGCCGTGCTGACCGAATGGGACGAATTTACGAAGGCGAATTTCCAGCAAATTCATGACGACATGAAGAAGCCAGCATTCCTATTCGACGGACGCAATCTCCTCAAGCACCTGTCACTCTCGGACCATGGCTTCGATTACCACGGGATCGGCTTTTCGCGGTAGTGGGGGATCGATCGATGTGCCAGCCCTCCGGGCTCGTCGCCAACCGCCCCAATCAATTAGGCACGGAGTGACGTCATGACGACGCCCCCAAACGGGGAGTCCTATGATAGCGCCAGGCAACGCTTGGGCTGGCCGGAAAATGAAAAAGTTAAATTGAAAACTGAAAAATGCAAATTGCCTCACAATCACTTGGTATTTTTCAAGGCTCGTTTTTCATTTTTCAAGGAGCCGAATGCATTCCTCAATTCGCACTGAACGGGGGTGGGAATGAGTCCCGATCGGGGCGGTGACTCGATTCTTCCTGGAGATCGATCTCCTGTTCACTCATGCTGATCGATTGCAGGTCAATGTCGCCATGGTCGAGCAGGTCAATTAAGTGTTCGGCTCGGCCGTCGACATCGCTCATCTCCAGCAACTTGAGATTGTCTGCGAATGGAAACGGCATCATGTAGGCGATGATGTCGGTGATTGGCCCCACGCCCATTTGTCCTGCCATCAAGTCGTGCAGCGTCTGATGCGAACCCGCCTTCGCTGGAATGATCTTTCCAAACGCGGTCAAAAGTCGTCGCTTCAATTCGCTTCGCTTGTTCGTTGCCGCAGGCACATAGAAATCATCGATCACGTCCACCTTCGCCGTCCGAAAAGACTGAGTCGTTTCCAATTCGCGACGAATCTTGGCCCGCCGAACGCCGACGAGCAAGATGTTGTGCCGGTCATCGCCGAGTTCCGCGTGCGAAACGATTTTACCGACACACACGATCGGCGAGACGGTCGGAGACGATTCCGCCGGCCCCGCGTGCGGGTCCACCAAAGTCGCCATCGTGATCAGTTGGTCCGTCGCCAACGATTCTCGCAGCATCTCGACATAACGCGGCTCGAAAACGTGCAGCGGCTGCATGGCATGTGGGAACATCACCAGCCCGGGGAGCGGAAATAGACGCACGTCGCCGTCAAAATCGTCCGGTAGTTCCGTCACATCAGAAAATGGATTCACATCGCATCCCTTCGGGAGCCACATCCCCTCGGCCAGGTTTTTTTACATAAAAATCTACGTGCAGACACGATCCAGTGTATCAGCAATCCTCGAATATAACGAATTCTGCTCCGAGTGCCCCAAACGAGCCCGTGCAAACGGGTTAATCGTGCGAACATGACAAGTATCAAAACAGCACCGACATTCAACCCAGCCTGCTACACCGCGAGCTCGGCTACGACGACCGTGATCCCCCAACTCGAGCTGGAACTCAGCTTTGACGAGGCGATTGAGGCGGCGAGGTGAGCCTACCGCTCAAACCACTTCTTGATCGCGTGCAGCGTTGTCGCTCGTCCCGTGTGGGCGATCGAGGTGGTCAGCGGAATCTCTTTCGGGCACACGGCGACACAGTTCTGAGCGTTACCGCACGTCGCGACGCCACCCGGGCCCGACAATGCTTCGAGCCGCTCGGACGCGAGTGCTTTCCCGATCGGATGATTGTTGAACAGCATCGCCTGTGACATACCTGCGGCGCCAATGAATGCATCATCGAACGCTGCGTTCTGGCGTTGCTCAAACGCTTCGTCGGTCTCGCCGTCGTTTTGTGTCAGTTCGATCTTTTGGTATTGCGGGCAGGCTTCGAGGCAGCAGCCACAACTCATGCACTGGCTCAGCGGATAGTTGCGTTCTTGTTCGTGCTGGGAAATCCGCTCACCCGGACCGAGGTTGTAGTAACTATCGACGGGCACCCAGCCCTTGATTCGCTTGAGACCGTCGAACAGTCTCGCTCGGTCCACCATGAGGTCTCGGACGACCGGGAATTTCGTCATCGGTTGGAGCACGATTTCGTCAGGGTTTTCGGCCAACAATCGATCGACCAGCGCGCTGCAGCTCTGCCGAACACGACCGTTGATGACCATCGTGCAGGAACCGCAAACTTCTTCGAGACAACCGCAATCCCACGCAACGGGAGTCACTTTCTTGCCATCGACCGTGGTGGCTTGCGCGGCGATTCGCTGCAGCACGCTGATGACGTTCATCTCACGTTCGTATTTGACCTTGTGCAATTCCCAATACGATTTTCCGCGCGGTTCATCCTGGCGAAGGACGCGGACATTGATGAACTGAGGACGATTCTTACTCGAAGGTTCCGGCGCGGTCATCGTTGACAAGGCTCGTTAAGCGGCAAATGGTGAAATGATGGGTGCAGTAAAGTGTTCGATCAGTGCGAACCGGCGTATTGACTGGAGTCATTGTTGGCGGCCAGGGCAGCGGCCCGTTCGTTCCATACCTCCTCGATCGCCTCGGCGCCGACGAGCCCGTAGAGTCGCGGGCGCGGCGGGAGCAGGGACGTGTCCACCTCTTCATACGTCAGTTCAGGCTGGTTGGTTTCGGCGTTCCACGTCGCGATCGTGCTCTTGAGATACTTCTCGTTGTTGGCTTGGAATGCATCGCACCAAGCTTCAGCTTGATGACGTCGCTCGACCGGATCGTCCGACGTCAGCGGCGGTTTGATGAAGTCGGGTTTGAAGTGAGCACCGCGGCATTCATCTCGCTGCAATGCGCCCTTGAGCAACGCCTTGGCGATTGGAAACATATCCTGCAAGGCTTTCGCGAAAACCACATTCTGGTTCGTCCAAGCACCAGTGTCGGCGAGATTGACCTTCATCACACGCTCGTGCAACTCGTTCACCTTCTCGATCGCTTCGGACAGTTGATCGTTCTTGCGGACCACGGTCGCCACGCGGGTCATCAGGTCGCCAAGTTCCTGGTGGATGAGGTACGGGTTCTCGTCGCTGTCCTTGTTGCCGTGCAGCAAGTGATCGTGCCGATCCTGCTGGGCTTTGACGGCGCTGGCGAGCAATGACTCCGGCACATCGTCGACACCGGAGGTTTGCGACGCCGCGTAATTGACAATCGAAGACCCGGTAAACAGGCCAGTGAAAATACACGAGAGCAGCGAGTTTGCGCCGAGCCGATTGGCACCGTGGTAGTGGTAGTCGCACTCGCCCATCGCGTACAAACCCTCGATGCTCGTCATGTGGTTGCGTGGCGCGCCAGCTTCGAGTCCGCCGTCGGCGCTCTTGACGTAATCCGCCCACAACCCACCCATGCTGTAGTGCACGGCGGGGAAGATTTTCATCGGTTCATCACGCGGATCAACGCCTTGGAATTTCTCGTAAATTTCGAGAATACCGCCGAGCTTGCGATCGAGTTCATGACGGGGGATATGTGTCAGGTCGAGGTAGACGCACATCCGGTCCGGTTCGACGCTGAGTCCCTCATTGACGCAGATATCGAAGATTTCGCGAGTCGCAATATCTCGCGGCACCAGGTTGCCGTACTCGGGGTAGCGTTCTTCGAGGAAGTAATAGCGTTCCGAATCCGGAATCTGTTTCGGTTCGCGGGGATCCTGAGCCTTTCGCGGGACCCACACGCGCCCGCCTTCTCCACGGGCCGATTCGCTCATCAATCGCAGCTTATCAGCACCAGGAATCGCGGTCGGGTGAACTTGGATAAATTCGGCGTTGCCGTACTTCGCCCCGGCCTGGAAACAGCGGCTGGCGGCACTGCCGGTGCAGAACACGCTCATCGTGCTGCGACCGTAGATCAATCCGCAACCGCCCGTTGCGACCACCACCGCGTCGGCGGGAAAGGCTCGGATTTCCATCGTCGTCATGTTTTGAGCGACCGCACCGCGGCAACGTCCCGTCTCGTCCTGGATCGGGCCGAGGAAATCCCAGAATTCAAACTTGCGAACCGAGCCTTCCGCTTCGCGGCGACGGACCTGCTCGTCGAGCGCGTAGAGTAACTGCTGGCCCGTAGTGGCTCCGGCGAACGCGGTCCGTTTGAACAGCGTGCCACCAAAGCGGCGACGGTCGATGAATCCCTCCCCGGTGCGATTGAACGGCACGCCAAGACGATCCATCAACTCGATCACCTTCGGCGCCCACATCGCCATCTCTTTGACGGGCGGTTGGTGATTGAGGAAGTCACCACCGTAGACGGTATCGTCGAAGTGATTCCATTCCGCATCGCCGAGCTGGCGGGTTTGGTCGTTGCAACTGTTGATCCCACCTTGGGCACATACGCTGTGCGAGCGTTTGACCGGGGTGAGGCTGATCAGATCGACCGTCGCGCCGAGTTCGCAGAGCTTCATTGTCGATGCGAGTCCGGCGAGTCCGCCACCGATGACGACGACGCGGGCGGGTTGATTGGACGCTGCCATGTTGGAAAACCTTCGTGTCCGAACGGAATCGATAGGACAAGTGGATGGGGGGAGAGGACGGGGTTACTGCGAAATTACGGCGAATCAGGTTCGACGATGATGGTTTCTTCGGCAATGACTGCATCGACATCGCCTTCGCGGGCCGGCACCGCGTGGTCGTCATCGTAACGCTTGTGCGGGTCCTCGTAGGCCAACCCGGTCGCGACGGCCGCACCGTACATTTCATGCTCCTTCGCACGAGCCTTGGCAATGTCCTCTGGGCCCATCGAAACCGCAGCCCACCAGGCCGAGAACGCCACCACGGCCAACAACACACCGAACACCGTGCAAACCTTCGTCGCGCGCCGCATCGCGGCGGGCGAGGTCCACAGGCCCCACGTAATCCCCGCGGTCCACAATCCATTGGCCAAGTGATAAACGGTTGCCATGACGCCAATCAGGTAGAATGCTGGCCAGAACCCCCACACCCACTCGTCCATCGCCGTGGCCAGTGAGGAAGCGGCGTTGTAGGGATAAAACTGGGCAAATCCCAGCGGTCTCATCACCGCCAACCACGGGCTGAAGTGAAACCAACCTTGCAGGTGCAGAATGTGGAACATCAAGAAGACAAATGCGATCAAACCCGTCCATCGCTGCCACTTGTAACGCTTGTTGGCCGTGTACGGATACCGGTTCGTGTTGGATTTTCCGGTGCGGATAATCCACACGCCGATGATCGCGTGAAAGAGCAGCGGGAGGAAGATCCCGCCCCACTCCACGATCGGCAACGCCGGGCCAAGCGAATGAATGAGGTAAACGGCTCGCTGGAACGGTGCCGTCCCGCCGAGCAGACTGGCGTTGGTGGCCAAGTGGATGCACATGTAGAGCCCCAGCGGCACGATGCCTAAGAGCGAGTGCAGTCGCCGAATCCCGAATTCGTGACGAATGAAGAACGATTGAGAGCGAGTGTGTTCAGCCACGGATGTCGGATGGGTGCGAGGGAGAAGTTTTGTGCAAGATCAGCTCAGCGAGTCCAAGCATAAAGGGTTCCGCGTTATCGAAACAGGAGGGATCACCGTACCGAACAAGGAGCTTCGACATTCGCCGCTGCGGCCCGCTTGCCCTGGCCCGCATCGAGTCACCGGCCCGCATCGAGTCACCAACCGTCAGCCGGCGACTTCCCTTAACTCGTTTCATCAGGTTGCAACACAAACCGATATCCCGCATCGCGGAGGGTCAGCAAATGCACGGGGTCGGCCGGCGCCGGTTCGATCACCTTCCGCAGCCTCGCGATAAACTGATCAACCGCGCGAGTCTGAACGTTCCCTGACACCTCCCACACGTGGATCAACAGTTCCGAGCGGCTGATCACACGCTCCGGATTCTCAACGAAGTAACGCAGCAAACGGAGCTCTTTCGGCGTCATCCGAACTGATTTTCCTTCGACGCGAACTTGATGAGTGCGAAAATCGACCTCGACACCGCCAAATTCGATCGAATCCACATTCCTTGCCTTGGCAGCCGACTTGCCGTCGCTGGCCCTCGGGCCGTTCGCCGATACGGGTGCGGGATGCCGTGAAATTTGCAACAAATTCTTGACCCGGCTCAGCAATTCGTCGAGTTCGAACGGCTTGCTCATGTACTGATTCGCCCCCACATCGAACCCTCGCGTGCGATCTTCCGGCAGCGTTCGAGCCGACAGCATCAGCACGGGCAGGCCCAATCCAGCATCGCGGATTTTCTGACAAACGGTGTAACCGCTCATCCCCGGCAGCATGAGATCGAGGATGATCAAATCAATGCTCTGCGGGCCCATGTCAACTAGTTTGAGCGCCGCGGGACCGTCTTCGACCAGCGAAACGCGATACCCTTCGGCCTCGAGATTGTATTTGATGCCGATGCCGAGATGTTGCTCGTCCTCGACGACCATGATGTGTGCACGCAAACGTCGTTTCCTCTGCCTTGAATGGGGTCACCCTCGCGAACGGGTTGCCGGGGATCATAGCATGTTGGTGACCAAATCGAATCAGGCGATTGGCATCGCGGTCATAAGATCATCGAGAACACGATGACTGATCATCGAGAACACGATGACTAATCATCGAGAACACGATGGCGCCGAAAAACGGGTCGCTGATTGTCGCGCACCTGACACAGGGCTACACTACTGACTCGCCGGCGAGGTGTCGCTCACTTCCACACTCGCTGGCTCCCTGATTGCTCACCATGACTCCACCCGAATCGCAGCCATTATGAAGTCTTCAAACGGTTTTGAGATAGAACAAATTGACACGGTTAAAGTCCAAATGGGCGACCAGAGCTGCGAGTTTCCCTTGATCGAAGGATCCGAGGGCGAGCGGGCACTCGATATCAGCAAGTTACGAGCCGAAACGGGCGTGATCACGCTCGATGAGGGTTACGTCAATACGGGCAGCACTCGCAGTTCGATCACGTTCCTTGACGGCGAAAAAGGTGTCCTGCGTTATCGCGGCTACCCGATCGAACAACTCGCCGCGAACTGCGATTTCATCGAAACGGCATTCTTGCTGATTTACGGTGAACTGCCCAACGCCAAGGAACTCGAGACTTTCCGCGTGGGCATTCGCGAGCACACGATGCTCCACCAAGACATGAAATCGTTCTACAACGGTTTCCCACGCGACGCGCACCCGATGGCCATTCTCGGCAGCGTCGTCGGCGCCCTCTCGACGTTCTATCAAGATTCGCTCGATCTCGAAGATGAGCGTCAAGTGGAAATTTCGATCTACCGGCTGCTCGCGAAACTGCCCACGATCGCGGCCTACAGCTACAAAAAATCGATCGGTCAACCGTTCATGTATCCCAAGAACAGTCTCGACTACACCGAGAATTTCTTGCACATGATGTTCGCGACACCCGCCGAAAAGTACGAACTTGACCCCGATTTTGCCGAGGCACTCAACCTGCTCCTGATCGTGCACGCCGACCACGAACAGAACTGCAGCACGTCGACCGTGCGAATGGTCGGCAGTAGCAATGCGAACCTGTTCGCGTCGATTTCCGCTGGCATCAGCGCCCTGTGGGGACCGCTGCACGGCGGTGCCAACGAAGCCTGCGTGAACATGCTCGAGCAGATCGCTCGCGATGGCGGCGATGTTAAGAAATACGTTGACATGGCCAAGGACAAGAACGACCCGTTCCGCCTGATGGGCTTCGGCCACCGCGTCTACAAAAACTTCGATCCACGGGCAACCATCATCCGCGCCTGCTGCGACAAATTGCTCGACAAACTGAACCTCGACGACCCGTTGTTTGAAGTCGCTCAGCAACTCCAGGACGTTGCGCTCAAAGACGAGTATTTCATCGAACGCAAACTCTACCCCAACGTCGATTTCTACTCCGGCGTGATCTACCGGGCCCTCGGCATCCCGGTCCAGATGTTCACCGTCCTGTTCGCGATCGGACGCTTGCCCGGCTGGATCGCCCACTGGCGTGAAATGCACGCCAGTCCCGCGTTCCGCATCAACCGCCCGCGTCAAATCTACACCGGCCACACCGAACGCGAAGTCAACCCCCTGCAATCCCGCTGAGCGTCGGTGCCACCGGCGCTCTGATCACACTAGGCTCATCGGTGCATTGACTCGTGCACCTTCAACCAGTCGTCGGTGGATTTCACGAACCAGTGATTCCGTCACTGGCGATCCGCTGAGAAGATATTCGGACACTCAGCATTTCGTTCACCTTATGTTAGAATTGAGCCGTTCTTTTATCTTCCCTCCCTACCGGAGACTTCGATGCGATCATGCGTTTCTGTCTTTCTATTATCCTGCCTCGGCCTGCTGTGCTCCTCATCCTGCGTGGGGCAATCCGTGTCGTCGACCACGGTCAAACTGTGGGAGGAGGGGATTCCTGGGTCGGATCTGAACGGCGAGGGCGATGTACCCAAGCTGATCATTCACCAAGTCACCTCGGATCAGCCGACCGCCGGCGTCGTGATTCTACCGGGCGGGGGCTATGGCCATCATGCGATCGATCACGAGGGACATGCATTCGCCGAGTGGTTTGATTCCATGGGCGTTTCGTCGGCGATCTGCACGTACCGGATGCGTGGGAAGGGTAATGAAGGCAAAGGCTATGGTCATCCCGCACCGATGATGGACGCCCAGCGTGCGATCCAGACACTCAGAAGCCGAGCAAAAGAACTCAATCTCGATCCAAACCGAATCGGCGTGATCGGGTTTTCCGCTGGCGGTCATTTGGCCTCCACGGTCTCGACACAATTCGCTCCAGCCAATCCAACATCGACTGATCCGGTGCTGCGGGTCTCGTCGCGACCGGACTTCTCTATTCTGTGCTATCCGGTGATTGCTCTGGGCAAACCGTACACGCATCTTGGCAGCCAAAACAACTTGTTAGGGAAGGATGCCGACGCGGAACTGGTGCAGTCGTTGTCCAACGAGACCCGCGTGAGCGAACAAACCCCACCGACGTTTTTGTTCCATACTGCTGCGGACAAAGGCGTTCCTGTTCAAAACAGCTTGGTCTACTACGAAGCTTGCGTCGAACACGGTGTCGATGTTGAAATGCACTTGTTCAACAAGGGACGTCATGGCTTGGGATTAGCACAATCGACTCCCGGAGCGTCCTCGTGGCCGGGATTGTGTCGGCAGTGGTTGACCCGTCACTCGATGACGGTTGAGAAACCCGCTGGGACTGCAAACGAAAGCTCAATACAACAATAGAATGTTGTGTCACTTTTTCGTCGCGCGCTATTGCGGGCGTTCGGCGCGGGGGGACGCGGCAAGCAAGATGACGGCGATGCTGGCACACAACAGAGTCGCGGCGCGGTAACTCCCGAATTGATCGTGCGTCACGCTGAAGAGATACGGGCCGACCGCTGTTCCGGCAACGACGATCGAGGTCGAGAATCCAGAGATCGCGCCAAGATGCGTGCGGCCATAAAAACGCGGCCAGGTCACCGCGGAAATGATCCCGAACATCCCTTGCATGAGCCCCATCCCCAAAACCACAAAAATAACGGACGGCCCGGCATCCAAGAACGATAGACTCAGCGAAAGCATCATGACCCCAACAAGTTGAACCATCGCCAGATACTTCAACTTGACGAAGTCACTGAGCCAACTGCCGGCAAGTTCCACGACGACGCTCACGCATGCTGCTGGCAAGAAAATGGCGACTGCCTGGCTGCGCTGCATGCCGGCATCCGCAAATATGGACACGACATGAAAAGCGAAGGCCGTCAGAACGACGCCGGATAGAACGACGCTTAACGTGAACACCCAGAAACTGTAGGTTCGCCGAGCTTCGGAAAGAGTGAACTGTCGACCGCTCAAGGTTTCGACATGCGTTTTCCGATTTTTCTTTGCGAAAGGCCCGTCCGGCAGCAAGCCATGGTCTTCGGGTTTCGATCGACCAAAACAAAACGCGACCAACGAAAAGAGAGCAACCATCACGGCAATTACCTGCCAAGCCCACGACCAACCACCTTTCTGGATCAACCATTCAAAAAGTGTCGGCGTCGCTGAGAATCCGAAGGCTACCGATACCCCGATGAACGCTAACGCCATCCCACGTCTCTGTTCAAACCACTCCAGCACCATGTTGCGCGAGGACAACGTTAGCATCCCTTGCCCGAAGAAACGCATCCCGAAAAAGCCGAGGCACAAGACGACGAAGGATGCCTGATTGCGGTAGCTGTCTGGTAAAATCGACGCGACGGACTCGGCGATAGCGTCCGAAAAGCTCA
The DNA here is from genome assembly GCA_041688415.1 of Rhodopirellula sp. Taxonomy (GTDB): domain Bacteria; phylum Planctomycetota; class Planctomycetia; order Pirellulales; family Pirellulaceae; genus Rhodopirellula. Next base: position 1,622 of record JBDNIG010000194.1, on the reverse strand, counting down.
TCCCCGTCAAGACGAGTGCCAGCATGATGGCGGAGACGGAGGACACCCATCGACCGCCAAATCGGTCGTACCAATGACCGGCACGGGTGATCAAAATCGCGCTGGCAATCGTTCCGGCAAAATAGGCAAAGCTGATCCAACTCCGCGACAACTGGTGAGCTTGAATCAGAAAATCCGTAAACACCGAGACGCCGACGGTTTGCCCCGGGGCGCTCGCCAACACCCCCAAAGTGCCACACGCTAACACCACTGTGCCGTAAAAGAACGGTAGTCGAGCCGGATCGAAGGGAAAGTTGGCGAGCCGCGGTCGGTGGTGAAGCATGTGAGTCTCGCTATCCGATTTCATTCGCCGGAGCCATCGCAATTGAGGACGAAGCCGTAATTGGAGGCTACTTCGCTCTCCAAGTCAGCGGGGATTGACACGGCGGGCGATCGAGATGCGCGATTCGATCCGGTTGCTAAGAAGTCAACACGCCGCGGATTGCAATGCAAGCCGGATTTAAGATCGACCACGAAACCATTGCTGACGCGCTATGGCAGCCAATCCATCCACATCCGAGTCTTTGATCGGTCTCGTCTCGTGGACCGTGCAGATCGTTGCCAATTTTCTCACTGCGATTGTTCCTCACGTCAAGCTCTGCGTCTTTGGACTCTGCTCAAACGTGCCGAGACATTCGAAATGGGTTCGGCGTGGGGGTGTCCATCGACAGAATCCCAGAGCGTTTTGGAATGATTCAAATCGCTTCTGATGAATTACCGTCAAAGAGGCCAGCGTTCTGGCAGCCTTCAAGAAATGCAACTCTGAGGAAGTTAGCTTCGGACCACGGTGCTGATTTGGCTGATTTGATTTCGGCCACGAGCATTTGTTGCGGAGTAAGTTGATAGTTCTGGCACTCATCCAAAACTCTATTTTTCCAGAGCACGCCGCCATTCTTAGCGCAACATCTTGCAGCGTATCGTTTTCTAATGCGAAACAGTTCGTCCCACGTTGCCGTTTCATCCACGTATTTCTCAGACAAAAGGTCAACGGAAAAATTTTCGGGCGAGGGTGAGTCCCAGTTGCGTACATGAACTTTGATGGACATTGAGATGTCCGCGTTATCATTTCCGAACGGGTAGAACGCTTTCCGCCGCTTACCGTCAGAATCGTGGAGCGGATCTTGCTCTAGCTTGTTTCCTGAGTTGCACTTATTGCAGGATGGGCAAAGGTTTGCCAGGTTCACGGAATTAAATGGATACTTGCCTTTCGGGAGGTAGTGATCGAATGCGTTACGCGTGGGGTCATACTCGCCGTCGATTGGGAAAAGGGAGAAAGGGCCACCCATAAGGGAGAAAGGGCTAAGGAGAAAGGGCCACCCAGATTTTCAGCTGCGTCTGGATGGAGCACGCGCGACGGAAAATTGAGAACCAGCTGTATCATTTGCAAAATCGGCCACTCGGCACTCATTACTTGAGCAAGAATCGCTGTGCAGTCGCTGACTGCGCAGCAGACACCGCAAAACAACTTGGAAAACGGCAGGTTTGGTTTGCGGTCAGACCGATGAGAGGCCCAGCGGATTCTCTCGCGCACACAGCCAACCCTGGCCGCGACGGCACGCTTCGCCCGCGAGACTCTCCGGGGT
>JBDNIG010000193.1:0-3675 GCA_041688415.1 Rhodopirellula sp. | reverse complement strand
TGTCCGAGCGAACATCCGCTGGTACCCGCCAGCACGCTCGCATCGTGGCCAGCTTCCGCAGAGCCCGAGTGCAGCAGTCCGAACAGGGCATCGACCAGTCGAATTTGGCATCCATAGGTTCGCATCCACGCCATCACGAGGTCGGGATCGTCGCTGACCTGCCGCAAAAAATTCGGTGGTTGCCAATCCGGCAGAATCGCGGACACACGCGATGGTGCATCGACCACGCCACCGTGTTGCAGTTCCATTTCGAGTTCGAGCGACTCCGCCGCGTCCAGTGGTGCTAGATCGAGTTGATCTAGCTGGTCGACGGGAAACAAATCGCGCGGGGCATCCCACCGACGCGTCAAAAACCGGCTATGCAGCCAGACGTGAGGGTTGTCGGGCAATTGCTCAGCGGCGATCGCAACGAGGGACGCGAGCGTCGTTTCCTCCATCGAATCAGCGACTCGGTCATGGCCGGATTGTGGAATCACGATCAGCTCACCGATCGCGTCGGCCGAAGCCAACGTGCCGAGCCGTTCATCATCCGTCACGACCACCATTTGATTGGCGGAAAATTGACCGCACGCGAGCCAGCGATCGAGCTGCGCGAGCGGATCGGTAACCGGGGTCACAACACGGTCCCACGTCGTCCCGGTTGACGCGACCGCGTCGATCGCTTCGGTGCGATTCCAGGACGAACCGTAGCAGGAGAGTGCCGCGGGTGTGAATCCTTCCAACGTGAACAACAGCATTAATTCATTTCTAGGATTGTTTCGGGGAGGGAAAATTGGCGTTTTGCAGCGGGCGGCCAAGGTCGGGCAAACCAATGCGGTTGCCGCCATCGCGATGCAGGAGCTGGACAGGAACGCTGAGAATTTTGCAGTTTTCAATTTCGTCGAGTTTGAGCGAACCGCGGGATAGCGAATCGTTTGCTTCAGACACGCGGCGTGCCTGAATCGACACGTCGGTCGACGTTCCGTTCCGATTCTAGTCTCTGGGCGACTTGCTGTCGTCCGTCCCGGCTTGCGGTCGTTTCCTGCCACATTCCCTGGGCCGTGAACCCCCAGGGAAACGTTCAGACGAGATCGAAAGTCCCAGAACCCGAAGGTTGAGCGGCCCAAGCTTGCGCCCGCTACGACATCAAGTCGCCGCTTTGCGACTGCCTGACTCCTCAACGCGATCGGCGTGCTCCGCCGAGCGACGGCCGAGGTTACCGTAGCGGTGATAGTCGTGGCAGATGGATTGTTCGTTGAGATATCGCAGCGATTCGATGCGTGCATCATGCAGCACCGGTTCGTCAACGATCGTGGCGAAGCGTTCCGCACAAGCCTTGCGAATCGCACCGACGGGTAACGGGCGTACGCATCGCAGGCGGCTGACGAGACCATGGTTGATGCGGCTAACGAGCTGCTCGTCGTTTTCTTCGAGCGGTGAAATCAAGCCGGGCAACCAATCGGCCAGCGATTCGAGCATCTCTCGCTCCGACACCGGGCTCCCAGGGTCAATCGACAGCGTGAACTGGGTCGACACAGCCGTCGCGGCGGTAACGGCGATCAGCGCATCGTCACAAATCGGATGATTGGTTTGAAGATCGTTTCGGCCCACGCGGATGGTCAGCTCTGGCGTGGGCCGATAGCGGCGTATGTTATCTTGTCCGACGAGATGAAACGTGTCGTGCTCCTTGCCGAAATCACTTTGCATCGCGTGACGACCGCTCGCGACGGTGGCGCGAATTTGAGATTTCTGCGCGTCGCTGAGATTCTTAGCATGCGGGCTGTTGTCGAGCCAATCCAGCAATCGATCCAGGTGCGGGTGATCTTCCGCGGTGGTGTCGTGAGAACTGGAGGTCTTCGGTGCTGCGAGTGGTTGCCCGTTGCTGATCCGGGACAGAGCGAGCACGTAGTGCGGCCCACCGGCCTTGAGACCCGGTCCGTAGGCGCTCAGTCCAACGCCACCGAAAGGTTGCCGGAGCACGATCGCGCCGGTGGTCGAACGATTGATGTACAGATTGCCGGCGGGAAGGGACTCCCGCCAAATTTCAATCTCGCGATCATCGAGCGACTCCAAACCACTGGTCAAACCGTAACCGGTCGACCGCACGATTTCGATGGCCTCTTCGAGTCGACTGAAACGCATCACGCTGAGCACGGGGCCGAACAATTCGGTAGTGTGCGAGAAACTGCCTGGTTTGACGTTCCATTTCACTCCGGGTCGGTACAGCGTCGGGTTGCCGTCGACGTGCTCGGGCATCACCAGCCAGAATTCGTCGTCGTCGACCTCGCGCATCCCGCGAGTCAGTTCATCATTGGGTGGAGAAACCAACGGTGTGACGGAGGTGTGGAGATCCCACGCCGATCCGGCATGCAGGCTGCGGACCGCGTCGGCGAGAATCTTCTGAAAGATTTCGTCGTCAAAGAGTTCGCTTTCCAGCAGCAACAAAGAGGTGGCACTGCATTTTTGACCACTGTGTCCGAACGCGGATTGCAGTGCGTGCTTGATCGCGAGATCGCGGTCCGCCAACGCCGTGACGATCGTGGCGTTCTTGCCACCGGTTTCGGCCAGCAGGTGCAGGTCGGGCCGGACGGTGAGCATGCGTTTGGCGGTTTCGGTGCCGCCGGTGAGGATCACCGTATCAATATCCGGATTGATCACCAAGGCTTGCTCGGCCACCTCGTCGGCACAGGGAGCAAACTGCAACACTTCGACAGGCACCCCCGCATCCCAGAACGCTTGACACGCCAGCCACGCGGGCAGCATTGTTTCGTTGCACGGTTTGAGCACGACGCAGTTGCCCGCGGCCAGTGCCGAGGCAACGCCACCGCACGCGATCGCCAACGGGAAATTCCAGGGGGTGATCACGGCCACGACGCCACGTTCCTGCATCTCGATTTCGGGACGGTTCGCCCAATCACGCATCGTGAGCGGATAGAACTCGCAGAAATCAATCGCTTCGCTCACCTCCGGGTCGGCTTGAGCGACCGTTTTGCCAGCGTCGGCGACCATCGAACCGATCAGGTCACCGCGACGTTCACGCAGCTTCTGAGCCACGCCCCGGAGGATCTCGTGCCGAGTTTCCAGCGGCGTGTCGGCCCAGCCGCGCCAATCAACGACGTGCTTGATCGACTTCATGAGCGGTTCGAGCCGGGTCGGCTGAATTCGGCACACGACTTTCCCCGGCCGAGAAACGTCGTAGGACTTGATGATCGCTGGTGCGTCGTCGCCCTGCGATGCCGAGTCGCCCGCGAGCACCGGATGGATGTCGACAGCTCGTTTATTGCACTGTTTTTTCCAGCCCTTGAGTAGATCAGCGATCCACTGCGAGTTGACTGGACTTGACCAATCGGTGTCGGGTTCGTTGACGAACTGCGTCCAGTGCTCGGCGGCAGGAGGCTGCACCGGAGACTGGCTGCGATCTTGTGGATTGCGTGGCTCGGTCGAGACGCTGTCCATGATTTTCAACGATTTGGTAAATCCAGATGCGAGCTGCTTAAAAGTCTCCGAGCCGGGCTGCAACGCGTAGGAGTGCCGCAGGAAGTTTTCGGGCCCCGTGTTCTCGTCCAACCGGCGAATCAGATAGCAGATGGCGTTGAGAAACTCGGTTCGTCGGCACGCTGGCGCGTACAGCAGCATCGGCACGTCGCGAGCCGTGATGGCGCGGCGTTGATGGTTGGCCATGCCTTCGAGCATCTC
>JBDNIG010000192.1:0-4844 GCA_041688415.1 Rhodopirellula sp. | reverse complement strand
GCGAGTGATGCACCCCCGCTTTCCCAAAACACGCTCCATCGCGAATCGCCTGCCCGCATCGAAAGGATCGCCCGGTGTCCGATGAACTCTTCTATTGGCAACAGGACCAGGAAAGTGATGAGTCAGCGGTAATCGACACCAGCTTTCGAGATCAATTGCAATTGTCGATGTTGCCAGGCCTGGGGCCGCGGAGCCTGAGCGTGCTGAGCGAGGCGTTTGGATCGGCGGCCCAAGTATTGCGAGCTGATTCCGATGCACTGCAGCGGGTTCCTGGCATCGGACCCAAGCTCGCCCACACGATTCGCACGGCGAGCGATCATATTGATGTCGACGGTATTTTGGAGTGGTGTCGACAAAACAGCGTCCAGATCCTGCAGCCGAGCGAGGATGGTTATCCGCAACCTCTTGAAGAACTCGACGACACACCGCCGATTTTGTTTTGCCAAGGCGGTTGGACGGCAGTCGATCAAATCGCCGTGGCGATCGTGGGGACGCGTCATGCGACCGCCTACGGTTTCGAGCAAACCAGTCGTTTGGCACGCGATCTCGCCGCCGCCTCGGTAACCATCGTCAGTGGGTTGGCACGCGGCATCGACACCGCGGCGCACCGGGCGGCATTGGAGGTGGGCGGCCGCACGATTGCTTTTCTGGGAGGCGGTTTGGGCCAGATGTATCCGGCTGAGAACAAACCGCTGGCGGCGGAAATTACCACCTCCGGCGCCGTCATCAGCGAATACGCACCGATGTCGAAACCACGCGGCGGCATGTTTCCCCAACGAAATCGGCTGATCGCAGCAGCGGGGTTGGCGACCATCGTGATCGAGGCACCCGAGCGGAGCGGGGCGTTGATCACGGCGAGACTCGCCGGTGAGCTGGGACGAAGCGTGGGCGCGCTACCCGGCCCCGTCAACAGCCGCGCCTCCCAGGGATGCCACCGCTTGATCCGTGATGGTGCGATCCTGGTCAGCAACGCCGACGACGTGCTCGAACTGCTCGGTCCGCTCAGCCAACCCGTCCGCCGCAGCGGCGAATCGAACGCCAATCCGACCGACCGTGAAATCCGCGATGGGCGCGAGATTGCACTCAATGAACTCGAACTCGCCGTGCTCGATCAGATTTCGCCCACCGGAAGTTCGCTCGACGCCGTCACGGTAGCCTGCGAATTGTCGTCCGCCCGCGTCTCGGCGATCGTCAGTGTCCTCGAAATGAAACGCTTCGTCCGCCGCCTCAGTGGCCAATACGTTGCGCGAGTTTAGACTCGAAAAGGCGGGTGGACCCCGTTTTCGTATCAATCCTTTGTGTCAAGTCGTCTTGACCTCCAATTTCCTTCGGCGATAACCTTTGCGGTTGCACTTCCGCGCAGTTTTCCGATTGTCCCCGCCCCGCACTGTCCCCGCCCCGCACTGTCCCCGCCCCGCTAGGCTTTTCAGATGAGTTCGAGTCCGTTCGAGATTTTTCGACGCAACCTCAAGCCCTTGATGGTCCTCTTGACCCTCCTGGCCCTGTTCTCCTTCGTCGTCCTGCCGGCGCTGGACACGTACATGCGTCGTGGCGGTGGGATGAATTCCAATCCGGTTGCGGCCACCTTCGATGGTACCGAACTGACCCGCACGCGAGTTGCCCGGACCACGCAAAACCACCGCGCCGTGGTGCGTTTCCTGTTTGAGCTGGCCAACGTCACGCTCAAACGAGGCGGCGTTCCCCAAACGCCTGGATTTCAATTTGACGAGCAATCGGGCCAAATTCGCTCGATTGGCATCGACGCCAATCCAAGCGAAGAAGCCACCATTCACACGCTGCGGTTCTACCACGAAGCGTTGAAAACCGGTTTTGAGCTGGACGATGTGCAACTCAAGGATTGGTTGACGCGGTTCTCCGATGGGACCGTCACCGATAACGAAATCATGGCGTTGTTGATGCAAAGCAGCGACCGTCAACTCGGCCAGCAGCACCTCTACGAACAACTCCGCATGCACTTGCTGGCCGACTTGTACCAACGGGGAGCGCTCGTCGGTTTGAGCAATGGCCAAATTCCCATCGTCACCCCACTGGGCCAATGGGAGAACTTCTTGAAATTAAATCAGCAGGCGACCGTCACCGCCTACGGAGTGCTGGCCAGCGAATATTTCGAACAAACTGAAGAAAACCCCAGTCAGTCCGATATCCAGGATACCTACGCCGCCGGTCGGGAGCGGATGAGCTTCCCAGGCAGCGATTCACCCGTGCCGGGTTTCCTCCGGCCCGACTCGGCTGAAATCGAGTACGTCGCCGCCGATCTAAAACAATTCATGGACGCCGAAAAAGCCAAACTCACCGAGCAGCAACTCCGGGACGAGTATGAACGTCGTAGCGCGGGCGGCGATTTTCAAGTCCCCGCGGACATGGTCGATCCACGTGACGCCGCGAATACCGACGACAAACCTGTCACGGATAAGAGTGGTGATGAAAGCGACAAAGCCGCTCCTAGCGAGGAGGCCGCGCCTAGCAAGGAGGCCGCGCCTAGCAAGGAGGCCGCGCCTAGCGAAGAGGCAGCGATGAATGAGGACACCGCGCCTAGTGAAGAGGCCGCGCCTGTTGAAGAGGCCGCGCCTAGTGACGAGGCCGCGCCTAGTGACGAGACCGCTCCTAGCGAGGAGGCCGCGACGAGTGAGGAACCAACTCCGAGCGATACATCGACGCCCGCCCCCGACCAGGAGCCCACACCTGAAACGGACGATGCCCAACCGGACGCGGAAGATGCCCAACCGGACGCGGAAGATTCGTCGCTGAATGATCGCCAGAACCGGGCGGTCCGACTGGTCGTCTTCCAAGACGAAGAGGCCGCCGCCAAAACGGACGACTCAAGTGATTCCGAGTCGGAAACCTCCACGACCGAAACGCCAGCCGAGGAAAAAACGCCAGCCGAAACGGAAACGCCAGCTCAAACCGAAACGCCAGCCGAGCCGGAGGCTGCAGCCGAGATGCCCGCTGAATCGAAAACGCCTGCCAAGCCCGAGCCTGCCAAACCCGAGCCGGCTGATGAAGCCAGTCCGCCAGCGGAACAGCCCGCCGAACCGGCCTCGAGCCTTGATCTGGACGACGAGCCGGCACCGACCAAGTCGCTGTCCTTTGAAGAGGTTCGCGACCAAATTGCGACGGAAATGGCGAGTGACCCGGCACGCCGAGCTCTCGATGACGCCGTCACGGAGGCCAACAAGCGGATGCGCCGTTACTTCAGCGAACTCGCCGTGCACGAAAGCAACGTGTCCGTCGGTGTGCAGACCGAAGCCGACGCGCCACCACGTCTGAATTTGCAAAAAATGGCTAAGGAACTCGGGCTGAAATACGGAAAAACCGACGAACTCGTTGACCGGCGCAGCGTCGAGCAGATCGCACCAGGAAGTTCCTTCGGATTGGGGACGGGCATGAACCAACGTGGCCCCCCCTACAGCGCGATGATGTTCGGCGCACCCATGCAGGACGGAACCGTGCTCCAGCCACAACCCGTGTTCTCACCGCTCCGCTCGGTCGATTTGCAAGCCGGCGTGACGTACGTTAGTTGGAAAACCAAAGACGTTGCGTCCTACATTCCCAAACTCGAAGAGGCACGCGACGAAGTGGTGCAATTCCTTCGCATGGACGAAGCTCGGAAACTCGCCAAAGCCGCCGCCGATGAAATTGCGGCCGCCGCCGCAGGGGATGCTAAGAAGCTCGCCGATGTGATTCCAGCCGACAAGAAAGACAATCTCATCGAGAACGTCGGTCCCTTCAGTTGGCTCGAACAGGTCGGGTTCATGCAAACGGTGCCGGCGGAAGTCCCTGAACTCGACGCCGTCGGCGACGAATTCATGCGTGCCGTTTTCACCACCGAAGTCGGTGCACACGCGGTCGCAGCGAATGATCCGCAATCGGTCTTCTACGTCGTCACGCCGATCGAGTTCCAGCCCGATGAGGAACAACTCCACGAGCAATTCCGCCAACCGCAGCAGCGATTGATGGCTCAACTACTCGGCAGCCAGGATTCCCGCAACCTGATTCGTGGCTACCTGGAATCAGTCGATACTCGCACCGGCTTCAAAATGAACATGCGCGAAGACCAGTAGCCTATTTCGTGCACCGATAGACGAACGCGGGCGGCAGGTTTTGCCACACCGTGGGGCTGCGATGCACGTCGGAAAAACTCGCGTGCAGACGCCTTGAAAATCGTCGCCCGGCGGGCAGCACGACGCCCTGCCAGTACGCGAATGTCGCGAACTGGCCGCCCGGACGGAGTACTTCGAGCGTGGCATCGAGAATGCTCGCCTGCAGCGTTTCGGGGAACGATGCCCAAGGCAACCCGCAAATGATCGCATCGACCGTATGGATGCCCTCTTCCTGACACAGACGCTGAACGTCGGCGGCAGATGCTTCGTGCACCGTGGTGCCCGGGCATCGCGTCCGAGTCAACTCGGCGAGGTCGGCCGAACGCTCGATCGCGAAAAAGCTGGCGTTGGGATGCAACCGCCGTGAGATGCCCTCGGTGAACACGCCCGTGCCCGGCCCGTATTCGACGACGCCCCGCACCTCGCCCCAGTCAAACCAATCGATCATCGTGTCAACGAGCCCTTGGCTGCTCGGCGCAATCGCCCCAACCGCGGTCGGATGGCGCGCAAAGTTCTTCAGAAAGGTCCACGCGGGCAGGCCGCTGCGGGGAGGCTGGCTAGAAATAATGGCGACTCTCTCTTAGTTCGACTTTCGCACTTTCTAAGTGCTTTGCTAGCAAATGCTTATAAAGGAAACGGCCCCCGAGTTGCAGGCATTCGCCTGTGTTCCAAACTCAAAATGGAGACCGTTTCCGATGGACATTGTATCAACTTTCATGCCGT
>JBDNIG010000191.1:0-2365 GCA_041688415.1 Rhodopirellula sp. | reverse complement strand
GGCAAACTACGAGGTGCGTAGATTCGGCGTGCACAGTGCCATGGCGACGTCCACAGCCTTGCGGCTGTGTCCCGATGTCGTTGTCGTGCCCGTTCGCATGAGTTATTACGCCGAAGTCTCTCGCCAGATCCGGGACATCTTTTTTCGTTACACACCGCTGGTTGAACCGCTCTCGCTTGACGAAGCCTTTCTCGACGTCACCGGATGCGAATCACTGTTCGGCAACGCAGTTCAAATTGCTCGCCTGATCAAAGAGGAGATCATGGAGGAAACGTTGCTCGTCGCATCGGTAGGTGTCGCCCCGAACAAATTTCTAGCCAAGATTGCCAGCGACGTACAAAAGCCTGATGGACTCGTGGTCGTACCGCCCGATCGAACCCAAGCGTTCCTGGATCCGTTGCCAGTGGGACGTCTTTGGGGCGTCGGAAAGGTTATCGGTGGCGTGTTCGACCGACTTGGCATTCACACGATCGAACATCTCCGCCAACGCTCAGTTGAAACGCTGAGGCAAAACTTCGGAACTCAGGGCGAGCACTTCTGGAAGCTTGCTCGCGGGATCGACGATCGTGCGGTTGTGCCAGACCGCGAAGCGAAGTCGATCTCTCACGAAACAACGTTTGCGACCGACATCATCGACAGAGAACTGACGCGAGCGTGGTTACTGGACCTGACCGAACAGATCATGCGACGATTGCGGCGGAAGAACGAGCAAGCGAGAACGGTCCATTTGAAAATCCGTTTTGCCGACTTTCGGACCATTACTCGATCTCGGACGCTCTCAGGTTCTACCGACGTGACCGCCGAGGTCTGGCGGGTTGCGAAAGAGTTGCACGATGACGCACTTTCAGGGAATCATTCGAGCATCCGTTTGATCGGTGTCGGAGTCAGCAATTTCAGCGGCGATCAGTTGGTCCAAAAGAGCCTGTTCGACACGGACCCGGAAAGCCAAGAACACGCGAAGCAGCGAAAGCTGGATGCGGTTAGCGATGCAGTACGTGATAAGTTCGGCAGTTCATCGCTGAGTAAGGGAAACACGCGGTTGCGACCGCAGGCGGAGAGTCGGTGAAATTGGTGCCTTATTTTGTGATCGCGATTGAGTTCGTACGAATATCGCAGCGTCGGAAAGGCGGAAGCAGGAGCACACAAGCGTGCAGCAACGGAGGAGTTTGACGGCGTGTCGATTGTGCAGGGTGTGTCGGGGTCCTCTTATGGGAGAAAAAATACCGCGTGGGATCAGGTTCCTGGAGCTGCTGATATCATCGTGGTACGGTCGTCCACTCTGGGTGTGAAAACTGTCCGTCGGACTTCCGCGATCAAGATCGACGCGACATAAAAGACGGGCCGAGTCATCAGTGATCCGACTGGCGTTGTTACTTCTGAATAGACGCAGAACCCGAAAATGCTCTTACAATTCCGGAATTTAAGACTCCGTTCCGAAAGTCTGTCCGTCACCATCGAGGCTGTTCGCCCCGAACTTTACCTGCTCGGCAACGTGCAACGAAACGGTCACGATCTGGGGAACGCAGTCTTAGCGAGCGACCGTCTCTGTCGCGAGGAATACTTCCCCTCGTTCTTGTTGACGAGGGACCGGGCACGAACGAGAATAGTCAACGAGGCGATCTTGCGAATCGGTGAGAATGCGTGAGTGTCACTCACCATGCCCCAGGTGAAGCTGGCACTAACGTGGGTTGTTTCTGTTCTCACTCGATCGACCGCTGAAAAACAAGTTCTACGACGGAGCTGCCATGTTTCTTGATGCCCTTGTTGCCGTCTGGTTTGCGTTCGTTTTCATCTCCGAACCGATCGAACAAGCCTCCCATCACCGATTGGTTGCAGCGTCCGTCGCGGTAAGCGATGGGATGACGCCAGATCAGGTCAAAGCGATTCTAGGCGAACCCGCCGCAGAGTACGCCAAGCGTGGCACCATTGCCGCGTGGTGGCTGGAAGGCCAAAGACCAAAGCAATGGATGTACGGAACCACGTTTAACCTCGACCATTTGTTTATCCCGTACTCTCCTTGGCTGAACCCGCTGCCAGTAAATCTTCGGATTTTTGAATACGCTGATAATGACCTCGTTATCGACTGGGCCGCTGACGACCGTGTATCTGCGATAAAACGACCTGACTTTGTTGTTCCCGACGTCGCATTCGACATGCTCGATGCAGCAGTGTTCTCGCGTGATGTCCTACGATTTTTCGTCTTCACGCAGTTGTCCAATCCCTAAGTTCGACTTTCGCACTTTCTAAGTGCTTTGCTAGCAAATGCTTATAAAGGAAACGGCCCCCGAGTTGCAGGCATTCGCCTGTGTTCCAAACTCAAAATGGAGACCGTTTCCGATGGACATTGTATCAACTTTCATGCCGT
>JBDNIG010000190.1:0-1671 GCA_041688415.1 Rhodopirellula sp. | reverse complement strand
CACGGGCTGACGCCCAATGCCATCTACTTTAGACCGCGAAGCGGTCTTGGTAACCCGACGCGTTAGCGAGGATCACGTGTTTACCAGCCGAAACACTGCATCTTCCTCGCTTACGCGTCGGGTTACCATCGAGGCTACGCCTCCCACGGTGTCAAAGTAGATGGCATTGGGCTGACGCCCGTGGCTACATCATTTCGTCCCGTTGGGACTGGAGAGCGTTTGCTGGTCAGTTCGGTCTGGAAAAGACCCCGGGGGTATTATTCTCACCCATGGAAAAGACCCCGGGGGTATTATTCTCACCCAGGGGTATTATTCTCGCCCGGACGGATCAAGAACTTCACCACGAACTTGAAGAGGCATCACATCGACTCCGAGTGAAGGAACATCCGGACAACCCTTTGTAACACAGAGGGCTGGGGAGCAGAATTGAGCAAAGCGTGCGTTCCGCCTAGAGGTTTTCTAGTTCGGCCTGCGTCAACTCACCGTTGTGGTTCTCATCAAGTCGATCGAAAGTCGGACCAGCCGCGTTTTCATCATTTGGCATCCGTTCGCGGACTTCGGCTTTTGTGATCACGCCATCCTTGTTCACATCGAGCCGACGCAGCAGAGCGGCGCTGCGTTTTTCTCGGTCTTCCCGATCGCGTGTTGACGCTTCGACGTCAGTCGAGTCGCCTGGCACGACGCCCGGTAAGTAGTACTCGACGTATCCGACTTGCATTTCATCATAAGTTTGTGGCCCCCAACCAACGTTCTTCGTCGGGTCCGGATTGGCAGGGTTCTTGTCGCTGTTGTCATACCAAGAAGTAAAGCGAATCGTATCACCGGAGTGCAGTTGCAATGGATCGCGGTAGCGGTACAGCAACTGCCAATTGAAGTCGTATCGGGGAACATCCAAGAGCGTTGTCGTTTCACCCGCACGAACGAGCTCGTAGCGGGCTGCTTTTCCACGCAGGTGCATGTGGGGCAGGAAACCCAGCACGCGTGCTTCCATAGGGATCGGCAACTTCGCAACCTCAGAATGGTTGTCGGCGCCGGCGGGGATGTTGATTTTTTCATTAAAAATCCCCGTGACTTGTACTTCGTGCTGGGGCGGCTTTTTGGCAAAGACCAGGCCGATTCTCGTCTGGTCCGTTGTCGCCGTGCCATTGGGTGTGTAGTGCATTTGAAATCGGAGCTTGGCGTGTTTGGGAATTCGCTTTGCAAAGCCATCGGGATAAATGAGCGAACTGTTGCCAGGAACATAGATTCCCCAGAATCCATCACGTTCGCTGTGTTCTTGACCCGCACCTTGCACAAAGACGAGCACATGGTGCACGACGCTGCGGTCACCCGGTTGCACTTCGATCGCCTGCACCCATTGGTCTTCGGCAAGATCCGTTTGTACGTCGACATACTTGTACGGCATCACACCCGTTGCTTTCACCGGTTGCGGCTGTGCGAACTGGAAGACGACGTCTGGCTGACCGATCTGCCAATCGCTTGAAAATTCGCGAGACTGAGGCGCGTCACTCTCATCGCCCTCCGCCATCGGACCGGCGAGCCAACTCAACAAATCATGTTTCTCATCTTTCGCGAGCGAACAATCGTTTGCCCAAGGAGACAATGCATCACGGTTTGCAGATTCTGGATCAGCAGCGAACCAGGGCGGCATGATCTCCCGCTCGACGACTT
>JBDNIG010000189.1:0-18611 GCA_041688415.1 Rhodopirellula sp. | reverse complement strand
CATGGCATCGCCACCGATAGGAGGACCATCCGCGCCGCGACAACCGCGCGACCAGTCCTACCCGGTGCTTCCGGGCGGACCCGTCAAGAAAAAACTGCCTGTCCCTTTCTGTTATTTCTGTTATTTGAGCACTCGGATGGCCCTTTTGCTATCTTTTTGATTGTTTGGGGACATACCAGTTGGGGGAGGTCGGCGCGGGCGCCGTTCAGGCGTACGCGAGGGAGGGCACCGTCCACCAATTTCAACGTGGTTTGCACTGTCTCGATGCCCCCTCACCCGAACGTCGCTATACGCTCCGTTCGACCTCTCCCCAGCAAAGCTGGTGGAGAGGTGGGAGAAAAGCTGCGCAAGCGAATTTTGCGTCAACCCCGAAGATTGAACAGCCCAGGCTTGCGCCGGTTCGGTAAATCGGTACGCTATTGGCATCGGCACGATCCTTTCGCCCGCTCCGTCATTGCAGATTTGTCCATGTGGAATGCCCTCGCCAATTATCTGCCGCACTTCAATGCGGCTCTGAACGTCCTCGCGATCGTGCTTCTAGCGATGGGGTTATGGAACATCAAACACGGACGGGCCAAGAAGCATAAAAAGCTCATGCTCAGCGCATTCTTCGTCAGCATTGTGTTTTTGGTCTGCTATCTCTTTCACAAACTCACGCTGTTCGAGGCCACGGGCCAGTGGAACCGGCCGTTCCCAAAGGATGCTCCCCAGGGCGCGCGGATCACCTATTTCTCAATCTTGATTCCACACATTCTGCTGGCGATGGCAGTGCCGTTCCTAGCCATCCGAGCGATCTACTTGGCCAAGAACGGCCGGATCGTGGCGCATAAGAAATGGGTTCGCTACGCATTTCCGATCTGGATGTACGTCTCCGTCACGGGCGTGCTCGTGTACCTGATGCTGTATCAGCTCTACGCCTGAGCGGTGCAGCCTAGCTGTTCTCGATTTTCTCTCGTAGCTTCTCGCAGCCTTCCGACGGTGACTTGCATAGCGAACAGCGTGACACGCCATCCTCATCGGTCCGGGCGTTCAGCCCGCCACACGAACCACTGATGCTCCGTCGCCCGAAAATGACGCCAATGGCCATGGCGACCAAGACCGCGGCGAATCCAATTGCCGTCAACAGGACGATCGGCCCCATCCGGTCGAGGAATCCCGCGTCACCGACCGGATCGTTCTGTCCCAGCACGCTGCCGCGCCGCAATTGTTCGCCAATCGCCGCCAAAGTGCCCGTCCCCACGAAGTTCATTTGATGTTCCTTTGTCTCGCTGGTCGTGTCGTCGTTCGCGGCCGCGTCAAAATCGGCATCGCGTGTGATCAATAAAGTATCGAGATCATTTTCAATAGCCATCTCGGCTGCCCGCTGGGGTCCGACCACGTCGAGTGCCGTCGCCCACGCGTCCGCCGCCATGCAGGTGGGTGCGATCACCGTGACGGATGCCAGGTTATGGCGAACCGGACGAAGCGTTACCGGATCGATGGTATGCGAATATCGTTGGCCATCGACCTCGAAAAAATTTCGATAATCGCCCGAGGTGGCCATCGCGGAGTCCCTTATGGAGTACGCCACGAGGATCTCGTTGTTCATCGCATCGGGTTTTTGAATCCCCACCTTCCACGATTGAGGCCCATCCGGTGTTTGTTTCTTACCCGCGACGCGTACCTCCCCGCCAATTTCAACGAATACGCTGTCGGCTCCGAGTCGTGACAAGACGTCGACAACTCGGTCGACCCCGTGTCCCTTGGCGACCGCCGACAAATCCACGCGCAGGTCAGGAATGTCTTTCTTAAGAGCGGGTGGATCGAGCCGGACGGAGAGATGAGATTGCCCGATTCGCTTGCCAATTTCCCGCAACTCCTCCTCGCTCGGCACATCCTGATGCCGTTTTCCCGGTCCGAAACTCCAACGATCGACCAGCGGGCCGATCGTCACATCAAACGCACCGCCCGACTTTCGGCCCACGTCCAAGGAAAACTGCACCACGGTCGCGGTATCCAGACTCACCTCGAACCAATCGGTGGAGGTGGAATCGTTAAACCGACTCAGTTCACTCGATCGGAGGTACGTCGACATCTGGTCGTTAACGAGGCGAAGTTCCGCATCCACGGCGAGCGACGCTTCGGATTTCCAGTCCGCTCGATCCGGTGGCTGCGAGACCGTCACGTGATACGTCG
This sequence comes from Rhodopirellula sp., assembly GCA_041688415.1. Classification (GTDB taxonomy): domain Bacteria; phylum Planctomycetota; class Planctomycetia; order Pirellulales; family Pirellulaceae; genus Rhodopirellula. Next base: position 16,436 of record JBDNIG010000189.1, on the reverse strand, counting down.
TCCCCATCGTCGCCCCACCGAAGTGCAGCAGCGAGTCGGCCGGTGATTGCGCCTCCGCACGCCCGGCAAGGGTCCCGATGCAGGGGTTCGCCAGGAGCATCACCGACGCTACAACAAAAAACGCGACGGGCGAAAAACCACGTCGCGTCATGCGATCAGAATGGATCATAATCATCAGCGTGAACTAGCCACCGAAGTCGTCGTAGGCGATGTTCTCGGGCTCGACACCGAGATCGTCGAGCATTTTGAACACGGCCGCGTTCATCATCGGAGGACCACAGATGTAGTACTCGATGTCTTCGGGAGCGGGGTGGTTTTTGAGGTAGTTTTCCAGCAACACCTGGTGGATGAACCCAGTGTATCCGTTCCAATTGTCTTCCGGGGCGGGCTCGGACAGGGCAATGTTGAACTTGAAGTTCGGGAACTCTTTTTCGATCTCACGGAAATGATCGATGTAGAATAGCTCACGCATGCTCCGGCCGCCGTACCAGTAACTGACCTTGCGGTCGGTTTTTTGACGCTTGAACAATTCGAAGATATGACTTCGCAGCGGTGCCATCCCAGCACCACCACCGATGTAGACCATTTCCGCCTTGCTGTCCTTGATGAAGAACTCTCCATAGGGACCGCTGATCGTGGCCTTGTCACCGGGTTTGAGCGAGAAGATATAACTGCTCATCTGGCCCGGGGGAGTGCCTTCGGGTGCTCGCGGCGGCGGTGAGGCGACACGAACGTTGAGCATGATAACGCCCTTTTCACCCGGATAGTTGGCCATGGAATAGGCGCGAATTACCGGCTCCTCGACCTTGGATGTGTATCGCCAGATCTTATACTGATCCCAGTCGGGGTGGAACTTTTCCTCGATGTCGAAATCTTTGTAGTGGATCGTGTGCGGCGGCGCTTCAATTTGGATATACCCACCGGCCTTGAAATTGACTTCTTCCCCTTCGGGCAATTCCAGCACGAATTCTTTGATGAAGGTCGCGACGTTGCCATTACTGCGAACGGTGCATTCCCATTTTTGGGTTTCGAAGGCTTCGGCGGGCACTTCGACTTTCATGTCCTGTTTGACGGCAACCTGGCAGCTCAAACGCTCCCCTTCGGCGGCTTCTCTCTTGCTGATGTGACCGGTTTCGGTGGGCAGCAAATCCCCACCGCCCTCGCTGACCTTCACTTTGCACTGGGCACAGGTTCCGCCGCCACCGCAGGCACTCGAAACAAAGATGCCCGCGTCTGCAAGTGCGCCGAGCAGTTTCCCGCCCGCCGGTACGGAAATCTCTTTCTGGTCGTTGATCATGATCTTGATCTTGCCCGAAGCAACGAGTTGTTTCTTGGCAGCCAAAATCAGCATCACCAGCGCGAGCACGATGATCGTGAACATCGCGACGCTGATCGCAACGATGGCTACCGGTGAGACGGCACCCAGGAGAGGAGTTGTGAACATCACAGTGGACTCGTGTACGGTGAAGTGCGTGGGAGTGAAATCAATGTGGGTGGCTTGGGATCGACTAGAGCTTAATGCCGCTGAACGACATGAACGCCAGGGCCATCAATCCGGTAGTGATGAACGTGATGCCCAGCCCGCGGAGCGGCGGTGGCACGTCGCTGTACTTGAGCTTCTCGCGAATTCCCGCTAGCGCCATGATCGCCAATGCCCAGCCCACACCGCAGCCAAAGCCGTAGGTGATCGATTCAGGGAACGAGTAATTGCGTTCCTGCATGAACAACGACGCACCGAGAATAGCGCAGTTCACCGTGATCAACGGCAAGAAGATGCCCAGCTCGTTGTAGAGAGTCGGCAAAAACTTGTCCAAGAACATCTCGAGGATTTGCACCAACGCCGCGATCACCCCGATAAAACTGATGAAAGACAGAAAGCTGAGATCGATGGTGGAGAAGTCGATCGTTGACGTGGCAATGAACTTATTCGCCCACGTCAACGCGCCTTTTTTCAACAGCAACGAATAGATCGCTTGGTTGGCCGGCACGGTGATCGTTTCAATCGCGATCACGGCCATGCCCAGACCGATCGCGGTCTTGACGCTCTTGCTAACGGCGAGAAACGTACACATGCCGAGGAAGAACGCCAGCGCGAGGTTCTCGACAAATACCGCCTTCAAGAAAATACTTAGGTGAACTTCTAATAAATTCATGATAATCTCAGGATTCTTCGATTTGTTCGGGTTTGTTCAGACGGATCACCCAGATCATGATCCCGATGATAAAAAAGGCACTTGGTGGTAGCAGCATCATTCCATTGGGGTTGTACCAGCCACCGTTGCGGTCGAGCTCGAGCAACGTGAAGCCGAATAACGTGCCGTTACCAAAGAGTTCTCGGAAAAAGGCGACAACCAACAGCACCATTCCGTACCCCAGACCGTTGCCGATCCCGTCAAGGAAACTGATGCCGGCGGAGTTTTTCATCGCAAATCCCTCGGCTCGCCCCATCACGATGCAGTTGGTGATAATCAGTCCAACGAACACGGAGAGTTGCTTGCTGATGTCGTACATGAACGCTTTGAGAAATTGATCGACCACGATCACGAGCGACGCGATCACGCACATCTGCACGATGATCCGAATGCTGCTCGGGATGAACGAGCGGATTGAGCTGACGGCGAGGTTACTGAACCCGGTCACCGCGATCACGGCCAACGCCATCACGATCGATGTTTCCATCTTGGTCGTCACGGCGAGTGCCGAGCAAATTCCCAATATCTGCAGCGTGATCGGGTTATTATCGACCACGGGGTCGATCAGTACATCGAGCGGTTTCTTAGCCATGGGTTATGCTCCTGCCTTCGTCGTTGAGTTTTCAGCAGCGGAGGAGTTGTCCGCGGCAGCGGAGCCCTCATCAATCTGCGTCTTGAGCTTTTTCAGAAACGGGCCGTAGCCCTGATCGCTGGCCCAGTACTGGACCAGCGCCGTGACTCCACGGCTGGTGATCGTCGCGCCTGAGAGACCATCGACCGCTGAAGGGTCACTGTCCGGTGCGGGGCCTTTGGCGACGTGTGCCGCTGGTTCGCCCTTGTCGTTGAATAGCTGCAGTCCGTCCCACTGCTTTTTCCAAGCAGGATTATCGACTTCGCCACCGAGCCCCGGGGTTTCTTTGTGTTGATAGAACGTGATGCCCTGAACCGTTGTCAGGTCATTTTGGAGTGCCAAGTACCCCCATAGAGTTCCCCACAGTCCCTTGCCGTAAATCGGCAACACGACTTGCTGGATTGGTCCCTTGCCCTCATGACGAACGATGAATACCTTCATTGTTTTCGGACGGCGATCCTCGCCATTGTCGTAGGGTTCGCCCACGATCGGCTCGCTCATCGATTGATCGGTGGCCTGCTCTTCGAGATTGAAGGTGGTGGGATCGAACACGGTGTTGTAATCACCGGTATCCAAATCAACCATCTCTTCACTGATCCACGTGTAGAGATTGTCGATCTCCTTATTGGACAAGTCCGAGGCGGGCTTGCCAAACTCGTCCCCAGGGATGCCCGCCGCGTCGAGAATGTTTTTCTTTTGATCGAGCTTGACGTTCTTTTCCTGGTACGGCTTCAGCGCAACCGCCGCGGCACTCACCGCGAGCGAGCAAACGACGCAGAGAATCGTCGCGGTCAGGATGGTTCCTAGAGTCGAATCTTTAGCTAGCATAGCGTGCAACCCTCCGGCGGACATTGGCTTGGACGACGAAATAATCAATCAAGGGTGCAAACACGTTGCCGAACAGAATCGCCAACATGATGCCTTCGGGGAACGCCGGATTGATGACGCGAATCAACACCGTCATGAATCCGATCAAAATGCCGTAGAACCATTTGCCGGTGTTCGTCATCGACGCACTGACCGGGTCGGTCGCCATGAACACGAGCCCGAACGCCAAACCGCCAATCACGAGGTGCCAGTAAAACGGGATTTCGAACATCGGATTGTTTTCACTACCCACCGCATTGAGCAGCAGGCTGGTCCCGACCACGCCGAGGATCACGCTCAGCATGATCCGCCACGACCCGATCCCCGCAGCGATTAAGATCAACGCGCCGACGATGCACAACAGCGTGCTGGTCTCACCAAAAGAGCCTTGGATCGTGCCTAAAAAGGAATCCATCCACGTGATCGAGCCGGTATTGCCCCACACATATTTGACGTGGTCGAGTGATTCGAGCGCGTTGCCCTCGGCGATCGCCATTTCGCCAAGTGCGGTCGCACCACTGAAACCATCGACCGCCGTCCATACCTTGTCACCACTGATGCTCGCGGCGTAGGAGAAGTACAGAAAGGCACGCGACGCCAGGGCCACATTGAGGAAGTTTCGCCCCGTACCGCCAAACACCTCCTTGGCGACAATCACCCCGAAGGAAATCCCCAAGGCCACCTGCCACAAGGGAATGTTGGGCGGCAGCGTCAGCGGGAACAGCAGCCCGGTCACCAAAAACCCTTCGTTGATCTCGTGCCCTCGCAGCACCGAGAAAATCATCTCGATATTGCCGCCGACGAACATCGTGACGAAGTAGAGCGGGATGAAAAAGATCGCCCCGTAAACAAAGTTGTCAACGAAGCTGCTCGGGTCATGCCCGAGTCCCAGGGTCGTCTGCACCCAGTTATGCCAATCGTACTCGATCGGCACATCCGCCTCGGTCATCTGCACGATTGCCGAGTTGGCTTGATAGCCCGCATTCCACATCCCGAACAAAGTCACCGGAATCAAAGCGAAGACGACCGTAATCATCATGCGTTTCAAATCAATGCCATCGCGAACGTGCGTCCGACCCCTGGTGGTTTCACCAGGCGTGAACAAAAACGTATCGATCGATTCGTAAATGGGGTAGGCTTTTTCTAAAATCCCCCCCTTCGCAAAGTAGGGGTGAACGCGATCAAAAGCGTCACGCAGTGGTTTCATGGTTAGCCTTCACGTTCAATCGTGGTCAAGTTCTGTCGCAACAGCGATCCGTATTCGTATTTACCTGGGCACACAAAAGTACACAGGGCAACATCTTCTTCTTCGAGTTCGAGTGCTCCGAGCGACTGGGCCGAATCGGTGTCGCGGACGATCAGCGACCGCAGGAGCTGCGTCGGCAGCATGTCCAGCGGCATGACTTTTTCGTACGTCCCCAGCGGCACCATCGCCCGCTCGCTACCGCCGGTCGATGTCGTGAACGCAAACTTCTGCGATGGATTGACCGCCGAGGCGAACACCCGCGTTACCGAATATTTATCAAAGCCCGGTTTTTGCCAGCCCAAAAATTCACGCTGATCGCGATCCTCGATCACCGACACCTGCTGGTGATAGCGACCGAGGTAATTGTGCGGCGCCGCCGCGTTATGCCCACACAGTACGGAACCGGAGATCAACCGCACCTTGCAGTCGTCGGCCACCGCGCCCGCCACGAGATCGTCAATGCAGGCACCGAGCCGCGTCTCAATCAAACGCGGCTGTTTTACCTTGGGACCCGCCAGCGAAATGATACGTCGCACATCGAGCCGCCCCGTCTGGAACAGCGCGCCGATCGCGATCACGTCTTGATAGCCGATGTACCAAACCGTCTTACTCGGGCCGACCGGATCGAGGTAGTGAATGTGAGTGCCAGCCAAACCTGCCGGATGCGGGCCCGCGAACTCGGCCATCGTCACGCCCTTGACCTCTTCGCCAGCAACCGACGCACCCTCGGCTTTGCACACGTAAACCGCGCCACCACCGAGCTGAGTCAATGCCTGCAAACCGAGCAAGAACTGATTCTTTCGCTCGCTCAGCACCACGGCGGGGTCGCTGGATAACGGGTTGGTGTCGATCGCCGTTACAAATATCGAATTGGGTTTGGTCCCGAGTTCGGGAACGTTGCCAAAGGGGCGCGTCCGCAAAGCGGGCCACAAACCGCTCTCGACCAACACCGACTGCACGGCATCACCGCCGATCGAAATCGGGTCTTTCTCGCGAGCCTTCTCGAACGTCACCGCCTCGTCGCCATCGAGGTCGATCGTAACCGCTTCGAATTTTCGCTTCGCACCCCGGATCACGTCGCCCACCGTGCCCGAGGCGGGTGAGGTGTAGACCACTCCGGGTGTCTTCTTGTCTTCAAAAAGCGGCTGACCCAACGCCACACGATCCCCGGGGGCGACCAGCATGGTCGGTTTCATGCCCACGTAATCGTCACCCAACAGAGCCACGCTGCGGACCTGCGGACCGACCTCAACACGCTGCTCGGGACAACCGAGAATAGGCAGATCGAGACCCTGTTTGATGACCGTGCGGCGTGGGGAGGAGGTGCGGCGTGGGGAGGCAGGCATGAAAACGGAGACTTTGTGAAAAATGTAACAAAGTAAAGTTAAGAGAAAAGCTCACCTCAGGTGAACTTTTACCGGACACTATGGCACGAGCGTCGGACTTTGACAACGGCAGACGCCCGTCCACGTTGGGCAAATCCTGCTCCGCCGCACTGTGGGCGGCTGGAACGTCCGTACAACCCATTGAGGGTGGTGATGTGCCTTTTCCGATCTGGAGTGGGCCGCCCATTTTGCCACGGATGTGCTCTACGCGACTTTCTTGCCACCGGGGGCGCGAAGGTCGAACAGCCCGAAGATCTCGTCGCGGGAGAGCCCACCGGTCCGCGCCAGCGGACTGTTGCTCGCCGGCGCCGTCACCCGCGCGTCGTCGCCGTGCTGCGTCGCAAAAAGCGCATCGAACATTTCGCGTTTTTGATCGAGCACCGCGGCGATGCGTTGTTCGATCGTGCCAGCGGCCATCATCCGCGTGACCGTGACGCTACCGGCCGCACCGATGCGGTGGGCCCGGTTGATGGCTTGATCCTCGATCGCCGGATTCCACCACCGATCGAACAGGAAAACGTAGCGGCAGAACTGGAGGTTCAAACCCACGCTGCCAGCCCCGTAACTCATCAGAATGATTCGCGACTTGGGATCATTCTTGAACTGGTCGATGACGGTTTCGCGTTTCTTGTGCGGGATCTTGCCGTGATATTCCAACGCACCAAACCGCTCCATCGCCGGCCTCATCTTTTCGATCGTTTTCGTCCACTGGCTGAACAGGATCGCTTTCTGACCACTCGCGGCGACCTCCTCCATGTCGGCTTCGAGCCGCTGCAGTTTCGCGCTGGCGCCCGTGACGGGATCGAAATTGCAGATCTGTTTGAGCCGCAGGACAAGTTCAAAGACGTGTTGGATCGTGAGCGATTCCTTCAGGTCTTCCAAATGGACAATACCGTCGGATTCAGCGGATTCGTAGCGTGACCATTGCTCGGGCGTCAGATCGATGTCGGCGTCGCGAAACAGTTTCGGCGGCATATCGTCGAGCACCATGTCTTTGGTGCGGCGGAGGATGTAGTCACCCGCGGCCTTGGCCATCTGCGGCATGGGCATTCCGACGGTCAAGTAACCTGGCGAGAGGAAATCAAAGATACCCACGAGATCATCGGGTGAATTCTCGACCGGCGTCCCCGTCAGCGCCCACGAGCGGGTCCGCGGGGTGGCGCGAACGATTTCGCTGGTCGTGTTGTTGCTGTTCTTGATCCGCTGAGCTTCGTCGAGCGTGACGAGATCGAAATGCAGTCCGCCTTCGAGCACGATGTCTTTGTCGCGCATCAACAGTTCATAATTGGCGATCTTGACCGGCGCGTTGGTCGCCCGCCACTGGAATTCGCGTTTAGCGGCATTGCCTTCGATCGCCATCACGGGAATCTCAGGTGCCCACACACCGAACTCGCGCAACCAATTGCTGACCAGAGGTTTCGGGCAAATCAACAGAATATTGCTCATCTCCCCGCTGCACAGCAACATCCGCATCGTGCTGATCGCTTGCATCGTTTTCCCCAGCCCCATCTCGTCGGCGAGCACGCAGGCGTATCGAGGGAACAGAAACGCGATCCCATCGAGTTGATAGGGAAACGGTTCGAACGGGAAATTCAGTTGCCCGTTGCCGACGAGCAACTCCAGTGGCGGCTGGAGCAGGTAGTACAACCGATCCTGCAGTTTGACGATGTCGTTGGGTGGTTTGATACGCGTGTGTTTGCCGGTCTTGCGTTTGCGATTTTTCACACCGCGGTCGTCGGGCTTGTCGGCCGCTCCGATCCGGCCTGCAACGGCAGCATTCGCGTCGGGTGTCGTGGCGGGGATCCACGACGCCGCTTCAGGAAAGAGAAACCCATTCGTCGTGGCACGCAAAGGCGGCAGCTTGATCGGTACCCGCGTCGTGTGCAGCGGCGGACAAACGAGCATTCGCGTTTGGACATCGAACCCACCGCAGCGAAACGTCGCAAAATCGTCGGCAAGGTAATCCGCGTCGGGGGGCTCGTTGCGATGCAGGCACCAACTGAGTGTTTCGTCGATACTGCATGCCAGTGCCTGACGCGCCGCCGGGGACGCCGCCATCGGGGACGCTGGCAACTCCGACGCTGGCAACTCGGAACCCAGCAACTCCGACGCCGGTGATGTCGCCCCGCCGATTGAGGCAACAGCGGGTGGACGCGACGCGCTCGGTGCGGGCGCGTCAACGGTCTTCTTCTTGGCCGAAAACCACATTCAGGCAGCCCTCGCCATCTGGCTCTGGGCTTCCCGGATCGCCTCAGTGATCCGCTCAAACGGCTCGAACGTGTCAACGATATCGCTGAGCCCCGTCACGGTTTGCTCGGCCGCCTCGATCAGCTCACCGGCGACCCACAGGGTGGCATTGCCGAGCGTGACGCGGTCGTGCCCGGCCAGAACTTGCCGATGGGCGTGATTGGACACCTCGTCATTGGACACCTCGTCATTGGACACCTCGTCATCATCGTCCTGGACGATAGCGACGATCGTGGAGGCGGCGCTGATTTGACCGGCGGCGTTTGGCCGGGCGGGCAAGTTTTCCTGCAATGTGGCCGCTTCGGCCTGGGCACAGCACAACAGTGAGATCGGCGTGCGACATTTCTGCAGCAGGGTGGGGCCAATGACCTCGCTGATCAGGTGCTGGCGGAGCGTCTTGCCAAATAGGATTTCGTGGGCCCGCGAGGGACGAATCGGCAGGGTACACTGGAATTCGAGCGGCCTCCCCGACCCGTTGAGGACGAGCAGCCCCCCTGTCCAGCCAGTGCGTTCGGACTGTACGGTCGTGAAATAGCCAATCGTGGTGGCCGCCGCAGCGTCCTTGCTTGATCCCATGCCTGGTTGTCGTTTCCGTGGGGTGAGGGTGCACTACTAGCGAGGTTCCCTCCTCGCTGCTCATCAGCACCGACGAGCATTCCTTTCTCATCGGCACAGCAACCTCCATCGGCATCGGTTTCGGTCAGACTTGAGCCACCAATGCGAGTTTCAAAAGGTCCACTGAAAGTTGGAAGATTCACGATTATTATGGAGTCAATCTCCGCCCGTTCACCGATCGACTACTTTTCGCCTAATCGCCAATCTCGCCGCGCGTCTGTAGCTCACCGGCCAATCCTTGTAGAATCACGTGGGACAATTCGAATATTTGAACAGAACACTGACTTTCAGCGTTTTTGCGGGGGTCAGCTAAGAAGGTGCGTAGAAAGCGGACCCGATACCGCGATTAGCCCCGAATTTCCGTGTCAGATGCGGAAAGTACTGCCAACCGGAGCGAATTGCTTGCGTGAAATTGATTTCACCACTGCGTACCAGAGAAGAATCCAAAAGGAATGCTCATGAATCGCTCGCCAGACTCGAATACTGACCCTGCGCCAGAATCTCCCGACGGGCCGAACCGTCGGTCGCGCGAGAATCCAGCCGACGGGCGGAGCCGTCGGCCGACAATGGACAACCCCCCTGAAGGCGGGCTGCGTTTGTCGTGTACGGATGCGAATGAGGAAATTGATCGTTTGCCGAGCGAGGCGATTGGCGAGGACGAACTGCACCGCCCACAACCGGCCGACGAGCCCATTTCGGGAGTCGATTCGCAGGACTTGTACAGGGTGATGCGTAATACGATCGACCGACTCGAGAAAAACGACACCGCGCGGGGCGATCTCAAGATCCTGTCGCGGACGCTGCGGGAGCTGCGGTACGCCTTTCAAGTTTTCCGGCCTTTTCGCCGGCGACGGAAAGTCACCGTGTTTGGATCGGCCCGCACCGCGCCGGATCATCCGGGCTATCAATCCGCGGTCGATCTCGGCCGGCGGATGGCCGCACACGGCTGGATGATCATTACCGGGGCCGGTGGCGGGATCATGGAAGCGGGACACAAAGGGGCCGGACGTGATGCCTCGATGGGTCTGAACATCATGCTGCCGTTCGAACAGGGTGCCAATCCCTACATCGACAACGACCCGAAACTCGTGACGATGAAATACTTCTTCACGCGCAAGCTGATGTTCGTCAAAGAATGCAGCGCCGTGGTTTGTTTGCCCGGCGGTTTCGGGACGCTCGATGAAGCCTGCGAAGCGCTAACGCTGATCCAAACCGGAAAACAGACGATGATCCCGCTGGTGTTGTTGGATCATCCCGACGGTAGCTACTGGCGCGACGTCGGCGAATTTTTTAAAAACCAACTCCTCGGCAATGGCATGATCAGCTCCGAGGATCAAGCGTTGTACAAAATCACCAACTCGGTCGACGAAGCCGTGGACGAGTTGCTGACGTTCTACAACGTGTACCACTCGATGCGGTATGTCCGCGACGAGCTGGTGTTGCGGCTGCGCACCTCGCTGAGTGACGAGCACATGGAGCGTCTGCAAACCGAATTTGCCGACATCCTGGTCTCGGGAAAATACGAACAACGAGCACCGCTTCCCGAAGAATCCGGTGAAAAAGAACTCGCGGCCTTCCCTCGCCTGGTCTTTCATTTCAATCGTCGCTCGCTGGGTCGCCTGAGAATGTTGATCGATGACATCAATGGCCGCCCCGAGAAGCGACCCCCGACGACTTCCGCACGCTGACTCCCGCACGACGACTCCCGCACGCTGATTTTCCATGAGCACTGATGTGAACGAACCTCTATTGTTATTGCCACTGCCAGCACTCAGCGTGCTCGATCTCGTGGGCAAAGATGCCCCCGCGATCCTGCACAATTTGACGACCAACGAAGTCAAGTCGTTGCAGGTCGACGCTCCCGGTGTCGAAACGTTCATCACGAATATCAAAGGAAAATGCATCGGGCACGTCGTCGTGTTTCGCACCACCGAGGGATACCGTTTGATTGGAGCGGCCGGTCAATCCGAAACCATCGCCGCTAAGCTGGATCGATACACGATTCGCGAGGATGCCGAACCACGTGTGATCGATGATCAAGTCCAACCCTACTTGCTCGTCGGACCGCACATCGGTGAGCCGCTGTCGTTTCGATCTCTCGGTGAGGGTGATGCGAATCTGCCAAGCTATGGTGTGCCGTGGGTCGACACGCCGCAGGGCAGACGGGGCCGGTTGATATTGCCTGAGACGGCGACCAATTTGTCGATGGAAGAGATCGCGAACTCCCTGCGAGCGAGCGAGTTCGTCAACGACGCCGCCACCCTGCAAGTGGTCGATTCTCAAACACAGGTCAGCGGTGAGGATACGACCGAGCTATTTCACGCGCTGCGAGTGACGGCTGGCTATCCGTGGTATGGAACCGACTTCGATGACTCGCACCTGCCTCAGGAAATCAATCGCGAACCACAAACCATCTCGTTTACGAAGGGTTGTTTTCTCGGTCAAGAAACGATCGCTCGATTGGACGCACTTGGCCAGGTACAGAAGAAGCTCGTCCTGTGGTCGATCGACGATCCTGCCTCCGAGATGCTGCCGGCCGTCGATACGAAACTCTTTGCGGGCGGTGAAAAACCGGTTGGCCGGCTAACGAGTGTGGCTCGAGAAGCACCCGCTTGCCGAACGAATGGTCGTGTGTTGGCCCTGGGTTTTGCCCGGCGCAGTCATTTTGACGCGGGTTGTGAAGCGACCGGCACGGTCGCAGGGAAGTCGTTTCTTGCCAAAGTCGAGAGAGCATAATGTCGACGGATCTGTCGCTCGAACAGTTTGCGGAGTTACTCGACGAGGTTCGTGGCGGAGACGAACAGGCGACCACCATTCTATGGGAACGCTATTTCCATCCGCTCGTGCGGTTGGCGGGTACGCGATTGCCCAAGAACCTTCGCCGTACCAGCGACGAAGAAGACATTGCCTTGTCCGCATTCCATAGTTTCATTGCGGGTGTGCGGCGCGATCAATTTCCGGATTTGGCCGGTCCCGATAATTTGTGGGGACTGTTGATCACGTTGACCAGTCGCAAGGTGCATGCTCACCTGCGTCGACAAACCCGACAAAAACGAGGCGGTGGCAACGTGCGCGGCGAATCCGTTTTCCTCGACGCCAAAGGAGAAATGGCGGCGGGTGGGTTGGAACAGATGGGACCTCAGGGCGGCGGCGACGATGCCATCCGCCCGGACGTGCGTGCGGAGTTGGCCGAAGCCTGCGAGAAATTGCTTGATGACCTGCCCGATGCTCAACTCAGAGAAATTGCGGTGATGCGAATGGACGGTTATCTCGTCGACGAAATTGCAGTCCGCTTGAAACTCAGTAAGCGGGCCGTCGAGCGACGTTTGCAATTGATCCGCAAAACGTGGTCCGAACAGCGTGAATCCGAAGAGGACAACGATGGAACTTAGCGATTTGCCCGCCCGCGAACTGGCGCGACTCGACGCGATCTGCCTCGAATTCGAATCTCAACTCCGAGAGTCGCAGGACGAGCGCGCCGACAGCGAACAGCTGGATGTTGAGATCGACAACCTCGTTGATCACTACGGCGGCGAATATGAGGCGCTACTGCGCCGCGAACTCGATGCCATCGCTCAAGAACTGCAGTGCGATCGCGCGTCGATCAATCGACGTGCCAAAGCCGACACCCACAAAACCACGGTGCCCGCCGGCGCCGCTGACGAGCCCACCCATGCGGCCCTCACGCAGGCGCTCGACGATCTCCCGACATCGGAGTCAGACCCGGTCGCATTGCCAACCCTGGGCGATCGAATCGGACCGCACTTCATCACCAGCGTGCTCGGACGGGGCGGCATGGGGATCGTCTACCGCGCCACCGACACCCGGCTGGACCGGAGTGTCGCGATCAAAATGCTCTCGCTGCACGGTCGCCAATCACAATCCTTGATCGAACGATTTCAACGCGAGGCCAAAGCCGTCGCGGGACTGACTCATCCCCACATCGTCGAGTTGTTCGATATCGGTGTGTATGACGGGATGCCCTACGTCGTGATGGAACATTTGCGAGGGGAAACACTGCTCGAACGGATGCGGTCGGATCGAATTTCGACCGAACCGATCTCGACCGAGCAGGTCCGGAACTGGGGCATTCAACTGGCCGATGCACTCGTGACGGCGCACTCCCAAGGCGTGATCCATCGTGACATCAAGCCTGAGAATGTGATGGTGATGGACCGTCCCCGATCACGCTCGGCCGACGACAACGAAGAACGCAGCAACCAACGCGGCGCCAGCGAGAGTGGTTCGAGTTTGAAACTCTTTGATTTTGGACTTTCCCGCGTCGGCTCGAGCCGCTTTCAAAGCGAGACCGAGCAACCGGATGATTCGTGCGTCGACGTCGCCGCACTCTTGTCCAACGGCGATTCCTCCACTCGCATCGGCATGATCCTGGGTACGCCCGGGTACATGGCTCCGGAACAGGCACGCGGTGGCGTGATCACGCCCGCCGCTGACATCTTTTCGCTGGGCTGCGTATTGTTTGAAGCCCTGTTCGCCCGGCCCGCGTTCTCCGGTGAAACGGCAACTCAGCGGTTCGCTGCGGTGCTCGAAAAACAACCGCTCGCCAACCCGCTGCGCCGCCGCGAGGATGCCGCTCTGGCGGATCTGATCCTCGCGATGCTCAACAAGGAGCCCGAGTCCCGACCGGTCGCCGCCGACGTTTTGGCGAGCCTGCAAACCAACTCGCCCGGTGGCAATTCGCCCGAATCGGCCGAGGGCGATGCCGTCGTGATCAGCCGCCGACGGCTGTTCGAAATGCTGGGCGGCGCCATCGTCGGCGGTGCGATCGGGGCGACGCTGCTACCACCGAAACACAGCCTTGAACTGGGGGCAATTCAATCGCTCGCCGTGCTGCGTTTTCAATCAACCGGAGCGAATGTGGAATCGGAAGAAGATCGCTCCACGTCGGATCAGCAAATCGACCGAGCCGATAAACTCTCGGGACTGATCGCCAATGAACTCTCGCGGCTCGAAGGCATCACGGTACCGAAATACGATTCGCTGACGGCGGCCACGCCCCAAGATTACCGCGAGATGGCGAAACGACTGGAAGTCGACGCGCTGATCTCCGGAACCTTCACCGTCACCGCCCCGACCGATGTGGTGGAGCGTGGGGAAGATCCGGTACAGCAGAAAATAGCCGTGAACGTGGGTATCGTCTCGGGCACGACCGGCAAACTGCTCAAGGGCGTTGTGCTGCAGACCGCGGCCGCTGATAACCTGATCGAGCAATCCGCCCTCGCGCAGACGATCGCCGTTGCGATCGGGCGCGAACTGGCGAAGAGCGATGAACCGGGACATCGGAAAAAACCTGAGGCGTTCACCTGTCTGATCAAAGGTCGCACGCTGTCAAATCCGGATACGGTCGAAGCGATGGAGACGGCGTTGGCATGCTTCGAACACGCCGTCACGGTCGATGATACCTACCCGGATGCGCACGCGGGTGTCGCATTGACCGCAATCAGCTTGGCCGCACGCGTGGACGACCAACGAGCCACGGAGCTGATCGCGCTGAGTCAACAGTCCACCGCTCGGGCCCTGTCGCTGGCACCGAACAATCGTGACGCGCTGTTATCGCGGGCAATGTTGGATTATCAAATTCTTGCCGATTTCGATCAGGCCGCGACGACCCTGAGTTCACTGACGCGGAGCGATCCGAATCAGTGGCAAATCTTTCAGCAAGCCGCTTGGTTGAAACTGATTCGGTTTGATGACGCTCAGGCGATGCGCTACATGCGACGAGCGACGGGACTGCATCCGACATCTTGGTTTTTGAAAGCCGAACTGGCTCGGGCCGAGTGGTTTCGCGGAAACACCAATCGGGCGACTCAGGCGGCAACCGGTATGTTAGGCGGGAAAACGATCACGAGTGAAGATGAACCTTACCCCCGTGGACTGTTGATTGATATCCATGAACATGCGGGAGACCTGGCCGCGGCCGCAAACTTCGATCCGGAGCTGAACTGGAATCCCAAACAGGACGCGGCGGTCTACTTTACCGCTCGCCGGCAGCGGATTGGCGCGCTGCCCTACGGTCCGTTTGGCCCGACGATCAACGCCGCGATCGTGCAGCTTCGCCACCCCACGGCGGAAACGTCGGAACAATTGCTATCGAGGCTAATCGCAACCCAATTGCCAATGCTGCCACTCGTGCTCTGTAAACACCCCGCAACGGAACCATTGACGCACCTCGAACAGGCCCGCGAGACCTACAGCATATTACGCTTCCGTTAAGTTGAGTAGCCGAGTCTCTCCGAGATTCGAACGCGCGACTTGGAGGCACGCGTCTACTGTTCGCTAAAACGTTTCAGGATAGATCACCAACTCCACCCGCCGGTTGGCCGCCCGGCCCGTCGGAGTGGAATTGTCGCCGCGTGGGTTGTTCGAACCCTGCGATACAATAAACAACTGCGCCGTCGGCAAGCCACTGCGTCGTGTTAGTACATCGAGCACGGCGGAGGCCTGAGCCGATGTGAGTTGGTGTGGACTGCCCGCGGCGCCACCGTTCATCGGCGAGTTGTCAGTGTATCCCTCGATGCCAATGCGCTGACGCGGGAAGATGGACCGTAACTGGGCCCCGACCGGATCGAGGACCGCACTGGATTGAGGCTGCAACTGAGCCGTACCGGGCGCAAACAATTGATCCGAAGGCACGATCACGCGGATCACTTCGCCATCGGGCTGGACTTGCAAATTACCGAGCTGGAGACGACCGGCGAGCTGCGTCAAATTCGTGTTGGCGTGAATCGTGGCACCACCGCGGAGCTGGGCCGAAGCCTGAAAATTACGCGCCGAGTTCTGCGCGTTGCTCGCCGCAATCCGCGCCGCTTCGTACTGCTCAGCGGTGTCTGCGAGCTGGCTGCGGACGAGGTTCAGTTCGTCCTGGTAGACCTGGGCCTGCTGTTCACTCTGGGCCAACTGCGTCGTCAATTGTCGATTGTTGTCGTCGAGCAATTGCACGCGTCGATTCAACTCAGCGACTTGCGTTTGCACCGCAGTCAATTGGTTGCCGGTCGGCGCGGGCTGCCACACCGATGTCCCACCATTGGCCAAATAGGGGTTCTGGCTGCATCCGGAGATCATCACGGACGCAATCGTAAAAAGGCCGAACACCACGATGCCCACCGTCGAGCGATGCACGCGAGGTGATCGATCGATCCACGAGGGAGTCGTTATGCACGGACGATTCAAACGCATGACTGCGAGCCGGCGGGGAAGGGAAAACTCGAACACATTCGGACTTTAGTCAAAAT
>JBDNIG010000188.1:0-3808 GCA_041688415.1 Rhodopirellula sp. | reverse complement strand
CGCCCTACGGGCTATGATTGCCAGTTCACTAAGCTTCACTAATTAAATCGACATCCCGAAGGGACGAAATGATGTAGCCACGGGCGCCTCCGTAATAAAATCGACGTCACTCGCCTGAGGTATGCTCGGGCGGCACACCGCATCCAGCCCAACGGGGCAGCCCTATCCGGCTTGCCGAAAATTCGGCGAGCGGATATTCTGGGCCGCTCACATGCGGATGTGGCGGAATTGGCAGACGCGCTAGACTCAGGATCTAGTGTCCGATAAGGACGTGGAGGTTCGAATCCTCTCATCCGTACTGAAAACAGATCGTCTTTTGCAGGGTTTTCGCTCATCTGGGCGAAAACCCTTTTTTCGTGTCACTTCGAGCAAATGACGTTATTGGGTTTACGTCGCTGGTCAGCCGCCAAACGACGAACTGGTGCATCACAGCGTAATCCTCGAGTTGAACGTGGCGATCTTCTCGGCGCCCCGCAGACAAACTGATGATGCTTGCGATGGAAGAGGATTCGCACAAAGAAGCCTGCGAACACGCAACGAACCTGAAGTCATGGATCGCACGCGGGGGATTCCCGCCGTTGGTGCGAGTGACCGCTGACGACGAACGTTATTTCTTGGCAACTGATGAGCTGGCGAAAGTGTTTTGCCTCGCTGCGTGCGACATCGCGATCACGCGGGGCAACGAACCGTCATCCCCTGAGCTGCAATAGAAGAAAGAAGACAAATCCGTTTTCGACGAACTCATTTTGCGCAAAAAAAGCGGCCAACTTTTTGGCGAGTGCAACAGAATGCCCAGTCATCGGACGTTGAAGCAGCTTTCCGATGCGACCGGAAAACGATAGTGTTCCGCAGACCCACGCGATGGCTCACGCTCAACTAAACGATCACGCCGAAAGTTCTACGACTTCTTCTCCGTTTCATCCGGCGACCGGAAGCTAACTTGTAGATCCCCGTCGTCGTTTACCGTAGTGCGTAGCATCGGATCGGGCTTTGGAAGCTTTGCAAGAGGATTTTCGCTGATGAATAAACCGACGGAATGCTTTGGAATCGAGAGGGCGTAACCAACGGAACACTTAAAGTTCATGTCCACACGGAGTGATTGGAACAGTTTCGGCCCCCATGACGGAACAGAACGGTCACAGTGACCTAATAGGGTAATGCCGTCAATATTCGGGGGAACCGTATTGTGCCCGGTGATCGTCCACCCTTCGCCTTTGAAAACTGACGTAAGTTGTTTCGCAAACGCCACTGGCTCTTCGTTTTGTACAGCAGCTATTAAGATGGATTTCGTGCCGATATCACGCAACACCGTCCGAAGCGAGTTAACTTGCTTGTCGGTCATTTGACGGGGACTCTTTAGATGCTGGTGAAGTACATCTATCATACTTTTGGCGGTCGTATACTTGAGCGATTCTGAAGCCGTAACTTCTACGGCTTTAATGGCGGCGTCCCGCTCATCCAACGCTTCTTGTAACTCATGCTCTTTTGCTCTGTCTTTCTCTTCTGCGAGGGATGAGGCCCGCAGGCCAAACACCAGCGCCCCGATTCCAAGCAGGCCCGTCAGTAATCCGCAAAACGCCATTAGAACATTGAAGCAAATACTCCACCATTGAATCGTTTCAGCAGAATTCCACCATGACATGGTTGACTTCCCTCGCGGTTGCGATTGGTTTTCTTGGGGTACGGTTTGCGGCATTTGGGCTCGGAGTCATCTAGGTCATTGACACAAATCAACGCGTTCGACTTTTCAATTCAGTGTCACAAATATTGTCCTGAGGCCAGCGAATAATTCTACGAGTTGTGAATTCCGTGTCTCTTCTATCGCTCGAACCATTGCTCCTGACGCTGTTGATGATCATGATTGGATCTGGATTCCATGCAAAAATCAGCGAGGCTGACTGGGACTAACCCGGTCAACGCGGAAAAGATAAACCAAATTGCCGCAACTGTCATTGTCTGGCTATGGACGATAGCTGGGATCTTCAATTTTTGCCTCGGGAACGCTCGTCAAGCTGCAAGGCACAAGAATACGCGTTTTGGGACGGTTAAACAACCGACAAATCAGGAAGCAGAGTTGCCATCTGTATTCTACGTCGTATAAAGTGGGCTATACGACACAAACAGACCATCGCGTGAAGCTGAGGAGATTGGGGCGCGATAGGAGAAGGTTCATCTCGGGTTCCATGTTGATTTCCAACCGTGGTCACTCAAGTGTCTGTCTAGCGAAAGCTGGACACCTAGGCAACTGCCCTAGCACTGCTAGCCAGACATCCAGACCCTGCAAACCTCCCAAGCCTTCTCGGGATTGTTGTTGCATTCGTACCAACCCGGAACCCGAAATGAGCCGGGAGATTGATCATCCAGTTCCGGCTAACAGCAGCGGCATGGTCCTCACCAACGATATGTGCGACGACTCGATTTTGGTTTGCGGCGGCGACCTTTCACCCTACGGGCTGACTTGGCAGGCGAGTTTCGACAGCATTGTACCGAATCGAGGAAATCTCGGTCGTTGATGGACGACCCGGGCCAGTAAACCCCGGCAGGGGGCAAAAGGAGGAAGGTCCCGACGAACAAAGTAAACTTGGATCGAAAGCGAGCAAACTTGACAGATTTGTCACTTTTCTGGCATGATCGGACGCAAAGGAACACGCGATGAACATCGAATTGAACAAAACCATCGAAACGACAATCCGCACGGCGATGGCAAGTGGCAGGTTTTCCACTGCCGAGGCGTTCCTGGAGGCTGCTACGTCCGATTTCCTGCAGCGGACAGTCATTGAAAAAGAACGCGATATGCCCACTGCGGAAGAACTGAAGGAACGGTTTCGTTCCTTTCGTGGCAAGCGAAAGATGAGCCGTGAAGAAGTGATTGCCGCTCGTCACCACGGTCTGCCATGATGTTATTTCCCGGCGATTGTGGACTTCATCTCGATCCAAAAAGTTTGACAGAAGTAGGCTAACTGTGTCATTCTCGTTTTTGAAAGGAATTTGATCATGAAAATTGAATTAAGTAAAAAAACCGAAGAAGCCATTGGCAAAGGGCTTTCGTCCGGTCAGTTTTCGACTGCGGAGGCGTTTTTGGAGGCTGCTGCGGGTGACTTGGCGGAGAGACTTCAGCCGTCTTCGACAAGCGAGATGCTGGATGAGCGAAGCCTATTTGAGCGTCTGTCGGAACACGGCATCATCGGGGCTTGTAAAGGACCGAGCGATCTTTCGACCAATCCAGAATATATGGATGTATTTGGTCGATGACTGGCAAGTTAACGACGCTGTTTGACACGACCGCTCTTGTTGGTCTGAACTCGGCGACGGATCAGCATCACGAAAAGGCAATCGCTTTTTCGAAGGAGATTCTCGGACGATGCGTCACGAGTTGGCCGGTTGTAACCGAGGCCGATTATCTTCTCGCAAAGGTCAATGGCGGACGAGAGGCTCTTCGCAAAGCGCTGCTGGGATGCGAAGTCGAAATCATGGATTTGCCGCTGAGTTTCCTGTTACGTCATTCCGTTCGACTTTCGCAGTTTTAGGGGGGCATCCGGCGGAAGCGCACCCAGCCCCCGGTAAGCGAAATATTTACTGACTCACGGTTATGGAAGTGCATGTCTCAGTGTGGTGGATTTTCAAGGCATCGCGGTGGCATCCAGGTGATTGCTTCTTGAGTGAGTGAATAAGTGAATAGGAGGATCTTGTTCTGCAGAGTGAAACCGAAGCAGCCTGCCCAGGGATCTCTCGGTCGCTCTGACGCCACGGGTATTTCTCGCCGGGCGGTAGGTTCTCAGTCTACTCACCAGCGTTTACTTCAATCGGT
>JBDNIG010000187.1:0-6958 GCA_041688415.1 Rhodopirellula sp. | reverse complement strand
ATAGGTGGAGATTCTTAGCCGTAGGTAAGCTCAGCGCCACCTACGGCTAATGGCTGTCATCCCATCCGGTATATCTGTGTATAACTGACAGGGCATCGCCCTTAGCTTGGTGGCGTGAACTTGGGCGCCGAGGGTTCGGGCGAGTCGTCGTCCTCCTCCTCGTAGCTCGCGGCTTTACCACCGGATTTCGGGTTATCGTCGACCGCCATGGCGCGATCGACATCCCGCTGCGCGTCACGGAACTGCTGCTGCACCTCGGTGAGGCTGCGCCGCAATTGGCTGTACGAATGGCCGAACTTTCTCGCCACCTCGGGCAGATTGCCGCCGAACAGGACCACGGCGATGACCCCGATTACGGACATTTCGAAAAAACTGAGACCAAACATCTCAGACCTTTTCGTGTAGCTTTTCCGACTCGTCAACGTCGTCCGTTGATTCGGCCATGCCACGTTTGAACTCGTTGGCACTTTTGCCCAGATTCCGCATCAGAGATGGCAGTTTCGAGCCACCAAAGAGCAAGAGGGCAATGAATAAAACGATTAGCAACTCGGTAGTTCCCGGCATTCCCATGACAATTGTCCCGCAAATTGGTTTGGATAGTTCGAAAGTGAAAGGTTGTTCCAACGACCATTCTCAAAACGATGTTGGTGTCGTTCGCATCGCGACGCTACCTGTCGAACCGCTGCCGCCGCCACGCTCGTTTGAGCGGCGCAGCACAACGTTATCGAAATAGCGTTATTAGATTTTGCGAACAACCTCGGCGAAAGCGGGTAGATCGAGTACGGAGCGACGCGGTTTTGCGATTGGGCAAAAACGATCGTCCACAAACATCTCCGGGACCGAAGAACACGGACGGTTCCGCTGCTGGCAGCGATTTTCACCCGTGATGCTGCAATTATAGACGACGGAAGCGACTGCGTCAAAGCCCGCACGTTTTTTTGGGATAAACTGATCGGAGCAGCGTCCTTGGTGCAGAACTAACGGTCGAGGGAGAACCAGTCGAAGTGAATCCAAACCGGCTATGCGAGATCCGGGACGACCATCACGCGAGCTTGCTGCTGATTGGACGATCGTTCGTCGGCGTCGCGGCGAGAAAGAAACCCGCCAGGAGAGGCTGGTTCACGAGCGTTTCCTTACAGTCGTCCAAGTTTCGAGTTGAGCGTGCGTCAACGGATTGGAAAGACAATTGTGCTCAGTAGCGGTGGTCATGTTGTTTAAACGCTTTGGTTTAGAAAATCATCCGGCAATTGATCGATCAGTTTAGCGGCCGATTGAGGGAGTGAGTAGTTCTCCACAGTTCCCTTGGCGAGACTGTTGGCGGACCTCGGTGAGAATAGTAGCTTGGCGATGACGGCGGTCGCCGGAATGCAACTCATTTTATCCTCACCGCATCGAGTCATATCACTTTCGGAGCGTCCGTAGACGCCGCGTTTCGTCCAATAATCAAATAGCTTTCGTAGCAAATATCTTCGCGTCGCTCCGTTGTACGCATCGGCAATCAAGACGATGAAGCCATTATGACTGAGCACACCCGGACGTGCGTCGGGCAAACGGTCCACATGCTCACCCAAGGCAATGCGGACGGTTGCTTCGCACAAGTTCACGCCACTAATCTGAGCATTGAGCGTCTCGCCGATCCGAGGGTTCGCTTCGATATACGAGGGTTGCTGAGTCTCGGCGTCGTAAAAATACTCCAGTGAAATGGGACCATTCCAGTTGAGGTATTTTCCGAGGCGTTCAAGATGAGCGGTTACGGGCCCGTGCAATGCACTTTGCCGAAGTGCCGGCCCGCCACCGATGCCAGTTTCGAGAACATCTGCACAGGCGATTCCAACTAGGCGACCGTTTTGAAAGACCGCATTCGCCTCCGCTTGACGCCCTCGCGCGGGTTGTTGGATGACGATTGGATCCCCCTCGGTCCAAACCCCGGTCTGCTCAAACTCAGTGATCGTTCTTTGGAGCTCCTCGGCTGTCGCGACGCGCCGCACTCCCAAACTAGCAGTACTGTGAACGAGTTTTACGAAACACGGAAACGCATCGTGCGATGCGATTTCCGAACGCGTGTCAACGATTCGAAAGCAGGGCGTGGGCAAGTCCAATTCTTGCATCAATTTCGAGAACTCTGATTTGCTCTGCAATCGATGAATTGCGTCGAAGCTGGGCACGGCTAAGCCGACGTGCTTGGCAAATGCATCGCGAAATTTGGCGAAAACGTAAACTTGCTCGTGCGTTGGGAACAGCACGTCATAGCGTGACCGCTGGACCAGGTCCGCTAAAAACCGGATATAACCGATTGGATCGGTGGCAATCCGCGGACAAGATATTCGTTTTCGGACAAGACTGGAGAACCGGCACTGGCACCACGGGGACGGATCGACAAGATCGATCGTGTAGCGACGTCCGAGCCCATACAGCGTTTGTCGAGCCGAATTACTTGATCCTTCCGATAATAAAACTCGCGGCTTGCAGGACGATTCACGCATGTTGGTGACGGCGATCGGGGCTGGGATAATGCGAGGGTTTCACTGAATCGCAAGCTGTCGGAATTTATCCGCCAATTCTGGTTTCGCTGCCAAGAACGGGTGTTTGTAAGCATAGGTATCACTACCGACATGGGAAGTTTGTCCGGTCCGATGTTTTGCCCACGTTCCCGCCGGTACCGCCGCGACCACGACCGGCGCCAGACGTTGGCTTTTTAGCCGATCTTCATACTCGCAATTCGCTTGGGCGAGCTCGGCGTCAACACGCCGGGCTAACCGCTGAGTCTGGTCTCGCGGAAGTCCCTCTTCAATGAGCAACAGGTAGTAGGCGGGATCACCGGGGACCGGTACGAGGGAGTAGTGTTCGACATCGACGTCGATCTCGTGAAGGGCTTTGCCAACCGCCTCGGTCACTTGCATTTCACTCAGCTTCTCGCCCGTCATACTTGAATAGTGGGCCCCCTTGTTCAGAAACGTCAGTTTTGGGCAACGACCAATGAAGCCATCGCAGCGTACCACGTCGTGAATGTCGTACCGATAGAGTCCGCTCAGCGTCGTCATTAGCAGGTAGTACTGCTGTCCCTGCTCAATCTCATGTGCTTCGAGCACGGTGGGATTGGTTGAACCATGTTCGGCAACCGGGATAAATTCGAAAAAGTGGCTTTCGTAGTCGAGTAGTCCCGCGCACGACTCATCCTCCATCGGCGACGTCATGTGCCCTTCGCTGGCGCTGAGCCCATGATCGCGGAACGGAACGTCGCCAAAGTACTGGCGCACCTTGGGCAAATAGGCAGCTACCGAACCGCCCATCCAAACAGAGACGACGGACATGTTCGGCCAAAAATCCTTGGGAAATAGACTTCCGGTTTGGTTGGCGATCCGCTCGAGCTGCTGAGCTCGTGATGGATTGGGACCGCCGCAACGTCGCCGGAGCAGCTGCCTAATGGCCTTGGGAACTTCAGCGTGATCCGACAACGTTCCATCTCGAACATCGCGAATCAGTCGTTCCTTGTCCTCGTCGGCCGTGCGTGCCAGGTTGATCAACGTCAATGGATTCGCCGTCGCAATCATGCCGATTCGATCTGAGCCGATGGCGACTCGCAGCGACGCATACTGTTTGTTTTCGGCGCCTTGGACCTTTAGCAGTTCCTTCGGCAAGATGAACAGTGAATTGGTGACTCGTGGCCGAGTCTCCGCGGCCAAGCCACTGATGCTCCCGCACGGGATTCCGGCGGCGGTGCGGAACTGGTCCCAATCGCTTGCCAGCGATAGCGTGTCTTGGTTGAGCAGCGAGTGATGATCGCGGAACGTCGCCAAGCCCCAATAATTCCAACTGCGGCGATACTCTTCGAAAAAATGATTCGTGATCGGAACATACTTCGATTCGCTTGTCGTTCCCGAAGTCATCGAGAACATCAACACCTTCGTTCCGGCACCGAACATCGCACTGGAATTTCCATTTTTGACTTGTTCGATGTAAGGACGATAGGTTTCGTAATCGGCGATCGGCACGCTTTTTCGGAAATCGCTCACCGTACGAATCTGGGAAAATCCATGCGCCTTCCCAAAGTCGCTGGATTGATTCAGCCGCAGCTTGGCGAACAGTCGTTGCTGCTGAACGCGTTGGCAATCGTGGGTGCCGCGGAGATACCGGTTTAATCGCCGCAAACGCCACTCGAGATAACCACGGCGAATGGGATAGGAGAGAGAGTTCATGGCGTTGATCTTAGTTCGGTGTTTAGGGACCTTCAAGATCCGCGGCTTCCAATATGCTTCGCTATATCGTATTTTGACTACGCTGATTGAATAGGTGTTGCAAGCGAGGTGGTCCGTCAATCTTTCGTTTTCGGGTTAGCCGTTTTGGTGTTGGCGGCCTATTGATTGAGTGAGCCGAGACGCGTGAGCGGCCGGGCTGGCGGCGTCGCCCGGTGCCTGACGACACTCGGCTCACGATTGCGTCGGGTTGCTAAGCACATGTGATCAAGTCTTTGCGTTTAGCCGCGTGGGCATCGCCCCGCGCTGAGTTCGCGAAACGCGGCCCGTTGGGCACACGGTTATCCAAGTGATGCCGAATGATTTCCCCGAATGTGCTTAAATCAACGGCCCGCGAGTCATGGTTTCGTCGAAAAAACCGGGCTACGCTCAAACTGTTCGTACAGCCAACCGTAATCTTTCCCGTTGAAGTCACCCATGAAGCGCAAGACCGTCCCCAATGCACTCGCTGAGCACCAAGTCGTGAAGCGATCCAATGCGGTCCGCCGTGCGGTCATCACATTGGCGGTGCTCGTGGTGTCTTTGCCGTTTGTCATCCGAGGCTCTGACCTCGGACTGAAAACGATGTTCAATGCGCCACTTCTGTGGATCGAACATGACTCGGAGACGCGGCGCGATTTCAACGAATTTCTGGATCTGTTCGGTGCCCAGGAGATGATCGTCGTGACTTGGCCGGGTTGTACGGTGGCCGACGAACGCCTAGCGACCGCAGCAGCGGAGATCGAGCGGGTGCAGCATTTGCGTGCTTCCAACGGCGAGCCGGCGGTGTTCAATCAAGTCTTGACCGGCAATACGATGCTGCAGGTGTTGACCTCGCCTCCGATCGAGTTATCCGAAGCCGCCGCGCTGCGTCGATTGGAAGGATTCCTGGTTGGTCCGGACGGGCGAACGAGCTGCATGGTCGTTGAACTGACCGGCTACGGCGGGCTCCATCGCCGCGAGAGCATCCCGATCATGACCGACGCGATCGTGTCGGTGACTGGATTGACTCATGATCAGTTGATTCTGTCAGGCCCGGCCATCGATGGGATAGCGATTGACGACGAAAGCATCCGTTCCATCAACACCTTTAGTTTGCCGTCGGTCTTGATCTCGTTCGTCCTATGTTGGCTGTGCCTGCGTTCGCTCCGGCTGACGTTGCCGATTCTGATCGTCGGTGCTTGGGGGCAGGGATTGATGTTAGCGTTGGTGTATTACCTCGACATCACCATGAATGCGATTTTGATTGTGCTGCCCGCCTTGGTGTTTGTCTTAACCGTTAGCACCGGCATCCATCTGGCCAACTATTTTCTTGAAGAAGTTGGGGGAGGCTCGCGGGTGGATGCGGCACATCGAGCGATCCGCAAAGCTGTGGGGCCATGCAGTTTAGCGGCCTTGACCACCGCGATTGGGCTGGCGTCGCTGTGCATCAGTGAGGTGGCGCCGGTGCGGCAGTTCGGGTTCTTAGGCGCAATTGGTGTGATTGTGTGTGTTGCCACGCTATTTTTGTTGCTGCCAGGATTCATGGTGTTCGATGGGCGACGGCGAACGCGCGAAGATCTCCAGGTATCCTCATCCCACGCCAAACGGCCCACCGGTCAACGATCGACCACGGACGTTGCGGCGCCGCAACGGGTCGTTTCGACTGGTCGTTTGAAGTGGGTTGCTCATCAGGTCTATTCACGCAGTTGGGCGATTCGTTTGGTCTGCTTCGTCGCCATGGTCCTATGCAGCGTGGGGCTGACGAAACTACACACGACGATCGATATCGTTTCACTGCTCTCCGATGACAGCCGCGTGGTTGAGGATTTCCACTGGATTGAAAAGAATATCGGTCCGTTGGTACCGATCGAGGTCGTCGTGCATTTTGCTGCGGATTGCTCCCTCGATCCGATCGAGCGACTCAAAACGGTCGCGGCGGTCCAGCATCAGGTTAGTCAGATCGATGTTGTCGAAGGGGCCATGTCAGCGGTCACTTTCATCGCGAACTTTCCTCGCGGCGGTGGCATTGGCGGAACGGTTCGCAAAACAATCTTTTTGCGGCAACTGGAATCGAGTCGTCCGGAACTGATCGCGGGAAAGTACCTCGCGGTCAACGAGGAAGGTGAGTTTTGGCGCATTACCGGCCGAATTCCGGGCCAGCCGAATTTTGACTACGAAGCATTTTTGCAGCAAGTACAATCGGAAGCTGACTCCGTCCTGACGAAGCTCCGCGGGGCTGGCTTTGACGGCGTGACGGTCTCGAGCACCGGAGTGCTGGTGCTGGTCTATCAAGTCCAGGAGGTGTTGCTCAGTGATTTATTCAAGAGTTTCATTACCGCGATGTTGTTAGTCGCGATCGTGATGATTATTGCTCTGAAAAGTGTGACCGGCGGCCTGTTGGCGATGCTGCCAAATTTATTTCCTACGGTAGTGTTGTTCGGGGTGATGGGCTGGTTTGACTACGCGATCGACATCGGCACGGTAATGACCGCGAGTGTAGCGTTGGGGATCGCGGTGGACGGCACTTTCCATTTTTTGAAACGGTTCACGCGATCGGTCGAAGGGGGCGTTTCGCGAGAAGCAGCGGTGGTGCTGGCGTACGAGCGTTGCGGGCCCGCGTTGATTCAAACGACCGTCATTTGTGCCTGTGGACTATTGATCTATTCGTTCAGTGATTTTTTACCGGTTCGGCATTTCGCGTGGGTTTTACTCATGATGCTCGTTTTCGCGTTGTTCGGCGACTT
>JBDNIG010000186.1:0-4404 GCA_041688415.1 Rhodopirellula sp. | reverse complement strand
TGCCGCCAAGAACTGGCATTCTCAACAGCAATGGGCCAAAGACTTGCACCGTGCTGCTGCCGCTGACACCGGGTTCGCCACGCACCTCGAGCGAGCTGCCGGGCGAGACGGTGAGTATCAGCGGATTGTCGGCATCCACATTCACCGCGACTTGGCCCGGTGCCACCGTGTCACTACCGGCCAGCAATCCTGGAATCGCGGGATCGCTATCGACGTCGCCATCGGTGTCGCCAGCGAGTTCATTCAGTGCGGCGGCAACTTTGTCGGCCAACTGCGTCGCGTTATCGGTCAGTGAATACAGCACCTGAACGTTACCGGATGTCACACCATCGCCATTCGGGTTGTCGTCGGTGACCAGATCAAACTCAATCGTTTGCCGCTCTTCGAACATGGCCGATTGCGTCAATCCGACAGCATTGGAATCGGAGATAATTCGCACCGTTTGCCCCGCCGGAACGGTTAAGAACACGAATTCGTCTTGAGCAACGGGATCCACATTGATGCCGCGAGCTTGGATCGCCGCTGAAATTCGGCGGGCGAGTTCGTCGCGGGAAACGTAGTATTCGCTCGTCGTTCCGTTCTCGCTTGTCCGCGTCTCGGTGACGTCGACGGCGATGTTGCCCGCGGAAACTTCCGGAGGATTAACGTCGCTGGTGTCAAATTCAAATGTGTACAGTTGCGGAAGTTGATCGCCGTCGCGCAGTTCCAGTGTGAAGAGCGACCCGTCGAGCGGCGTGTTGATCGAACCGACTTCGAATCCAGCCGGATACGTGCTGTTGACGATGATCGCTGTCGAGGGTGGCTCGGGGGCACGACTGACGCGAATGGAGTCACCGTCGACCAGCGGTCGCGCCAGACCGACCAACCGCAGTTGACCAGCCGAAACATTAGCGAACCCAATCGTGGGCAGATCGAGGTAAACGGTTTCACCGTCAACCGTCGGGGTCAATCCCAGCCCCGCGTCCGTGATCGCGGTCGTGATCAGTTCGGCAATGTCCACACCCGAGAGGTTGCCTAGACTCGTGTCCAGGACGATCGGGATCGCACTGCTGTTGTCGAACTGAGCATCGAGCGTGAACTCGAAGGATCGCTGGACGTTGCCATTGCCGAGCGTGAACGAATCACCGTCTTTGATGCCATTGGTGCCGGTTCCGATCAAAGGCACTTCGAACGCCAGGGTGCGGGCGTCTTGGTCGAGTCCCCCACCGGATGTATCGACGACGTATCCCGACGGGGCTCCCAAGACCACGCGACTGCCATCGACTTCGACATTGAAATCGAATGCGGCGGCGCGGCTCGGCGGCAGTTCACCGGTCTCATTGTCCTTGCGACGTTCTTGCGTGATCGCCGTTTGAATGCTCTGGGCAATTTGATTGAGGTACGCTTGACGTCCCGCCGCATCGGTGGGAGTGGGGATCGCCGGCAGGCTGTCCAGCCGCAACGAGACACCTTTGGCCGGTGAAGGCGCCGATCCCCCGGTAAACGAATCCGGTTTTTCAACAATCGAGATCGCTGGGCCGCCCGTTTCCGAGGTGATGATCAAATTACTCAAATCATCATCGGGGACCGCCACGAAAACATCGCTGATGCCATTATTGGCCAATGTATTTTGGATGACCTGGCACAACTCAAAAATGCTGCCCTCAATCGGATCGGCCGGATTGAACGTGACCGGGATAGCACCTCCGGTCGCCGTGCCGCCATCGCTGACGTACTCGAAGACAAACGTATCGTTGCCAATCTTCAATTCGACATCGTCTCCCACCAACGATTCCGTCGGCAGTGAGATCCGCCGCGAACCGGGCAACAACACGCCGTCGGCATCGAACTCGAACACGGTCGGGACATTGATGCCGTCGGAAATTTGGAAGATGTCTCCGTCGCGCAGACCACCCGCTTCGGTTCCCACGCTAGGTACAATCAAGGTGGGCGCTTCGGGCAAGAGCACCTGATAGCCTGACTCAAACTCGAACACCACCGTGCCGCCATCAGAATCCGTGATCCGAATCTGATCACCATCGGCAACTTCGCTGGGGTCCGGAGCGATCACGACGCTGCGGTCGCGGTTATTGAGCGCCACGCGGTACGACCGATCCTCACGCCACACACCTGCCAACGGAATCAGCGTGATCGTGTTGCTCGTTTCGTCATAGCTGAACGTGTAGTCGATGCCTTCGGTGAGCAGTCGATCGTTTTCAAAAACCGTGATGTTGGCGCCCGCTTTACGCAGCCCCGGAATCTCGGCAACCTTCAAGGTGCTGTCATCGACACCGATCCCAGTGAATGGATTGGAGGCATCGCCGGTGTCGACTAGCTGAATGCGAAATTCGCCCAGCATGCCCGAGCCACGTTGGATAAAGCTCGTCGTGGGGTCACGGTCGAGTCCCGCCGCGTCGTTATCTCGCGGGTTGATCGCGACCGCGACCGGACCGATGAAATCAGCCAGTTCCGAGCTACCACGATCCTTGAATACGGATTCTCCTGAACCACCGGGGGTGGCGTAGTTCGGATTATTCACCCGCAAAACACCATGGACGTCACGGGCGGGTGCCAAAATGTTGCTCGTCGGCAATCCGATCGCGGACTTCACAGCCGAAAACGCGCCGCGTTCGTTGAGGCTGCTCGTCGCGCTGTCGATCAGTTTGGAACCGGGAGCGGGCAAGAAATTATTGCCCGCGGCGTCGACGATCAACGCCTCCTCTGGATCGATGAAGAAATTGAAGTCATCTGATTGCAAGGCAACGTTCGTGGCGCCAACCACGTCATCGGTCGACAGCGAGGTATCGATCACGTCAACCGGACGCGAGGGATCAATCGGCCAAGTCAGATCCAAACGGATTTCGCTATTGCGAGATTCGTCATTCTGGAAAACGTTCCCGTTAACGATGACTTCCTGCGGTTTGATGAAGTCATCACCCGCGGTCTTCACGCGTTTGCCAAACCCAAAAAAGTTGGTTTCGTCGGCCACAATGCTCTGATGCAGGTTCGACAAAACGTTGTTCACCAGCGTCGGCGACGCGCCTCCGGTGACCCAGATGCCGCTTTCGAGAATCAGTTGGTCACTGTTTTCTGCCAAGTCTGGACGGATGTTATTGGGCAGACGGTAATCGTTGGTCGTCAGCTTCAGCCCCGCGGCCGTCGCTTCTGGACTGAGTTCGATCTCAGCAATATTGTTAAAGAGAACATACAGTTCCGTGGTCGCGAATCCATCGGTCAATGCATTTCCCGCAGAAATCGAACTGCGTACCGTTTCCGTACGGTCCACTCCGAAACCGAATGGGAAGTCCGAGTCGGATTGTTCGAAGAAGTGCAGCGGGAACAGGGTTCGTGTGATACCGGGCCGACGACTTGGGTCGGACAGGTTCACGATCCCCGCATTGTCACCGTCCTGGCCACCCAACGCGACGGCCGTGCCGCGCGAGATCGGTCCCGAACGACCGCCCGGACCATTTCCGTTTTCGTAGTTTGGCAGCGCCGGGATATCCGCGCCCGAGAGTTCATCCTGCAAACCCGTGATCGCATTGGCGATCGCGTCCATGATCGTGGGGATCCGATATCCATCGTCAAGTCCACCGGTGTACAACGGAATGTTGTAGTTACCGTTGTTCAGAATGATTCCGGTCGTCGCGTCCGTGAACTCGAACGTCAACTCATTGCCGACCGTGTTGGGCACGCCGCCACTGACGGGGAAATTGGGATAGTCACCCGGAAAATCAGGGATTTGCGTGATGGTGAACGTGGTCCCCACCAAATCGCCGGCCCGGGTACCGGTTTGCACATTCTGGCCTTCATCACCGTTGTCCAAACTCATCACGAATTGGCGAGGCGCGTAAACTTCAATGCCGATTCCGTACTCACCGGTGGTGGTTCCACCAGTTCGACCGGAGATGCTGTTGGCGTCATAATTGGCGTTGCCAGCCGAACTGACACCAACGTAGTAATTACCCGTCTTCAGAGCCGTGAAATCCACGAACGGGTCGCGACCGTTGAGTGGATCGTTGACAATGCCCGGTCGATTACTGGCGGGATCGGCGAAGGCGGTCGAACGCGGATCCAAGTGTCCCGGTGCCGCACCGTTGTCGGCGATCGTGGTTTCGCTCACCGCGCCAGTATTCAAAATCTGTCGTTGACCGAACTCATCGAAAATCTGGACGATGGTATCAGGACCACCGGCATCGGTATCAATATCGACGATCAAACGATCGCCCACACCAAGATTGACGTTATAAAAGTCGACGTCGTTCTCGTCGGCAACGCCCGCCAGGGTCGCTGGTAGGGATCGTTCGGGAAAGGCGAGGCTGATGAAAAGTTGGTCGGCGGCGCTGATTGCCTGGCCGCTATTGAGGTTGATGAGCAATTGCGTGTCGGTGAACGAGACGTTAACGCCGACCGTCGAGGCGCTAC
>JBDNIG010000185.1:0-1462 GCA_041688415.1 Rhodopirellula sp. | reverse complement strand
GTAGTCGCGCCGCCGAGCTTGGATGTGGCTCCATCAGAGCCTGCATCTTCCGCGACGCCTGCCACTGACGATCACTCCGGACACACTCACTGATAATGAATCTGGATAGTTATTCATGCGTTGCAAAATCGTTGCTGCATAACTTTCCGCCCACTTTGACGGCGAACTCTCTGAGGCGTGGGCCGAACAAATCGAATCGCACTTGGCGTATTATCCCTGCAACGACAGGGACCGCAGGTAGCGATGCAATCGCTGGTGAATCGGTATGAGGGCCGAGAGGCGACGCCCGACGAAGTCATCAATAAAATTGGTTACAAGCCGATGGGTCACTCGTCGCTACCCCCTGGCGTGCGGCTGGTATCGACTCCCTATTAGCTGTGAACCAAGGACCAATAGTCCGTTGCGAGCCCACGGTGCAATGCGATCTTATCTGGACAGCGTTACTTTGAATAGCCGTTTTAGCGCTAGCTCCCGGTCGCGAAAGAACCGAGAACCGTGGCTAACACCAAAACGGCAAATAGGATCGGCGAGATAGTCTTTTTGACCAAAGTGGCACTGTCCAGCTATACGCTGCGTTCACCTGTGTACGCAACAAGGTTCGCAGTTCGCCAAAAGCGATACGCCACAGTACTTGCAAACCTGATCGTCAATGTTCGAAAAGTTTTGCGGTTTGACCGATTCGTTCGCCCCTCGGACTTCATCGTGAAATCGTAGAACGTTGAACGACACAAGCAGAGAAACTAGGCCGGAGCATGCTAGCATCGCGATGTGTTCCAAATTCGTTTTCATGTCTGTTTCCTTAAACTAAAAATACTAATCAGGCGATCCGTTTCCAAGATAGCTTTTTCGTCACTTCCACTTAGATGCTGACCGGCGACTTTCCTTCACGCCTCTGGTGGAATAATTGTGAAATTCTCCGCAGGATCTTAACCCGTAATTGCTCAATAATCCGTCTCGATTGCTATTTACACGGACAGGCGATTTCGCGCTCTCTATAGCGCATGAGCAAACAGCAGCCAGAATCGCCCGCGCCAATCACCATGGCAGGCATCGAAATTCCCGTCGCCGAGCAGTCAACGCTGGTGCTCGCGCTGCTCGCCGTCATTCAGAAACTTGCTGCCGAGAACCAAGATTTGCGGGACGAAATTCAGCGGCTCAAAAAAACCACCACCCGCCCCGACATCAAACCCAGCCGATTGCTCGATCCACCTCCCGAACCGGAGAATGAATCCGGCACCAAGAAAAAACGGGCGGGATCGCAAAAACGAAAGAAAACAAAAGACCTCCGCATCGACTTCACCCAACTCATTGAGCCCGATGACGTGCCACCGGGTGCCAAGTTCGAGGGCTACCGCGACTTCGTCGTCCAAGACATCGTCATGGAGTCTCGGAACACGCGTTACCGCCGGGCCGTTTATCGACTTGCCGATGGATCCCTTATCGTCGGCCAACGACCCGACGG
>JBDNIG010000184.1:0-10965 GCA_041688415.1 Rhodopirellula sp. | reverse complement strand
TGACCTCGACACCCTGCAGGTTGCTGAAGTCGCCATCAAACACATAGCCATTGAACGTTCCGTCGGCGACCTCCCCAGCTTCGGTGTAGTTGACGGCTATCGAAGTGTTGGTAATCCCAATGTTGGCATTGACCGTGGTGGTCGGTGCCCCGTCGGTCGCAAATTCGTTGATATTCGGGAATTCCGTTCCCACGCCGATGACGGCTGATCGCGAATCGGTCACGCTTGCGCCGTCGACGACGGTTCGGAACGTGACCGTTTGATCCGTCAATCCTTGGGGAATGTTGTAACCAATCGCACCGGTTTGAATGTAAGGTCCGGTATGGGCCCGTCCGACGTGCGTCACGGTCGCGTCGCTGAGCACATCGTTATCATCCAATTTGGCATCGTCGGGGTGCAACGATTCGGTGCCATCGGCACCGTAGATGGTGTTATTGATGACCCGTGCGAAGGGCTGAGGCGCTTCGGCAACTGCCGCTTCGCCAACGGTACCGTCGTTGATCAGTTGCGGAGCGTTCCCAACCGAATAGGCTCCCGTGAAGTAGATGTTGCTGACACCTTCGAGATAAACCGCCGCTGACGGGAATGACTCGGGAGTCCGCGCGAATTGTTCGAGAAAACCGAATCGTTTCGTCGGAGAGGGGCCCAAGGTCGCCGTGACGAGTTCGGCCATGCCGTTGGTAACCAGGATACTGCCCTGGATCGCCTGCTGAATCGACAGCATCATCTCAAACGAATTATAACCGGTCGTACGTGTGTCGTTGTATTCCGCAGTGCTGGCAGAGTGCCGATAGTAGATTGGCACGTGGCCATCGACCCAACCGTTACCGCCCAATACTCCACTACCACCGTCGATCGTCGGTGCGCCGCCGATGTCTTCAAACTCGAACACGACACGTGTTCCCCCCGCATCGATCGCCATCGCATAACCATCGGGGAAATCCGATGGGGTGGTGTAGATATCGGTCAACGTAGCGTCATCGGGGGTACCCAGCGTCGCCGCATCAATCACGAAGGGACGCGGTTCTCCCTGGATCTTGATGCCTGACAATCCGGCTTGGTCAATCGTGTTGTTACGCACCACAATGCCCGTGCTCAATCCGCCTTCGACGGAGTTATTGAGTGTCGGCAGGTTTCGGGCGACACCCAAAGATGGATTACCCACCGGTGGCAATTGCAAGAATGGATGGGGATTGGTAACAGTAGGATCGACTCCGTAGATGCCGTTGTTGTTGTTGTTGCCGAAAAAGCCACCGCCAAAGAAGAATCTATTTGGACTGGCGCGGATGTCTTCGGGATCCGTGCCGCGCTCGCCGGGCTCGGACCAAATTCCGATCGCATGAACGTCGCTGATCGTACTGTTTTCAATGATGACTTGGCCCTGCGTCCGCTTGAAATTGGTGTCGCCGACACCGTTGAAGAGGACCGCCGGCATGAAGATGCGGCGTTCGTTGTTGTCCGTCATTTCAGATCCCAGCGGATCGGAAGTGGCCGGTGCGTCGGTGAAGGACTCCACGGGTTGGAACGTACCTGCGACGATTCCGACCAGATTCAAGCGATTGCTGGTCATCGTTTCGGTATCGAGACCGGATACCGATGCCGCTTCGGCGTCGAGCCGATTCGAAGCATTGATTGCCGTGCGCAGCCTCATGGCGAGTTCCACGGGTGTGTCAGCGGGCAAGAACGGCACTCGTTGGTTTCCAAAACCCGCGACCTCATCGGTGTCAAACTCGAACACCTGAGTCGTTTTTCCATCGCTCAGTTCAAACGTATCGCCATCGGCGAGCTGTGACCCCGCAGGGGCAATCAACGTCACCCCCTGAGCATGACGAGCATTCGTGTCAAACGACGCGGTCAGCCGCTGAGCGTTGGACGTCGGCGTGGCGTAAGGCGTCGCCCGGCGGGCTTCGAGTTGGTATTCGCCGGAAGGCCCGCTGTTGAATCCAGTGCGTTGGAAACCCGTTTCACCGGGGACCGCATTGAACACCGTTTCACCGCGTTCAGCAAAGCCGACGATGAAGTCATCGAGGAACAACCCATCGACATCCGGCAGCGGCGTTGTGTCGCCGTCATATTCGAATTCAAAGCGAACTCCGGTATCGCCCGCGAACGCGCCGAGATCCGCAATCTGTTGGTGCCACTCGCCATCGGCCAGGAAATCGGCACCGAACTGATTATTTAGCGCCGATGGGCTGTTGGTGAAGTTACTAAGCGTGATGCCGGTTGGATTTTCGTTGCTGGTGATCGTCAGGCTGACCTCGTCGGTCGGGCTATCCCACAGGTAGTTAAAGTAGAATCGCGGCAAGTCGGCGGCGACGTAACCGGTCAAATCGAATGGATCACTGCGCAGCTTGCCATTGGATTCGTCGTTGCGGTTGAAGAATAAACTTTCATTCGTGCCGATGCCAGCATCGACGGGTTGTCCCTCGACGGAAACGTGCAACAGATATCGACCCGAGATCGGCACGTCCTCGGGAGCGCTCGTCACAGTGACGACCCCTTGGCTGATCGCGACGGCGGTATCCGTATTGACGACACCAATGAAATAAACGCCCGCATCGAGAATGCCATCGTAGAACGGGTCACGGCTGCGACCGAGAACATCACCATCGTTGAAAATGAAACCCGATCCGAGGCTGCCGAGTTGTCCCTCGCTCGGCCGCGAATTAAGGATTCGTCCCGGTGGCGTCAAAATTTCCGGCGTTGCATCAATGATCACCAAGTCAACGTCAACACTATCGAAGTCCCGGACATAATCTTCACCGGGCTCCTGGTCGTTAGGATCATCAACATCTTCTCCTTGGAACGGGTTGTAGCCCTCATCCACGTCGAGAATGACACGCGTGTTGTTGTTCGGAACGACCAACTGATAGAAGTCTGAAATGTCGCCGCCCATGCCACCTTCGATCGTCAGGTGGGGGATGGTGTTGGCCGTGTAATCGAATCCGCCACCGATTTGGGTGTTGTTGCCGAGCGAGAACTGGAGCGAATCGAGATCGAGCGCACCATTGGGTGTCCGCGCACCCTCTGGGATCGTTTGCACCGAAGTATATGGCGCAGACGCGAATGGGCTGCTCCCTTGATTCTCGCTATAGAGCGTTTGGTCACGGCCGATTTGAGCAACGTTGCTGTTGTCAAAGTTGCCATACACACCGTGTCCGAATTCACCGCCACGCTGCAGGGTTGTCGCAAACCCGCTGCCGACAATCTCGACATCATTGAACAGTTCATCGAAACGCGGGCCACCAAACACGCTGTCGTTCGACGCGGAGCCGGGCGGGACAAAGTTGTCGATCCGGTCTTCGAATAACCGCTGCACCGAGTTAACCGGTTCACGCCGCGTGTCGTTGTTGAACAACTCGTCGGGAATTTGGGTGTCCGCCGACACCGCCACGTAGTAGGTGCCCTCGGGCAATGAAACCGGGCCGATCATGGGATCGGAGGTGGAGATGGACCCACGATCGAGGCGTTCGGCTAGGCTACTGCTATCGCCAAACGGACTCGTTTGGTCTTCGGCGACGTTACTATCGGCACCAAACAGGACGAGTTGTGGTTGGGCGGGACCGAACTCGCCATCGGAATCGTAGTACACGCTGATGTTCGTGTCCGGCCGCGTCAGACCGGCCGCGTAGTCGATGTCAAAGACGGTCGACAGATAGTTCCGGAGCTGGCCGGTCGTCTTGACCGATGCAGCGAGATCCATCTGGTAGAAATCGACGTCATTGTTGTCACTTAACGAACCCGCCACGCTGATGACGGGATTCTTGCCTTCGAGCAAATTGCCAATGTTCTGCGGGCGGTTCTGGGGCGCACGGTTATCGTTGCCCAGCGGAACCGCCTGCAGCGTATCGTTATTGGCGACGCCAAAGCCGTTTTCGTTATCGCGTTCGTTCTCACCGGCTTCGCCCAACAGCGGTGATTGAGCGGGCAGGCCGCGGAGGTGAACACCCTGATTGGCATAGCGAATATCGGCAAACCGCACCATGCTGCCCGGATATTCCTGTTCTTCCTGCAGACGGACTTGGAATTTGTAGTTGCCGCGACTGCCGCCAGCATTGAGGTCATCCGGATTGTTCGACGCACTGCGGACGTGGATGTAGTACACGCTGCGATTCTCAGCACCACTGGCGTCACCTGGCAAGACCACGCGGAAGCCAGCATCACGCGGATTCGCGCTGCCGCGGTCGACGTAATTACCGAAGGCATCGAACTCGGTTAACCCGTCCGCACGTGACTGCAGCGGCCCCACCAACCCATCGGTCGACGGATCCGTCGCAACGATATCGCCGGACTTGGAGTTGTTGCTGCGTGCCAGCACGACACCATTGGAGTCGACCAGTTCGACAACGGTATCCAAAGCGAAGGTCGTGTCGTCGACGTCCACCCACACGTTCGAACCGGCACTGCCGACGAAGCTGTAGTTGTCCACGTCGGTCGTCTCGGAAAGGTAACCACGGACCTCGAAACCCAGACGTCGGTTCTCGTCACCGTTGTTCAAATCCGTCGCCAAATCACCCAATACCTGTGCGTGATCCACGGTGCCGTTCAAGCCCGGCGCCACGTCGGTGGGCAGTTCCTGTTCGAGCACGAAATCGACATTGCGATCATTGCTGTACTGGTCCAGCAAAATGCTCCGCCAGTCGTTGGATTGTGGGCGAGATCCATAGGAATCGCCATTGGTGTCGGTGAACTGACTCCCATCAACGGAAATACCCGCGCCGACCGTGTCGTCCTTGAAACTCGTCAATACAACCGGCGCGCCCGGCAGACCAACAATCTGCACGGTGCCGCCGATTCGTTGTGCACTGTCACTGGCTTTCCCGTTAGCGGTTATTCCGGTTCCGAGCGTGGGACTATTCGGTGTGCCACCGCCCATCAGTTTGACCACGAGTGACTCGTTTGCGCGGCTCTGCAATCGCAGTCCGCCCGAGCTCTGCAGATTGCCGACGATCACGCTGTCGTTGAGTAGGTGCACGATATCGGTATCGTCCCAGACGGACTCGGTGAGTAACTCGCCACCGCGAATCATCAAACCGCTGATCTGTTTGTCCGCATCATTGTCAGCGGGCACCACCTCAAATCGATTCTTGCGAATCAACGGTCCTTGGTTGTCATCGAGTTCGGAGAACGCGTCGACGCCTCCGGTTTGGCGCCCGGTATCCCGCAGATATTCGGCGGTCAACGAATCCACATCAATTGCGACCGTCGCACCGCGGTTGTCGACGAAATCATTCGCGACAATCACCGGTTGGCTACCGCGCACAAAAATCACGGACGCGTCAGATGTCAGGCGGCCACCACGTCCGGGTTTGCCCGATCCAGCCTGACCACTCTCGTTAAATTCGAAACGCGAGTTTACCACTCGCCCGTCAGCTTGTTGGAGCTCCAACGGCGCGAACCCGTGGCTCTCGCCGCCTTCGACCAAACTGACACCACCGCCATAGGCGACGACGGCGTGGTCCAAACTGACATGAGCATTGGGACTCGCATAAATACCCGACCAATCACCGCGGACGGCGGGGCGCGAGCCCGTGATCGTACCCGTATCGTTATTGGTGTCGAACGTTCCACCGGCACCGTAGCGATCGTCTTGCGTGCTGGTGAACACGACCGGACGAGCCAGGGTGCCTTCCGCCAATAACTGAGCACCGTGGCCCAGTTCGATCCGAGCACCCGTTAGCTTGACCACCATGCCGGGATCGACGACGAGCGAGGCATCGAGTCGCCCGCGGCGTCCAACGTGATTCAGGTCCAAGGTGCCTTCGGAAGCCGAACCATCATCGGTGTACGTTGAGCGTGAACCGTCGAGGTCGGCAATCAGACGATAGCCATTGAGACTTTTGGCCACGTCATCGGCGTCCGCCGGGTCGGTGAATTCCGCCCGGTACAATCGCCGGGAAACGTAGTCCGTGCCGACGGGAATCCGCGGCAAACCCGCCAACTGGATACTTGCACCGGCGAGGGTTTCGCCACTCGCGGCGGATTCCCGCAGTGCGCCCGATACGTCCGTCGCAGCCGACTCGAAGCCGTTCGCGTCGACAAAGGTCAACAGGTAGGCCACCGTCGATGTGCCCGCGGGTAACTCGCCGCCGGTCAACACCTGGGCGGACGCTTGCGCCAACGACGGGCGGATTGCGTCATTAATCGAACCGCCCGGGCTGCCCGCAATAACGAGATTCTCGGCGATGTAGTGAACAATGCTGATATCGTCAAAGCGTGCCGACGAGGTCAACTGCGTCGGTGGCGAGTTGGGGGTGACGATCGTGCGAATGAACAATCCGTTGATACTGTTGTTCACCAGCAAGTTGTTCTTAATGTCAGGGCCGACGCGGCTGTAATCCGGCGTGAACGCACCGGCCTGCTGGAACGCGGGCGTCCCAAACGTCGTCTCTCGAAAACTATCGGGGGCGGAACTGATCGCCGCGCTACTGCTTTGCGTGATCTCGTTGAATGAAATGTTGGGACGCAGATTGATCAATTCGATCGGATTAACCGTCTGTTGCACCGAATCGACACGGATGTCGCTGGCACCGCCGTAGCGGATTTCGGCATGGTTGACGGACTGCAGGAAGATACCCTCGTCTTCCAGGTCACGCCGCCCTTGAGCCTGGTCGAAATCGCGGCGGAACACCAATCCACCCCAGTCACCAGGTGTCGGTGCCGGCGATGTCCCGGCACCCGCCTCGTCGGCTTGCCGATCTCGCGTACTCGTGAAAATCACGCTGCCGTCGTCGTAGCCCAGTCCAGCGTCGTTGGTGTCGCCGAGGTTTTTCTCAGCGGGATCGGTCGCGTTGAAATCGACTAAACGCGGTGTGCCCAGCACTTGGATCGCACCACCGCTGCGATCGATCAAGGTGCTACTGCTACCGACGCTCACCCGCGACGAACGCATTTTTAAGATCGCTCCGGCATCGATCATCGTCGTCACGCCCGCCGGAATTATCATATCACGACCGTCCTCGCGCACGTTCCCGCCGATTTCGCTCACGCCGAATTGGTAAGCGAAATTGTTTTCCTCCGTGGTCATGTCGAGATCCGAACCACCGTTGCCGATGATGCGGACGATGTCACCACGCTGCGTGGCGCCGAAGGCGTTGACCACGGCGGGGTTGTTGATGTTATTGAACGGCGCATCGAGACTGCCGTCGGCATTGGTCGCCGCGAGCTTATCGACAAAAATCATCCGCCCGAGGGTTTCCACACCGCGGAAGTCATCGGAAAAACGAATCTCGCGTTCACTATCGAGCGTAAGACTGTCGCCGCTGGCCGTCGCCGTCACGCCAGTCGCGTCTTGACGACCATTGATCGCCGTGGCGAGCTGTTCAGCGAGGTTACCCGCCGGTGAATCGTTGCCAACCGTGTTGCTGTAGCTGACCGCGATGTTCCCCGGTCGTGGAGACCCACCACCGATCGGAATGAATTCGTACGTGCGTGAGTCACCGTTACCGCCGCTGACCGTCACCGTCTGCCGCGGTGTGATCGCTTCCCCGGCCAGCGTGAAATGCAACTTCCGTTGCTCAGGACGGGTCTGGAACCAGAAGTTGTTCACGCCACGAGGAGTACCGTCGCCGTCACCGTCGAGTGGTGTGCCGGGAACGCCCACGCGGGACCCATCGCGGTCACGAATCACGTCGACTTCATCGACCTGCGGCTCGAACTTGATCCGCAACTCGTAGTCGCCCTGCGTCAAGCCGCCGAAGCCGCTGTCTTGAATCATGGGATCGTACGTGTCGTTCCCGCTGGCCGCGATTCCGATGTAATACACGCCCGCGCCGAGCGATGCGTTGAGGAAGGAATCCTCGCTGAAGTAATCATCGTTACGGCTGAGTTGCTGCACTCCGCCACCGGACAGCACAATCGGGCTGGATCGCAGGCTTTGCCCACTGATGTCGGTCGTCGGCGAACCCTTGTCGAGAGTGACATTGAACAGACTGCTCGCCAACGGATCGGCCTGGATGGCATCGATCAGATCGCCGACCGGCACGCTATCAACGAACCGACCTCGACGAGGCAAGTCGACCAGGATCCCGTTCTTGATCACGTTACCATTGTCGCCGACCAACGGCGACACGCGCACGGCGGTATCGCCCACGCCGCGATCACTCTCGATGAATTCGATCCGCGCTCCATTGCCGGTCGCACCGACCTGGACGGCATCAAAGCGCAGTTGCAACGACGGGCCAATCCTCAAATCCGTTGTTGCCGCGGCACGTACTTCCTGGAAGAGCGTGAGCGTGGTGTCGAGCGAACTGGAGTCGGCCAGACGCTCAGCATACGTTTCGACGCTGAGCTGACCGATGCGGTCGGCGTCATCCAAATTAACCTCGAACCGATACAGGTCAACGTCGACACTGTCGGGACGGTCGATAAATTGGCCGTGCAATACATCGACGTTCGAGGGAAACACGGGTTCCCAATGGGGTAACTGAAAATCGTCAATATTGTCGGGAAGGTAGACCAACGATCCCTCGGTCGTGGGGACATCGCGGGGCAACACGACCGGATCGATCGGATCATTCAGGAAGCCGCGGAACTCCGGGAACTTCTCGTCAAAAACTTGGTAATTGGGCGAGTTGGGATTGGTCGTGGGTGCCGTAATCTGCGGTCCGAGCACGCCATCACTGGGGCGGCGCAGCAACGCTTCCTCGTTGAACGCGTTGAGCGACATCAACACTTCGGGTGCCTGATCGGGGGCGGCCAATAATCCCAGCAGGAAACCCACGCCGGCGGCGGCTTTCCGGGTGAAGTCCTCGCCGTAATCGAGACCGAAATTGGCCTGGTTGCTGAACACGATCGAGGCGTTGGACGTCGCCGCGGTCGCGTTGTCATTGACGGCGGGATCGACGCGCACCGACGCTTGCAACTGAGGAACCGCGGTGAA
The DNA here is from genome assembly GCA_041688415.1 of Rhodopirellula sp. Lineage (GTDB taxonomy): Bacteria > Planctomycetota > Planctomycetia > Pirellulales > Pirellulaceae > Rhodopirellula. The sequence continues at coordinate 2,084 of JBDNIG010000184.1, read as the reverse complement.
TCGCTGACCCGACGGTAAGAACGGACTCGTCAACAGGCTGCTGGTTTCACCCAACGCAAACGTGATCCCCTGATCCGCCGTTTCGGTGAACTGCACACCAATCTTGTGGCTCCACAAATCCAGTACTTCACGAATACGCTGTTTCTGCTTAGGCGTGATCTGATTTAACGACGACGTCGTGCCATTTTGGAAATAGACACCCTTGAAGTTGTAGGGAACCTCGCTGATGCCCGCCTGAGTATCCGGACCGAATGCTTCGTTAATGTGCTCGATTAACAACCGGTGCCCGGGATCACTATCGCCGCCGAGCAGTTGGATGGGCAGTTGTTTTGGTGAAATCGAGTCGCGAATCACCAGACTCGTCAGCGCACCGGATTGCCCGAACGTGCCGATATTTAGTGATGTGCCCAGCGTGTCGCCCAAGCCATTCAGCGTGATCGGATCCGCATCCACCAAGTTCGGCGGCAGCGGCATGCTCGCCGAACTGCCGTTGACGGAGATTGAAATGATACCGCTGATAACCGAATCGGCCGCGATGACATCGGCGAGATCGCTGACCACCGGCGTGCTACCGCCGTAATCGAACACGATCACGCCGTCGGCGTCCTGCGCCACCGACAACCCACCGGTCCCGTTATCGACAAATCGAACCTGTTGTCCCGAGGCATCTTCACCGACATTCCGCGAGACAAATTCAAACGACGCATCCTGTGCACCGAGTGAAACCGTTGCCGAAGGCGCCGTCAAGAAATCCGTTGGCGGGACGATCAGGTCCGCCCGGGAGTCGACGGCCGTACCGATCCGCAATCGGAACGTGCCACCGCCGACCGGGACACCTGGCAAATTATTAATGTCGGTGTCAAAGATCAAGCGTGCCGTGAACGTATCGGCATCGTAGATGACCTGCTTCGGTTGATAGAGCACGTCGTCCGTTGTGCGAACCGTTTCTTGGGTCAGCAGCAACTGATAGAACCGCGGATTCTCCGCTGACCGCTGGGTTGGTTTGCCGTCGGGTCCGTTTTCGGTGAACAACGGATCCTCATTGAAGTAGACCACGACCTCATCGCGGTTTTGCGTCAACGAGCCATCCGCATCTCGGATCACCGGTTGCGGCACGATCGATTCGACCAAGGCCCCGAGATCCAGTTGGAAATCAATCGTTTCGGTGCGCGTGCCGGGCACGGAAGGCTGAATCAGTTCCCCCTGCACATTGCGCAATCCCACGATTTGCGGACTCGCGTTGGGATCGTCGTAGCCGTAGATATTGATGCGGTAGTTGTCGTCCGGCAGCGTATCGGCGAACCGCACGAGGACTTCGTTTTCATTCGGGTCGCCCAGCGTCACTAACCCCGGCTCAATGCGCACGTCGTCGGCGGTACCGAATGCGCCATCGTGACCGCTACGGGTGAGTTCGATGGCGCCGAGTGTGTTGGTGTCGATCTGCTGATCTTGGTCAAACCGGAACGTCAGCACTCGTGGTGCAACCTGACGGACGTCGCCGTTATCGATCAGTTCACCCTCATTGGGCTGGACGCCAATCAACTGCGGCCCGGCCAACAATTGCCGGGGCTCGAGCGTCTCGAGAAGATGCTGACGCCGCGACAGACGCGAAGCACCGCGGCGTTTGCCATCACGCTGACGACGACGCGAACGTTCAGGACGCTCCGCCGAAGACGAGGGGGTCAATGAAGCGGGGAAAGACGATGAGTTTCGCTGACGCGAGGTCATAGACCGAACCTTCTTGGCAGAGCGGACAGTGGATCGGCCGCAGCCAGCAGGAAATGCTCGCCACGGCGAAAAACCGTTGCACTTGTTGTGGATCTCGAAGTTCTGAAAGGGCTACGTACGCACCACAACCGAACCGCGGACGGGGATCATCTCCGCCGTTCCAGCCACAGTTGCCGATGCGCACATCTCGCCGAGTATAGTTGCGGCATTCAGGGTCGCAAATTTTTGCGGCAACTCTGTTCGCTCCAACAATCGCCTCAGCGAGCACAACCAAGCCGGATAACCGACATGATTCCGCGTTCCTTTGGACGCGGCCGACGGGGAAAAGTTCCCCAACGACCAGCAATCGCCCAATG
>JBDNIG010000029.1:0-2945 GCA_041688415.1 Rhodopirellula sp. | reverse complement strand
CAGCGTTTCGTCCAGCAAATCTCCGTTGGTTTGTACCCAGACCGCGACGGAATCGCCAAACCGCTGATGCAACTCATGCAACGCGTGAAAGAGTAATTCGGGCCACACCAGCACTTCACCACCGGACAGGATGATCCGCGCGACGGACACTGCGTTGGGATCAGGCAAACTTGCAACACAGTGCGTGACTTCGTCCAGCGTTAAACCCAGAGCACCCGGTTCCGAGTCGTTGTAACAATGCGGGCAGCGTTGATTGCAATCACGCGACAACACCCAATAAATGGATTCCATCTTTCTCTCGATCCTTAAATTGTGCTCGGACCCAAAACGACTTCGGGAGACCGTTGATCCGGTATCGCGACCGAAACGATCGCACCCGTGCAAAAAACCAGTGGCGCGCCATAGATGGCCCAGTACCACGTGTACCCGTCCGCGTCGCCCCAATAAACAAAACAGAAGACTCCCCAAATCAACCCGACCACCATGCTGGCCCAGGCTCCAGCAATGCTCGTTGGCTTCCAGTGAAAACCGCCGATGAGGGCAAACGATAAGGCTGCGATCGGGATGTTGGCTAAGATCAGCCGATTGAGGATGTCGTCGACCAACAGATTCGCCCCCAGCCAACTGCCCGCCGCCAATGGCAAAGTCAATGCTCGCTGAGCCGCGACGCTCTCGGACCATTCGCTCCCAAAATCGGTGACCAGCATCCCGACCATCGCACTCCACACGCCTGCCAAGGTCGTCGTCGCGACGGCAAAGAGAACAGCGTAGGCGAGGCCACGCGCACCGATGGGCAACCACTGGTTAAGCATCGTCGGGACCGCGATTTGCGGGTCTGATAATGATGCCGCATCGCTTGGCAACAGACTGGCCGCCAGCTGCACGCTGGCGTAAAGAAGAAAGACGATCACCGAAGCGACCCCCACCGCCATGACCGCGACGCGTTCGCTGCGGGCCGCAAAAATCTTCTGTCCGTACCAAGGCGAGCAGATGTAAGTCATGCAAGTCAGTGCGACGAGCGACAGGACAAAGTGCCAGGGAAGCTGCGGATCATTCCATCTCAACCAATAGTCAACCGTCAGCGGTTCGCCCCGGAAATGCTCCGTCCAGGCGACCGGTCCGCCGTGACGCACCAACCCGATGATGAAGAGTAACGGGAACAGTACGCAGGCGAGCGCAAAGCCCATTACATCCAGTCGGATCACGGAGGCCAAACCGCCTGACATTATTACCAACGCCAGTGCCACGCAGAGGATGGCACTCAGCGTCCACGGTTCCGGATTGCCTAACAAAGGCCCCACGATCAGCGTGAGCGATTTGACGTACGTAGCACTAAAACCGAGCATCGCGGTCAATAACATGACAGCCGCAAAGCGACCTAACCCAACGCCGTACCGCAACGAAAACCATCCGGCGACAGAGATGCCGTTGAACTGTTTCCACTTTCGCGCCACCGCCAGCGTGTACCAAGCAAGCCCGATCAGGAATACCGCCGACAAGCCGATCGCGCGAGGACCAACGGCATAACCGACAGCGGAAAATGCTAACAGCGTCGCCGTGTTGAACTCGGTCATGACTAACGTGGCCACCAGCGGCAGGAAGCCCACCGCACGATCGGCAACGAGAAATGTTTCTCCACGTCTGGCACCGCGCAGGCTCATGCCCAACATGATTGCGGCGACCAATGCGAATACGACAATGTCGATCATGGGAGAGCCTGCTCAGCCCCCGGGGCATCGGTATCAATCTTTCTGGCGTCGGTGACAATTTTTGCGTCACTCGCGCTTAACCAATCCGGCGGAAGGTTTTTCTGCGCGGTCGGACTTAGCAAATCACCAAAAAGCTTATCGTCGATTTGATGTGCGAACGTATGAACCGCTCCATCGGCAAAGACAAACGAAACGCCATTCGGATACGGCGATCCCCAATTGTCGGCAGCGTCTTCGTGGATCGGTCCATCGACAAACAGTCTGATTCCTTTGCGACCGGTTCCGTCGTTGCCACCTAAGAAGAAGGGCTCGTCCCAATACCATCCGCCCTGACCTGCGGCACGCGAATCCATCGCTTTCTCAGCGACAAGGATTGTGGAACTGAGCCCGTCGTCGTGCGATAGTTCATCGAGCCGTTTCAGGCGGGCGAATCCGTTCGATATGACACGGTCATTGGCGGCGAAGTCGGTCTTTCCCCACGAGTTGATTCCATCGGTTAGGCAAGACCATCCGTCATAAATAGGATCGACTTCCAACGCGACTTCGGCGACTGCGGGTCGTCGAGCCGGAATGTTATATATGCCAACCACGGTAGCTTGATTCCGCCGATGAAAATCTTCCTCATGACCGACGGAGGGCAAAATGGCAAAAGCCCACGAACCGGGTTGCAAACGGCCCGCGCGACGAGGATCACCGTAGCCCCACTTATAAGGCGAATCGTTCGGGTTGATGGTCCGGATATCGGGAGTGGTGACAATCTCTGCGGAGTAGCCGCCATTGCCGGGCAAGAACCCGAACGTGTCGGCATACACAAGCAAACCTTCCCCGATCTGACGCCAATGATCGACGGAAGTGTTCTTCCGAGCTCGTTCGCGATCGGCGAGCGCCGCGGGCGCGATGATCGCGGTCAAAGCGAAGCCGATGAAAACAATCGTGAGCAGTTCAATGCGTGTCACACCGCGACGGTGAATCTTTGTTTTTGACTGTAACATGTTTGATGCCTAACCTACGTTTTGTGAGTTCAATGTTTGCGATTCGCTTCGTCGGGTGTCAGCAAATTGTCGCGATCGGAATCCAGTTGGATGAAGGTTTTTGGGCTCATCCGACTGAAGCGTGCGCAGGACTGAAGGATGCTGAAAGTACGGTGTATGGAAAAAAAAGCGTGGACATGCCATTCTGTCAGGGAGATTTCTAAAGTCATCCTTTGAAAGAACGCACATGTCCACCACCTTATTG
>JBDNIG010000183.1:0-14087 GCA_041688415.1 Rhodopirellula sp. | reverse complement strand
GAATTTGCTTCGCCGTTGCGTCAGGATGTTGCGGACGAAATCGACGTCGCGGTGCGGATAGACCACTCGCTGCGCCCGAGACGACCGACATCCATCGATCAACGACGCATGATTGAGTTCATCGCTGAGGATCAGGTCGCCGGGGCGGCAGAGGGTGGCCACGGTGCCACTGCAGGCGGCATACCCGGATGGAAACACGACCGCCGCTTCGCTGCCTTCGGCCTTCGCAATGGAAGTTGCCAAGCGTTCGTGCTGCGGTGTCCAGCCACACACCAACGGACTCGCCGCAGCACCGCTGGGGATTCCCGTGGCACCGCCGGGGATTCCATGATCCGGTTCTGGGCGGCCTGGCACCAAGGCATCCGCAACGACACCGAGGTAATCGTTGCCGCCGAAGTTCAAGAGTTGCTCGCCACCCTCACCGATTAAGAAAGGTCCCCTGACATGAGCGGGCCGCAGTCGCCGGCGACGGCCCCGCGTCGACATCTGTTCGAGTGCGGCAGCGAAGTCTGACAACGGGTCAGTGGGCACTTGGCTCACTTTTGGTCTGTCTTGCTGTAGTCATCGAGGCGTCGATAGAGGGTGCGAGGGGCGATTCCGAGCGTCTTGGCGGCTTGCTCACGATTGTCGCCGGCGAGTTTGAGTGTTTCTTCGATCACCCATCTTTCGATCGTGGCGAGTGGTTTTCCAATCAATGCGGAGGGCCCTGTCAGCAATTCCGCCGCAGCCTGGGAGTCGTCGTCGCTCGCCCCGGTGTCATCGGTCAACTCCGGTGGCAGGTCGTCGTCGCCAAGTAAACCGTCGGTATCCAGGACCACCATGGTTTCGACAAAGTTTCGCAGTTGACGGATATTGCCTGGCCAGTCGTAGGCGTAGAACTTTTTCGTGACCGACGGCGTGAAACGGGCAGTCGGTTTGCTGTGCCGACGCAAGAACATTTTTCGAAAATGGTCCATCAACGCGATCACGTCATCGCGTCGATCGCGCAGTGGCGGCAGTTCGATGGTGACGACTTTCAAGCGGAAATACAGGTCATTGCGAAACGTGCCCGCCTCGATCATCTCTTCGAGTGGTCGATTGGTAGCTGAGATCAATCGCACGTTGACCTTGATCGTTTTGTTGCCTCCGACACGTGAGATCTGATTTTCTTCGAGCACTCGCAGCAACTTGATTTGCGTGCTCATCGGCATGTCACCGACCTCGTCGAGAAACAGCGTGCCGCCGTTGGCGTACTCGAACGCACCCTCGCGGTCCGAAATCGCGTCGGTGAAGGAGCCTTTGACGTGGCCGAACAGTTCACTTTCGACGAGGCTTTCGGAGACCGCTCGCGTGTTCAAAGCAACGATTCGCTTGTTGCGCCGAGGGCTGTTTTGATGGATCGCTTGCGCCACCATCTCTTTGCCCGTCCCGCTCTCGCCGGTGATCAAGACGGTCGCGTCGGTGGCGGCGATGCGGCGCACGCGATCGATGACCGTCTGCATTTTATCGCTGGTGTAGATGATCCCTTCGAACCCGAAACGTTCGTCGAGTCGCTGCATCAACTCCGTATTCTGCCGCCGCAGAGCGACCTTCTCGGCGGCCTTTTCGGCGATCGCCCGCAGTCCCGAGGGAGTGATGGGTTTTTCGAGAAAGTTGAATGCACCCTTCTGCATCGCCTCGACCGCGATCGGCACGGTGGCGTGGCCGGTGACCATCACGATTTCGCAGTCGGGCAATCGTTCGCGAGCGAGCTTGAGGACTTTCATGCCATCGATATCGTTCATCACCATATCGGTGATGACGATGTCGAACGTGTCCCGCTGGATCCAATCAGCAGCTTGCGGACCGCTCGTGGCGACTTCGCAGCGGTAGCCTACCTTTTCAAGACTCTCGGTCATTGCGCGGGCGTGAGCGGCTTCGTTATCAACAACGAGGACTCGAAAGTCACCATGATCCAGCGCGGGCGGGGCATCGGTTTCCGGATTCATCGAGCTACCAAAACGTCGTGCGGAAGAAAGGCGGGCAGTGGAGAACTGCCGAAAAATTTAACGCACGGTGTCAAAAAAACCTAGGGTTGATGCCCTACCGCTTCAATTCCGGTTTGATTTTGTCACGGAAGTGATGGTCGAACTTGCGAACCTTTTGCACCACAACGCGTTGGCAATACGAGGCGTAGGGATTGCGCCGAAAGTAGTCTTGGTGAAGCTCCTCCGCGGGATAAAACTTGCTGGCCGGTTCGACTTTGGTCACGATTGGATTGCGAAATTCGCCGTGCTCGTCCAGTTCTTTGATGTAATTGGCAGCAATTTTTTTCTGCTCGTCGTTTTGCGGGAAGATCGCGCTGCGGTACTGGGTGCCCGAGTCGAGGCCCTGGCGATTGAGTGTGGTCGGGTCGTGGGTCTTGAAAAACACCTTGAGCAGTTCTTCAAACGACGTTTTGCTGGGGTCGTAGAAAATCTGCGACGCTTCGGCATGCCCCGTCCGGCCCGAACCCACCTGATAATAAGTGGGGTTGGCAAGGTTGCCTCCGATGTAGCCGGAGACCACATCGGTGACGCCTTCCATGCGTTCGAAGACCGCTTCGGTACACCAAAAACAGCCGCCGGCTAGAATCGCGACCTCTTCCTTGGGCTTTTCGGTGGCGGGGGAGGACGATTTGGATGCATCCTCCTCACCGCGGACCACGGAGCCGAGCGGGAAGGCGACAATCGTTACCAATAACATCGCCAGCGTCGCAGTCAGCGGACGTGCGGGCAACATTGATTTGAGCGAGCGAGAACAGCGAGACATCAGGAGACTCCAATCGGGCAGACCGGTTGTTCGAGGATTCGGGTGGGCTATTTTACGCGGCCGTCACCCCAACGGATCGAATCGGCTGCTCAAAATTTGGGTTTTTGCCGCTTTTTATGATATTCTATTCCCCAGTGCCCCACTTTTCGACATGCCCAGCGACTTTTTTGACCTTCATCACACGGTCACCGCCGATGAGGTCGACGCCCAGGCTCACGTTCACAACCTGCGATATTTGCAGTGGACGCTGTGGGCGGCACGCGATCACAACGCCACCAGCGGCTGGGATGCCACGGCCGCGTTGGCCGACGGGTTCGGGTGGGTGGTCCGGGATCACCACATTACGTACCGCGCCGCTGCGTTCGGTGGCGACGAGATCATTGTCCGCACCTGGGTCAGTGAGATACACCGTTACGCTTGCACGCGGAGTTACCTGATTTGCCGGCCCGCCGATCGGAAACTATTGTGTCGGGCCAGCACCCGTTGGGTCTTCGTTGATCTGAACAAGCACCAAGCCCTTGAGGTTCCCGCCGAAGCATTGGCAGCGGCGAATCTCCGTCCATCGCCACCGCCGTTGCCATGGCAGTGAGCATGACGGGCTGGAATTTTTGTCCAACTTCATTGAGCGAATGACGCATGTCTCCCTCCTATCTCCTGATATACCTGCGCGTGATTGGCGGGGCGGCGTTGTTCGCTTTTGGGGCGGCGTTGATGCCGAGTGGTTGGATCGTGGAGATCTCGCGGTGGTTGGGGTTGAAGCCGTTTCCGGACTCGCCGCTGACGTTTTATTTAGCCCGCAATCTGTCCCTGCTGTACGGCTACGTGGGCGCATTCGTGCTCGTGATCGCCGCGGATTTGCCGCGTTATCGGCCGCTGGTCCGGTGGGCCGCGATCGGCACGATGTCGTTCGGAGTGCTGCAGCTCATCGTCGACTCGATGGCCGGCGTGCCCGCGTGGTGGACCTACGGCGAAAGTGGCTGGACGTTCTTTGGCGGGATGTTGCTGGCGTGGCTCGACGCCCGGACTTCAAAAGATAACGTTTTTTGACTATTTTCTGCGTTGGCTACCCTCCCGTCCTCCGCATACGAAAAACATGGACTCCATGCAACGCTCACTGATCCTGCTCAAACCTGATTGTGTCCAACGCCGCTTGATTGGCGAAGTCTTGTCCCGTTTCGAGGCCAAAGGATTGCAGATCATTGGCTTGAAGATGCTGCAAGTCACCCCGGAACTGTCTCGCAAGCATTACGCCGAACACGTCGATAAGCCATTCTACCAATCGCTCGAAGACTTCATCACGTCGGCTCCGGTTGTGGCCGTGGCGCTCGAAGGGCTCGAGGCGATCGGGGTCGTGCGGGAAATGCTCGGGGCCACCAATGGTCTCAAGGCCGCGCCGGGGACGTTGCGTGGCGACTTCAGCAGCAGCCGGCAAATGAACCTCGTCCACGCGAGCGACTCCGAAGCATCGGCTGAGCGGGAACTTGGGTTGTACTTCCAAAGCGAAGAACTTTGCGAATATTCGCTCTGCCTCGCCGGATTCATGCGCACTGCGGACGAGTGAATCGCGATGCGTTAGACTAGGATTTGCAAATCGATTGTCACCTCTTTTTGGAATCCTCATGCGTACTCGATTTTCACCTCGCCGCGTTCGTAACTCGCCTTCATTGACCGCTGGACTCGCTGTTTCCGTAGCGTGTTCTCTCATCGCCTGCACATCGGCGTTTTGCCAAACGGCGCCACCGGCGGGTGCCGCGGGCGGTTATGGAGCGGGCGCATCGGCAAACGAAGTCACCAAGTTCAGCGGGACTCTCAAGGACGCGCGCGGCAATATGATCGTCGTGACGCGCGAAGACGGGACTGAGTGCCTCGTGCAGTTCCCCGATAAGATCACGTCGCTGAGTTTCATTGCCAAAGCCGTTCCCGGCTACCTTCGCCGCGGCACACCGGTACGATTCGCCATGGCGATCGGTCCCAATGGGGCACCGATCAGCCCGGTCGAGAAGCTTGTGATTTTTGCCCCGCTCGCCCCGGGGGCGGTTCCACGCAGCCAAGCGGCGAAGTTCACCCCGGGCGTGCATCGTGACGAACAGCAAACACGTCAAGCCGGCCAGGCTGTTGCGCCCGTGGGCGGCAAGGTCGATGTGGTCGGCACGCTCATCATGATCAATCCACAGGGAGCCATGGCCGTCCAGGCTGGCGGGACCCCCGTCAATACCATGGTTGCCCAGGATGCTGAAATCGAAATCCAGATGAACAATCTGTCGCTCGCCCAGGCGGGAGACGAAGTCAAAGTGGAGGGATTCTACAACCCACCTGATGAAACCAAAGTGAAGGCTCAGCGGATCAAGATCACCACCGATCGTGTGATCGGGGAAACTCCTGACCCGGTGAAACGGAAGGACCGATCGAAACCAGCCAAAGGTGCCAAAACTTTGCCCGCCCAGCAAAACCCCGCCGCGACTGACGACGAGACTCCCTAAGGATTTGGATCCTTTCAAATGTTACTGAACCAACTCATTCATCCCGAAATTTCCGCCATCTTGGCGGCCTCGGGTCACCACAGCACGATTCTCATCGCCGATGGGAATTATCCGGCCCTGAACAAACGCGGCCCGCACGCCAAACTCGTCAGCCTGAATCTGATGCCGGGTTTGATCACGTGTGACCAAGCCTTGAAGGCATTGTTGACGGCGATCCCAATCGAAGCCGCGATGACGATGCAAACCGAAACCGAAGGGCCCTACGCGCTCGATGGTGATCCTCCGGTGTGGAACGATTATCGCGCGTCATTTTCCGCCGCGGGATCCGATGTCCAGCTCCAACCGCTCGAAAAGTGGGCCTTTTACGATCACGTCATCACACCCGACCACGTGCTGACGATTCAAACCGGCGACCAACAACGCTACGCCAACCTGCTGCTGAGCGTCGGCGTGCGGATGGAGTAACCGCTGAGTAGCCGAGTCTCTCCGAGACTCGGAGCAGCGTCTCGGAGAGACGTTGATTTTATTAGTGAAGTTAAGTGAACTGGCAATCATAGCCCGTAGGGCGGTACATGAATTGCCGGTGGCGTGAGCCACCGGAGACTAAGCCGTTCGCAGTTCAGCCCAGCGGGCGACACATTCCATGACGCGTTATCGCTGTTGACCCAGCATGAAATCGGGGTTGAGCGTGGAATACTGGGGTGATTTGTGTCGCCCGCTGGGCTTGCAGTTCCCAAGCAGTTCGGACCGGCGGCTGACGCCGCCGGCAGTTCATATGTCGCCCGCTGGGCTGGTTGCCCATTGCGAACACTCGTTGGGTCGATAGCAAATCGGCAAATTGAGCTATACCGAACGACTCTCGCCAAGCTGCAGCTCATGCCCCAAATCCTGCAGTAATTAAATCGACGTCTCGGAGAGACGCTGCTACTCTTACACGCCCAACCACCACGCGCCGAGTGAGATCCAGATCGGAATCAAGACGAGGCCGGCCAGCGACGTTGATAGAACGACTCGCAGGGCAGTCGCGGTGTCGCCGTGATAGAGCCTCGTTAGCACGATCGGAAAGACCGCCGAGGACATGGACGCTTGCAATAGCAAGACTTGCTTCATATCGGTTTGGGTCGCCCATGCGCCCGCCACGGCGAGCATGATCACCGGCATCAGAAGTTGGCGAAAACCAATCGACAGCAGGATCACCGGCGTGGCTCCGGTCCACTCGGCGGCACGCAGAAAATCGATGATGATCGCACCGCTGAGCAACAAACCCATTGGGATCGACGCTCCCGCTAGCATATGAATTGATTTCATCAGCGTGGGAGGAATCATCGCGTCCCAGCCGAGTGCGCGGATCGTTAGAGCGATGGCGACGGCAATCAAGGGCGCGCTCGTCAGCGCCGGGAGGATTTTGCCGACCACGCCCAGTCGCGAGAAACTGCGCCTGAATGGAGGTTCTTGATCCCCGCCAGTCGTTTCCGTAACCAGTCGACTGCCTCCCGAAATGATGGCGATGCCGACGCTCCACAACGCCAAATCAACGCCCACGTTGTGCAGGATCAGTTCCACCTCCGCGCTCGGGTAGAAAATCTGTGACAGTGGCAGGGGGATGTAGCCATAGTTGGCAATGCCCGCACAAATCGCAAACGCACGCTGCTGTGGATCGGTCTTCAGACCAACCCAAGGTCCGACGACCCTGGCAATCGACCATGCCAGCAGCAAACCGCAGGTGGTTATACCGAAACCGAACAGGGGTGGTACCCACGCGGTCGACAACGCATCGAGGCTCGCGTCATTGAGAATGCGGTCGACAAACAAAGCCGGCATCAGCACCGTGGCGGTGATTTTGGCCAGCGAAAAGTCGGCTTCGCGAGATAGCCATTTCCGCGATCGACAGAACGCGCCGATGCCAATAATCAGAAACACCCCCAGCACGCTGCCGACGATCTGCGTGAACTGCATCCAAAACGGTGCCTGGGCGATATTCGTCGCTGCCAGTCCGCAGCCCGCACCCAGAGTCATGCTGGCAAGCAGTCCTGGAACAAGAGCTGCCACTCAGTCCACTGGATCTGCTGCAGATGGGCAACTCGCTCCGCATCGGGAGCCTTGCAGGCCGCTGCGACGGCATCGATGAATTGAGCGGGATCGCGGTAGTCAACCGAGTACTTCTGCGCCAGATCGTCGAGAACAGCGTGCGATCCGACCCGGCGAAACCAGTATGCCGCGTTGGAGTAGTCGCTTTCGCGGCGGTGCATGATTGCGTGCCAGAAACTTCCCTCCGCGGACGAGTCATCCTGGCTGATCGTGTGACTGCGGTCCAGATCGCCCGCGAGCAGCCACAACCCCGACTGCCCTAGCGGCGGCACCGGTACATCATCGCCCGCACCCGTCGAGAGCCGCATTCCAGCGGGCCGCTCGAGCAGCGCGGCCAGGCCCGGCGACTGCGGTCCGGCAGCGAGCCCCGGCAGCGGCGCCTCGGTGATCGCATCGCGAAGTTCGCTCGGCAGTCGATGGAAGGTGGGGACGAAGAAATCGTCGATGCTGGGCATGGGAGGTTTGAGAGACAGGGAGACAGGGAGACAGGGAGACAGGGCGAGAGCCAAACTCAGTGTTTTCGCGGCAAGGGCGTCAACCGTTTATTGGACCGGCGATCCGGCCATTTGCACTGTCCTTTGATTTTCTCCGTCCTTTGCTGGGGGTAGAAAATGGGTCTATTAGGTGGGGCTAGGTAAATTACCGAGGCATTGCCGCTGACATTCGAATCAAAAGAGTGACATCGGGGCAATTGCGGAAGGCTACCGTTTGAGCGATCGGATTGCTAGACTGCGGGTACAAGGACCCTTGTTTCATACCCCCGCTCCTGCTTGCCGACGCCGAATCATGTCAGTGACCGAGAATCCGGACTCCAATCCGACTTCCGCTTCCCCCGGCCCATCCGCCAACGCTCCCGAGGCACCTGCGGAAACTTCTCCGCCAAATATGTCGCCTCCGAGCGAGCCCAGTGCGCAAGGCAGCCCCACGCCGGCTGACGAAAGTCCAGGGGCGCCCAAAGAGAGTCCAGCGGTGCCCTCGCAAGGTCCAGCGGCGCCCAAGAAATCCAAAGCCCCGCTGCCACGAATCGGCAGCGGGCCGCTCGCTGCGCGGGGGCTCGGCGTTGCCAAGCCGCAATCGCCAGCAGCCGCGTCGACGGAGGATCTCGACAAGTCCAAACCCAAATCGGGTGAAAAATCCGGCGATGGGAAAAAGAAAAAAGCGCCCCGGCCCCGCTTGGCTGGCGAATCGGACGAGGACGTCACCACCAGCCAAAAAGTCGAGGCACCCAAGCCCGGTAAGGTCAGCGTGCCCAATATCCGTCATGGTTTGTCGGATGACTTGCAAGCGGAACTCGACGCCACGCTGGCCGATTCCGATCTGGAATCATTCTATGGCGGAACCGCGGGCTTGCCCGATCGCCGCGAACCACTTGCCGAAGGTGCACGCGTTCAGGCAAACGTCTTGAAAATCAAAGACGACACCGTGTTCGTTTCGCTGGGCGGTCCCGACGAGGGCACCGTCCCGTTCGAGCAGTTCACCGAGGCCGAGCCGACCCTGGGCAGCACCGTCGAGGTGCTCATCCATGGTTTCAGCCGCGAAGACGGACTGTATACCTGCACCTTGCCAGGTTCGGTAATCGAAGTCAGCGACTGGGACGATATCGACGAGGGTTCGGTCGTCGAAGCGCTCGTGACCGGCCACAACACCGGCGGTCTGGAGTGCCAAGTTGGATCGATCCGAGCGTTCATGCCGATCAGCCAGGTCACCGAGTACCGTGTCGAAGACCTGTCGGAATTCGTCGATCAGAAAATGGTGTGCTTGGTCAATGAGGCCAACGAACGTCGTGGCAATCTCGTCATCAGCCGCCGCGCGATCCTTGAGCGGGAGCGTGAGGTCAAACGCCAAGAACAACTCGAAAAGATCGAGGCGGGTGACATTCTCGAGGGCATCGTGCGGAGCGTTCGCGATTTCGGCGCGTTCGTCGATCTCGGTGGCCTCGATGGATTGATCCACGTCAGCAAGTTGAGCTGGGACCGCGTCAAGCACCCCAGCGACGTGATCCAAGAAGGCCAGAAAGTGAAGGTCAAAGTGGACAAGATCGACAAGCAGACTGGCAAGATCGGTTTGTCGTACCGCGATCTCCTGGAAAATCCGTGGGATACCGCCGAGAGCGAATTCGCCGTCGGATCGGTGCATTCCGGCACGGTGACCAAGACCGCTGATTTCGGTTGCTTCGTGCGATTGGCCGCGGGCGTCGAAGGACTCGTCCACATCAGCGAACTGGCCAACCACCGCGTTTCCAAGGTCAGCAGCATGTTCAACGCGGGCGACACCGTCGAAGTCAAGGTTCTCAGTTTCGATCGCGATGCCCAGAAGATCGGGCTGTCGATCAAAGCCGCCCAGGCCTTGACCGCGCCGGTCGTGACGAAAGCGGAAGACGAAATTGACGAGCCACCACGCGAAGTTGCCGTTCGTCCGCAACACAGCGGCCCGCTCAAGGGCGGTAACAATCGCGACACCGGTGGCGAGCGTTTCGGCCTGCGTTGGTAGGCGACCCGTAGCGGTGCGATTTCTGTTTCTTGGAGATGTTGTCGGTAAACCGGGCTACTCGGCGGTGCTCGCTCGCGCCTCGGCGCTGAAAGAACAGCACCGGCTCGACGCGGTCGTCGTCAATGCCGAGAACGCCGCGGACGGCGCGGGGTTGATGCCGCGCCAATATCGCCGGCTGATGGAATCGGGCGTCGACGCGATCACGATGGGCGATCACTTGTACCGCCGCGCCGAGATCATTCCCGTTCTGCAGGAGAGCCGGAGGATTGTGAAACCGGCGAACTATCCCGCCGATGCGGCCGGCCGCCCGTGGGTGATCGTGCCCACACCGAACGGACGGCTCGGCGTGATCTCGATCCTGGGACGCGTCTTCATGCGGCCCGTGGATTGCCCCTTTACCGCAGTCGATCGAGCACTCGAGGACATGGCGGGACAAACCGACGCGATTCTCGTTGATGTCCATGCCGAGGCGACCGGCGACAAACAAACCATTGCCCGCTACCTCGATGGTCGGGTCACTGCGGTGCTGGGGACGCATACCCATGTTCCCACGGCCGATGCTCACGTGATGTCCGGCGGCACGGCCATGCAGTGCGACATGGGCATGTGCGGGCCCTACGACAGCATCATTGGCCGCGACGTCGGACGCGTCACGAAAACCACGCTGACGTTCGAACCTTGTCATTTTCACGTTGCCACTCGGGACGTGCGACTGTGCGGCGCAATCGTGGAGTCCACTGACGACGGGCTCGCCGTTTCGATCGAACGTTTCGAAGAGTCGATTGATGGCAACACCGATAAATGAACGCCCCCGGTTGGATTAGAATGCGTCGATTCCATCGCGACATTCCCTTCATCTTGAACCCGCCATGTCATCCGCGACACCACGCCGCCACTTTCTCGCCACCGCCGCTGGAGCAAGTTTAATGAGTACCGCCGCACGCCCGTCTTCGGCAAGTGAACATGCGGAAGCGCCTGCCGAGTCGCCCGCAACGACTGCGCGAACCTCGCCGCAGTTATCACTCAACACGAGCACGATCCGTGGCCACAAACTCACGCTGCCCGAGCAGATCGACGTCACCGCGGCGGCCGGCTACGACGCGATCGAGCCATGGATTGGCGATTTACGCGGCTACGTTGACGGTGGCGGAAAACTCGCGGACTTGCGCCGCAGCCTGGAGGATACGGGCATCGGGATCGCCGGCGCGATCGGGTTCGCCAAGTGGATTGTCAACGACGACCGCGCGCGCGCCGCGGGGCTCGACGAGGCCCGCCGCGATATGGAAATGGTTCGCAGTTTGGGCGGCGTTCAAATGGCCGCTCCGCCGATCGGCGCGCACACGGCAGAGGCAATTTCCGAGTCGGGGCCGATTGAATTGAAAGTGGTCGCCGAGCGGTACCGGGCGCTACTCGAAGTGGGCGACGAGATGGGCGTGACGCCGCTACTCGAGCTGTGGGGATTCTCGCCAACGCTCAGTCGCTTGGAGGAACTCGCTTACGTCGCGACGGCGACCGCTCATGACCACGCCGCCGTGCTGCCGGATTTCTATCACATCTACAAAGGTGGTAACGACATGGCATCGCTGGGCATGATCGAAGCCTCACGGATGCCGGTATTTCACATCAACGATTACCCCCGCGATCCGCCCCGAGCCACGATCAGCGACAAGGACCGCGTCTTTCCCGGTGACGGCATTTGCCCGTTGGTGGAGACGATCGCCATGCTGCTTGGCAATGGATTCACCGGCACCTTTTCACTCGAACTGTTCAATCCGGAATACTGGAAACGCCCCGTCGATGAAGTGGCGAAAGAGGGGTACGAAAAATCTCGCGCGGTCATCGACGCGGCAATGCAAACCTAGTTGCCGAGCGTGTCACCTCGAATCCGGCCCTGTTGCTTGAAAAAACGTGTGACGCCGAAGGTGAACAGCACGGCGCCGATGATCAAGAGCACGATGCCGAGCGCGAGTCGCCCGTGCGTTTCGCCGAAAAACTTGATCACGGTGGCGCCCGTGCCCGCGATCATCAATGACGTGCGGGCGTATGAGAGAAATGTTCGCTCGTTGGCGAGGTCCGTGCGGATCAACGCCAGTTCGTTGCGACGATCCGGGATGATGGGAGTGGGCTCGGAGGGTGGTTGCATGAGAAATCAGAACAGGCGATTGATGCCGTTGAGCGCCGCAACGCGATAGGCTTCGGCCATGGTGGGGTAATTGAAGGTCGTTTCGACGAAGTACTCGACCGTGTTGTGTTCGTCGGGTTGATTCATGATCGCTTGACCGATGTGGATAATCTCGGACGCGTTCGCACCAAAACAATGCACTCCCAGGACGTGTTTTGTTTCGCGGTGGAAGAGCAGTTTGAGCATACCAACCGTTTCACCGGTGATCTGGGCGCGAGCCAGAGAGCGAAACTGCGAATGCCCAACTTCATAAGGAACGCACTGCTCGGTGAGTTCTTTCTCCGTGCTGCCGACGGAGCTGATTTCGGGGCTGGTGTAGATCCCAGTGGGAATGTCGTGCAAACGCAGGTTGCCGCTGGTTTGACCGAGCATGTGCATGCCGGCGGCGCGGCCCTGCGTGTACGCGGCGCTGGCCAACGAAGGCACGCCGATCACGTCACCGACGGCATAAATATGGGGCAGGCAGGTTTGGAACTGCTCGTCGACTTCGACCTGGCCGCGGCCGTTCGCCTCAATGGGAAGATATTGCAGCCCGAGATCTTCCGTGTTTCCTTGCCGCCCATTGGCCCACAGCAGCACGTCGGATTTCAACACCTTGCCGCTCTTGAGGTGCAGGACCACCCCATCGTCGCGACCCTCGATGCGGTCCATCGATTCATTGTGCCGGATGATCACACCCTGGTCGCGCAAATGGTATGACAGCGCATCGATGATCTCGTCGTCGAGAAACTCCAGCAATTTTGCGCGGGTGTTGACGAGATTCACTTTGATGCCGAGGTTGCGAAACATTGATGCGTACTCGGCGCCGATCACGCCGGCTCCATACACCGTGATCGAACTCGGTTTCTCCTGCAGATCGAGAATCGTGTCACTGTCGAAGATCCGCGGGTGCGTGAAATCGACGCCCGCGGGACGGTACGGCCGCGACCCCGTGGAGATCACGAAGTGCGCCGCGGTGATGGATTCTCGATTGTCGATCGAAACGGTGTGCTCATCGAGAAACCGAGCTTGGCCGCGATGGATCGGTACGTTGTTGCGGTCATAGAATGATTGCCGCATCGCGACCTGGCGTCCGATGATGGCTTGCGTGCCGCTGCGGAGTTGTTCCATGCTCGGGGCGACGGTGAACCCAAGTTCCCGCATGACCGGGTTGGTCAGCGCTTTCATGGTGCTGGTGACGGCGTAACGCAGTGCTTTGCTCGGGATCGTCCCCCAGTGCGTGCACCCGCCGCCGATTTGACGATATCGCTCGGCGACCCCGACTCGCCAGCCCCCTTTGGCGACTTGCATCGCCGCCCCCTCGCCGCCCGGCCCGGTGCCGATCACGAACAGGTCGTAATCGTACTTGGCTCGCTCGGCCTGGGACATCGGTTGTGGAACCGGATCCGGGATGGGGGGCGCGTTGGAATTTTTACTCGCGGAGGTTTCCATGGTGTCGATCGGTGTGCTGGTCGAACTCAATTTCGAACTTTCTGTTTTGGCAATCGTGAAATTTTGAAATACGGGATGTGTTCCGCAATGGCCGATTCTGGTTGAATCAGGATCGAGTGAAGGTGATTTTCGAATTCCGCCAACCCCCCAGGTTTTACGATGTTGCTTGCCTGCGTCCAGACCGATGTTCAATTTGCCGCCGTCGAGGCGAATGTGAAAACCGTCACCGACACGCTCGAACGACTGGGCCCCCAGCGGGTAGACTTGGCCGTTTTTCCAGAGTGCATGTTAACAGGGTACGCATTCGACAGCCGCAGCGAAGCCGGTGCGGTGGCATTGCGGGAAGATGGCCCCGAAATCGCCGAGATCGTTGCGGTATCTCAGCGAACGGGCGTTGCCCTGACGCTTGGCTTGCTGTTGCGCGATGCCGATCGGTTGTTCAACGCCGCCCTACTGATTGACGGCAGCGGCATCGTGGGCCGGTATCACAAGGTACACCTTCCGCACCTTGGCGTGGATCGTTACGTCGATCGTGGCGAAATTCCCTATCAAGCTTATACGCTGAGCGGCAGCGGATCGCGGGTGGGGATGGGGATTTGCTACGACAGTTCATTCCCCGAACCGATGCGGGTGCTCGGACTCGATGG
>JBDNIG010000182.1:0-6814 GCA_041688415.1 Rhodopirellula sp. | reverse complement strand
TACGCGCTGGTTTCTCACGACGGGCGGAGCCGTCGGTCGACAATGTAGCCAGACGGCTCCGTCCGTCTGAGCTGATACGCGCTGGTTTCTCACGACGGGCGGAGTCGTCGGTCGACAATGCAACGTGGGGGCTGGCGTGATTCGGTGGTGATCGGCAGGATGGTTGTCGTATTTCATCATCATCCCTGCCGCACTCTCGTGACACAGCGTGGGAGCGAGAGAACTCTGGATTCCAAGGCGATATGACCACGTCCACCGCAGCCACCAGCGATTTGACGGCGCAATCTTCATTTGACGTCCAGTCGCGGACGCGATTAATCTTCGGCCCTGGCTCTTCCTCCCAAATTGCCGAGCTGGCGATTTCCTTGGGGGCCCAGCGGGTGATGGTTGTCAGCGATGCGGGGATCGTCGCGGCGGGTCATTTCCAGCGGATTGTCGATTGTTTGCGGCGGTCGGGGTTGGCCGTCGGGTCGTTTCACGATTTTGCTGAAAACCCGACTTCCGCCATGGTCGATGCTGGCGTCGTTGCCGCCGCCGCGTTTTCTCCCGATTTACTGATTGGCTTGGGCGGTGGCAGCAGTCTGGATTGCTGCAAGGCAATGAACTTCGTTTACAGTTGTGGAGGTTCGATCCATGACTACCACGGGGTCGGCAAGGCGACCGCCGATTTACTGCCCATGATCGCCGTCCCCACCACGGGCGGGACGGGCAGCGAGACGCAGAGTTTTGCACTGATCAGTGATCCCGAAACGCACGTCAAGATGGCCTGCGGAGATCCGCGAGCGGCGTGCCGGGTAGCGATTCTCGATCCGGAGCTAACGGTCACCATGCCCGCTCGCGTGACGAGTTTGACTGGCATCGATGCGATCTCTCACGCGATCGAGACGTATGTGACCGTTCGTCGTAACGCGATTTCGACGACCTACAGTCGCCGCTCGTTTGGACTGCTCGCCAAATCGTTTTTACGGGTGCTGCAGTCCCCCGACGACTTGGTTGCCCGGAGCGACATGCAATTAGGGGCGTCGCTCGCGGGGATGGCGATCGAGACGTCGATGCTCGGCGCGGCTCACGCAACGGCGAATCCGTTGACGGCGCGGCATGGCATCGCACACGGGCAAGCGGTCGGGTTGATGCTGCCGGCGGTGATTCGATTCAATGGAAAAGAGCACGCGGTGTGGTACGCCGAGTTATTACGTGAGATTGAGCCAGCGAGTGCGGCAACGACGCGAGCCGAAAACGCCCCTGATCGCTTGGCAGAGATGGTAGGAGGATGGGTCCGGTCGGCAGGATTGGCCACTTCCCTGAGCGAATTGTCGATCCCAACGTCGGAGATAGAAGTGTTTGTCGAGGATGCCCTGCAGCAATGGACGGGCACATTCAATCCAATCGCGTTGAACGCCGAGTCGGTGCGAGGGTTGTACCGACAGGTGACCTAATGCGACCGAAACAACCTTGCGTCGGCCTTTTGCGTTATAGTGATCCGGTTGCGCTCCCACCTCAAAATTCCATCTTGCGCCTGATGTCCTCATCTGCTCATCCAGCTGGAGATTCACCGGAAAAACCGGTCCCCAGTCCCGTCACGCGCGAACCGAACCGACGGCAGGGACTCGAACGCCGCCTCAAAGATGCTCGTACTGATCGCGAAGCCTACTTTGAACTGGCGGCGATCTATCGTGGCGAGGGGCGGTCGATGCAAGCGGGGAAAATCCTCAAACAGGGATGCGAAGTATTCCCCGATGACCTCGATCTATTGTGGGAATACGAAGAAGCTCAACTGGCCCGTTCCATCGAGCAGTTAACGGAGGTACGCGAAATGGCGGCGAAGGCAAAGAACGCGGCCTTCGATCAAGATCTCGACCGCTGCGCAACCGACTGGGCCAACTGCCGTGTGAAAGTCTGCCGGGCGCGACTGAAACGCGACCCCTCCCTACAAAATTTTCGGCTCGTGCTCGGTGAGGCGCTCTATGACCTCGACCGGCCCGCCGATGCCATCGACGAACTCGAGCCTTTGCTCGATAACGATACCCATAGTTCCGCGGCCGCTTATTGGATCGGAAAATGTCATTTGGTTTTAGGCAGTGATCTCGAATCGATGCACTGGTTCCGGATCGCCTCTTTGCGACGAAGCGTCACCTCACCGCCGAAAGTTCGCGTGGCAGCACTGAGAATGCTGATCGATCTGGCCGATCGGCACGGCGTAGCGGCCACACTCGAACTTTATAAATCAACGCTCGCTTCGATCATGGAATCAGCCAAACACCATCACACTTAGGAAACCTCCACGATGAGTCAAGCGACAGGAGACCCGGACCAGATCCGTCAGTTTGCGGCCCAGTTGTCGCAGTTTACCGAAGAACTCCGGCAACGTGGCGGATCGCTCGCGGCGCAGATGAATCAACTCGAACAGAGCTGGCGCGACGAGCAGCAGCGAAAGTTCAGCCAAGAGTTCCAAGAGCAACTGCGACAACTTCAGCGTTTGGTCAAGGCCACCGATCAACACGTCCCCTATCTGCTCCGCAAAGCCGAGCAACTCGATCAGTATTTAGGGCGTTGACCGCTACACTACTTGCAATCGTGGGGCTGACCTGCAAGCATTTTCAAGCATAGCAGTTCAGGCACACGTGCCGTCGTTTGCGAGCCTCGGTCGCTGTTTGTTCCTGTCGTGTTCCGTCCTGATCCCCATCCTCACTCTCCAATGGTTTTGATTCGATGAGCCAACATCCTCATTCTTACCCCAAACTGCATAATGCAGCTTGGCCGGGCGTGGTCGGCAAAGGTGACGACGATGCGAACCCGGTGATTTCTCTCGATGAGATGCTGGATCTGACAGCGGCTGCCGAAGTCGACGGCCGCAAATTTGATGGCGTCGACGTCTTTCTATGCGAACCTCATATCTCGATTGACGCCAGCGACGAGGAACTCGAGCGGGTAGCGGGGAAAGTCCGCAGTCGCGGTCTCGACATCGGCACCGTCGTGGCGCCCGTGTGGACACCGACCGGCGGTGGCAGTGCCGCCGGGGAACCGGAGGAAATCGAAGCGTTTCTGACGCAGGTTCGCAAGGGCTGCGAGATTGGCCGGAAACTACGTGAGCTCGGCGTGCGTCCCAACGGCGTCGTGCGGATCGACAGCGCGACACCAACGGCCGATTGGTTTGAGGCTCCGGAGAAGAATCAAAGCACGATCGCCGATACCTTCAAAGCCGCCTGTGATATTGCCGAGGAGTACGACGAGCGACTCGCCGCCGAAGGCGAAATTTGCTGGGGTGGGATGCACAGTTGGCGGGCGATGGTCGATCTGCTCGAGCGAGTTGGCCATCCCGAACGGCTTGGTTTTCAAGCCGACATGGCACACACGCTACTGTATCTGCTCGGATACAACGCGCCCGAGGATGCGATCTTGCCGCGTGACTATGACTGGCAGGATGAAGAAAAGAAAACCGCCGCCCTACGCGAACTCACGCGCGCCCTGCGACCCTGGACAATTGATTTTCACGTGGCTCAGAACGATGCCACGGTCCATGGTACCGGCAGTCACGATAAAACCGGACGGCACTGTTTGCCAAACGATCCCAATGGCAAGCTGAATATTCCCGTCGACGCGGGACACTGGCTGCGAGATGAGCATGGCGATGTGCTGAAGGTGTGCCGGCATATCTGTTGGGACGGCTGCATGTTCCCCAACGACGTCATGCACCAAGCCGAAACGTGGAACAGTATTCTCGGCGCGATGCTCAGCGTCCAAGACGCCCATGGATGGAACGAAGTATCGGGTTAGGCTGAGCTCCATGAAAACATCGCTCCAATCCGTTCTTCAATCGGCAGACCTCTTTTTCATGCATCAGTCACCACTTCATGAAGCGGCGCGGCGGATCTGCAAAACACTCGATGACATGGCGATCCCGTTTGCCATCGCTGGTGCGTTGGCGGTCAATATCTACGGTCATGAACGAATGACCGCGGACCTCGATCTGCTGATGTCACGAGACGACTTGCAGCGATTCAAAGACGAATGGCTGGGGCGAGGTTGGGTAGAGAAATTCGCTGGCTCCAAAGGCATGCGAGATGCGATTCTAAATGTCCCCATCGATGTGCTATTGGTGGGCGATTATCCAGGCGATGGCTTGCCCAAGCCCGTTTCGTTTCCCGATCCGAGTCAATCCGTTATTCGCATTGATGACGGTACACCGGTTCTCAAGCTTCGTGATCTGATTGAATTGAAACTAGCCAGTGGAATGACTTCACCGGATCGACCTCGTGATCTGGACGATGTTATTCAGTTGATCCGCAAAAATGATTTGGCACGCGACTTTGAAGCCGAGCTGAATCCTTATGTCCATGAAGCGTGGCGTCGCCTGTGGGATGCTTCACGCATTCGAGACGATTACTAAGCAGGTACGTTTCCAAACCCCCTATCCTCCTTTACGAAGACAAACACGATAGCATGAAACCACTCAATATCGGCATGATCGGATACGGCTTCATGGGCCGTACGCACAGCAACGGTTACCGCCAAGCCAACCGGTTCTTTGACCTGGAATACAAACCGGTGCTCAAAGCGGTCTGCGCACGCAGTGCGGATAAGGCTCAAGCCTTTGCGGATCAACAGGGATACGAATCCGTCGAAACCGACTGGCGTCAATTAATCTCGCGCGACGACATCGATGCCGTCGACGTTTGCACACCGAACAATTTGCACAAGGAGATCGCCATCGCGGCGGCGCAGGCCGGCAAAATGGTGTTGTGCGAAAAACCGCTGGCCATGAATGTGGCCGAAGGCGTGGAGATGTGCGAAGCGATCGAGAAGGCCGGCGTCGCCAATATGGTCTGGTACAACTATCGCCGCGTCCCCGCCGTGACGCTGGCGAAGCAGTTGATCGACGAAGGACGGTTGGGGAAAATCTTCCATTACCGCGCGAATTTCCTGCAGGACTGGACGATCAACGCGGACGTGCCCCAAGGCGGTGCGGCGACGTGGCGACTCGATGCCGAGGCGGCCGGCAGTGGCGTGACCGGCGATTTGCTGGCCCACTGCATCGACACGGCCCTGTGGCTCAACGGAGGCATCAAAGACGTCTCGGCGATGACGGAAACGTTTGTCAAGGAACGCGTCCACGCCGAGACCGGGGCCAAACAGCCCGTGACGATCGACGATGCCTGCATGTTCCACTGCCACTTCGACAACGGATCGCTCGGGTTGTTTGAATCAACCCGGTACGCACGCGGTCACAAAGCGATGTACACCCTCGAAGTCAACGGTGAGAACGCTTCGCTGCGGTGGGACCTGCACGACCTGCATCGACTCGAGTACTTCGATCACGCCGACGACTCGATCGTCCGTGGCTGGCGAAGCATCCACGTCAGCGACGCTGACCAACCCTACATGGGCAACTGGTGGGTGCCGGGACTGCAGATCGGCTACGAACACACGTTCATCCACCAGGTCGCTGATTTCCTGAAGTCACTCGAAACCGGCGAACCCATGCGCCCGAACTTCCGGGATGCATTGGAAACGCAAAAAGTTTGCGACGCGGTCTTGGCGAGTGCCAAGGAACGCTGCTGGAAAGATATCTAAGGGACGATTAGTTCGGCTCGACGAGTTGACGCCGTGCATCGATTTGGTCCGCCGCCAACCCGGCGTCGGTCAATCGTTTCATCACGGCGGCTTCGGCCGAGGCAACCGCGTTGGGCGTCCGCGCCACGCGAACGCGGATCCCACTCGGTTCACCGTCGACTGTCGCGGTCATGGCGACGATTTGGTCGAGAGTCATCGGCTCGCGGGCGTCCTCACCCGCTTCGGTAACCACGAGATACTGGTTTCCGTCGATCAAGATATCGACGACGTCCGGCAATTGCGGCTCGGCCGTCGGGACGAATCGTGGGATAGGATCTTCCATCCGGGCTTCTTCTGTCTGGGGTTCTTCCGCAGGATCCTGGATCATTTCGGTGGGCGATCGCGACGCGATCGCGACGCGCTCGGGGCCATCGAGACCTGAGCGTTCGGGTCGCTGTCGTCACCGGGACCACTTCCATCTTGGAACCCCAGTCCGAAGTCGAAAAATTGGCTGGCAATCAGCAGCGCGATGCCGCCACCGACGAGAATGGGACCACGTTTTTTCATGAGAGACACCGCGGTGAAGAGACGCCGAATTGCTCGGTATGGACAAGGATACGGAACCACCTAGTGTAAACGATGATTCGCACTGATGATGAAGCGGGGTGCATCTACCGTGCACTCAATCGAGGCAACGCGAGAAACGAAATCTTTCACAAGTCGGCGGACTATCACGCATTTCCCCGAACGCTCCATCAGGGCCTCGAGAAGTACCCGGTCGACCTCCTCGCGTTCTGTTTGATGCCAAACCACTGGCACTTGGTGGTTCGACCTCAAAAAGCTTAGCTCTTGGCCGACCCGGCGTCCATCACATTGGCTGCGCCGCGTCGATGAAGCTCTCTCGAAAAAAGACATCGAAGCGATCAGGGAATCCGTCATCCGAAATCGTCCCTACGGGAGTGAGGAGTGGACTGAGGAAGTTTGCGATTGCACCGGACGATGGGCAACAACGCGGCCTCAGGGACGTCCAAGAAAGAAGCCACAGGTCGAAGCAGTTCAACCCCGCTAAAACGACCCCCTTCCCCTTTTCCTCTTGCTCGACCCCCTTCCCCTTTTCCTCTTATGATATTTGACCTGGAGTCGAGCGGATTCCTTAGCTCGTCTTTCCGCTGGAGGTATGTAATGAGCCGAAAAGCAGCAAGCGAAAGCCCCGCGATTTACGTCGATTATGCGTCAGCGAAGTTGGCACAGCTGACTGAAAGTG
>JBDNIG010000028.1:0-13469 GCA_041688415.1 Rhodopirellula sp. | reverse complement strand
GGCTGGCTCGCAGGGCGCTTCGCACACGGATTCGTATCCGCATTCGTTCCGGCCGTGGTCAAGCAAGCCGGTCAGGCAAGAGCCGTGGCTTGATTCACAGCCGCAGGCCGGTTCGCAGCTTGTCAGTCCGCAGTCAGTGGATTCAACGCCACAGGCCGGTTCGCAATAGATATTATCGTCGCATGGGGCTTCGCAACACGAGCTCGAGTTGCCAGAGCCGTTCATGCCCAGCATTCGATCAAGAAGGTCGAAGCCAAAGCTTTGGCTACAAACAGAACTCGCCAAAACCATCGTCAGTGTTAGGATTGTCCGCTTCATGGAGATCAATCTCCCTCTCTAGAAATTTGCGGGATTGGAAACGCAGTTTTCCAAGCAAGCCTGCGAAACCTTGCGACTAAACGATTCGGTGACTGGGGGACGCGGTCGTCGGACGAAGTCGCCGACGATCATTTCCCGAAGTCTTTTAGTGAACACACACGAACCAGGTGCGGACACCCGGCCCGCTGACTTCGTTCAGTTCACGTTGACCAAACCGCCTCGAAGACAATTGCCTTCGAGTGATTATCTCAAGGTTTCACTCATCTCGTTTGGGTACTGTCTCGTGCCGACATCCGCTGTCAGCACGTATGGGTCTGTCGCCAGTGACTTGCCAACATCTCGCGGGCTTGGTGAAGCTGAGCGAGGTGAGGTTGCGTCCCTGGGACACAAGGAGATATCGGCGGGGTGCCCGTCTAAAAATAGCCGAAGGCCCGCTTTTTCGCTGCTTGTTAAGCTTTTACGGCTATGCTGTTTCATCCTAAATCGCGGATCAATTGCGTGGTAGCGAACAAGCGGTTTCCATAATCGGTACAAACGGTGTAGAATACCGTCCCGACCGTTTCACGATCCGTGAAACTCATTTTGAATGCCATTTCCCGATCGCTCGCTTTCCATGGCCCAGCCGCAAATAGTCGACTTGACCGCGATTTCACCTGTGGCGTGCCCGTGCGGATCGGCCCGTCGGGCCCTGGGTGACTTCGCCGAGTTCCCCGGCACCGTGCATTTGACGGATATCGATGCCAATGCCCACCCGCACCATCACACGCATCACACCGAAATCTACGTGATTCTGCAGTGTTCTCCGGGGGCGGCAATCGAACTCGATGGCGTTGCGACGCCGGTCTCACCCCTGACCGCGGTCGCCATCCCGCCCGGTGTCGTTCACCGTGCGATCGGCGAAATGCGAGTCTTGATTATCTGCCATCCCGAGTTCGATCCCGCCGATGAGGTGCTGCTTTGAGGGCGGCAGCCGCTATAATTTGCCAAAACCGTATACTGCGACAATCCGGTACCTCCCGGCCATTTTGCCTAACGATTAGAATATGATGCCTATCCCGCGATCGAAATCTCCCACCGCCGTTCCTCTCTCCCCGGTTTCATTGATGTCCCTCCAGACCGTGACGATTCCTCGGACCACGAACCCTGCTCAGGGTCGGTTCCTGTTACCCGTTTGCTTCGCTGGATTACTGTTGTGCGTATTCAGCAGCACCGCGTTTGCCGATCCGCACGCGGATTGGACTTATTGGCGCGGGCCTCATTTCGATGGCACCGCGGACGCGTCAGGTCTGGTGGACGATTGGGACGCAAAGGGTGGCGAAGGCAGCAACCTGTTGTGGAAACGCGATGATCTGGGTGGCCGCAGTACTCCGGTGGTCATGGACGGTCGTCTGTACATGACGACGCGGTCGGACCGGGACACGGCTGACGAAGGACAGAAGGTCGTTTGTCTGGACGCGGAAACCGGTAAAACACTGTGGGAAAATACCTTCAGCGTCTGGATGTCAGATGTTCCGAATACCCGCGTGGGCTGGAGCAGCGTGGTGGCGGACCCGGAAACGGGCAACGTCTACGTGCTCGGCGTTTGTGACCTGTTTTTGTGCATCAATGGCAAAACCGGCGAAACGATCTGGAGCAAACCGCTGCACGAACAGTTTGGGATGCTCAGCACCTACGGCGGACGGACGAATTTCCCCGTCATCCACGAAGACCTCGTCATTATCAGCGGTATCATCATCAATTGGGGCGAGGCGTCCAAGCCAAACCACCGCCTGATCGCGATGGATAAGCTCACCGGAGAAATTGTTTGGTTCTCAGGGACCCGCGATCTGCCCGACGATACAACATACTCCGCACCGACACTGACGACGATTGACGGGCAACGGCAATTGATCCTCGGTGCCGGTGATGGTGCCGTTTGGGGATTTCAACCACGCACCGGAAAACCGCTCTGGCATTACGACCTATCGCGTCGCGGGATTTTTGCCACACCGTTAGTCCATGGCAATCGAGTCTACTGCAGCCATAGCGAAGAAAACTTGACCGGGCGTTCGATGGGTGGTGTTGCCGCTTTGGAAATTTCCGGCACTGGCGATGCGACGAAGGCCAAAGAACTGTGGAAACTCGAAAAACTCGTCGTCGGTCGCAGTGCTCCCATCATTGTCGATGATCGTCTCTATGTCGTCGATGATCGTTGCAAGTTATGGGTGATCGACGCAAGCACCGGTGAAATGGTCGCCGAGCGATTTGCCATCGGTGACCGCAAGCAGTGGCCCAGCCTGCTGTACGCCGACGAAAAGATCTACGTCCTGACCGAAAACGGACGTTGGGCGATTCTCGAAATCACCAAGGACGGGGTCGAGTTCATCAACAAAGGTCGGCTGCGGAACGAGGCATTTTATGCTTCGCCAATCGTGGCCGACGCGAAACTGTATTTTCAAGGTACGTCGGCCCTGTACTGCGTTGGCAACCACACCGCGACCCAAAAGCCGGTCGTCCTCGCCGAACAACTTCTTGGTGAAACGCCCACCGAACAAAACCCTGACCCGGCTGAACTGCTCGTTGTGCCTGCCGAATTGCTGGTGCAGCCTGGCGAAGCGGCGGACATGTCGATTCGATTGTTCAATGCCTTAGGCCAGCCACTGGCTACGCCCGATGCCGACAAAATCACGTATGAGGTGAGTGGTCCGGGCAGCATGGACGGTTCGACGTTCACCGCGAACAGCGATGCCGCTCACCAAGCCGCTACGATATCCGCCAAAGTTGGCGACGTGAGTGGTTCGACACGCGTCCGGATCGTGCCGCCGCTGCCCTGGAAATTCACCTTTGACGACCTGACCGACCCGCCCGTGACATGGATTGGTGCTCGCTATCGACACCAAATCCGGCCCGTTGATGGTTCGAAAGCTCTCGTGAAAGTCAGCACGATTCCCAAGGGTGCCCGCAGCCGCGCGTGGATGGGGCCGAGCGATTTGACCAACTACACGATCGCTGCCGACGTCCGCGCCCAGCGCAACGGTGACCAAATGCCGGACATCGGTCTGACCGCCGATGGCTACGTTCTCGACCTGATGGGCAACAGCCAACAACTGCAGATCCGCAGTTGGGCCACCGAGTTGCGGATGGCGCAAACCATCGATTTCCCCTGGGAACCCGATCGCTGGTATCGCATGAAGCTACGGGCTCAGATCGAAGGCAGTGGCGAAAACGCCGTCGCAGTGTTGCAAGGCAAGATATGGGTACGCGGCGAAGACGAGCCCGACGAGTGGACGATCACCGCGAAAGATAATTCGCCTGTCTTGTCGGCCAGTCCCGGATTGTACGGCAACGCGAAAGTCGCCGAATTCGCGATCGACAACCTCGAAGTCACGGAGAATTAGCTATTGGCTTCTAGCTTCTAGCTCCGCCAGCAACTCCCTCTCCCCCTCTCCCCCTCTCTCTCACCTCCCCACTCCGATATGGTCCGTACCGAAACTGCCGCTTTGTTCTTGATGTTCATGTCCGCCGTGCTGGGGGCGATCACCACGGTGCTTGTCGCCGGCTGCAGTCCGCCGGTCAGCATGGTGTCACCAGTGACGCTGGTTAGCACGACGGCGGCGGCCGACGTCGACACCTCCCAGAAAAACGACACCGCCGCCGGCGCTGGTAAGGAAAACACGGTGCAGGAATTCGTCCAACCCGAGCAGGTGCTCAGCGAAGGCAAAGAGTGGCCGCAGTGGGGAGGAACGCGGCTACGCAACAACGTCCCCAATGTCAAGAATCTTCCCGAATCGTGGAACGTCGGCGATTTCGATCGACGCACCGGAGAGTGGGACAGCGCAGATTCGGAAAACATTCGTTGGTTCTCCGATCTCGGCAGCCAAACGTACGGAAATCCCGTCGTGGCCGGTGGCAAGGTTTTCGTCGGCACTAACAATGGTGCTGGTTACCTCAAACGCTACCCCTCAAGCGTCGATTTGGGTTGCATGCTCGCCTTTGACGAGGCCACCGGCGATTTCCTGTGGCAGCACAGCAGCGAGAAACTGATCACAGGTCGTGTCCACGACTGGCCGCTGCAGGGACTCTGCTGTGCTGCCCTGGTCGAGGGCGATCGAATGTGGTTCGTGACCAGCCGTGGCGAAGTTCGCTGCGTCGATACCGAAGGGTTTCACGACGGCAAGGATGACGGAATCGTTGATCCCGAGCCCGCCCGAGTCACCGATCTGCTCGACAGCGGTGACAACAGCGATTACGAGGACTCGCTCAGAATGCTCAACGATGGCGAACTCAGCGAACCGCTACGGAAACTGCTCGACGGCGCGGGTAGCGGTGCGAGTAACGACGTGAAAATTGAGTCGGTCGCAGCAAGCGAATCCTGGAAAGCAACCGGCACGTTCGGAGGTACCAAACGAGAGCTTTCAATCAAGGTAATCGGGCCGCGAATTTCCATTTTCAAAACCCTCGGAACCGCTGACAAACTGGAAGCGGACGTGATCTGGGTGTTCAACATGATGGAAGAACTCGGCGTCAGCCAACACAACATGTGTTCCTGCAGCGTAACGTCGTACGGTGATCTGCTGTTCGTCAATACGAGCAATGGTATCGACGAAGCCCACATCAACCTGCCCGCGCCCGAAGCACCGAGCTTCATCTGTATGGACAAGAACACGGGCAAGGTCCTGTGGACGGATCGCTCACCGGGCACCAATATTCTGCACGGTCAGTGGTCCAGCCCCATGGTGGAAGTATTTGACGGCGTGCCCCAAGTCCTGTTCTGCGGCGGTGATGGTATTCTGTATAGCTTCCGCGCCGATCGCGGCCAAGACGGACATCCCGAGGCGCTCTGGCACTTTGACTGCAATCCCAAGACATCGAAGTGGGTGCTCGGTGGCGAAGGTACGCGAAACAATCTGATCGCCACGCCGGTCGCCTACGACGGACTCATCTACGTCGCGGTCGGGCAAGATCCAGAGCACGGTCAGGGCCAAGGGCATTTGTGGTGCATCGACCCCTCCAAACGAGGAGACGTCTCGCCACAACTCGCCGTCAAGATCGAGGGCAGCAAACGCACTCCGATCCCACACAAACGGATTCAAGCGGTCGAACCTGAAAAGGGCGAGGTGGCGGTTGATAATCCGAACTCGGCCGCCGTGTGGCATTATTCCGCCTTCGACCAAAACGAGGACGGTGAAGTGGACTTCGAAGAAGAGATGCACCGCAGTTGTGGCACCGTGGCGATCAAAGACAACGTGCTCTACATCGCGGACTTTTCCGGACTGCTGCATTGCCTCGACGCCAAGGGTAACCCCGATGGCACGCCGATCGTGCATTTCACCTATGACATGTTCGCGCAAAGCTGGGGCAGCCCGCTGATCGCCGACGGCAGAGTCTACATCGGTGACGAAGAAGGCGACGTCTGCGTGTTCGAGTTCGGTGCCAAGAATAAGGAACCCCTTGAAGAGATCAACATGGGCAGCAGCGTGTACAGCACCCCCGTGGCGGCGGATGAATTGATTTTCATCAGCACCAAGGACAAATTGTTCGCGATCGGATTGCCCAAGAAATAACGGTCGGAATTGTGGATCGCCCCACGATCCATCGTTCTGATCACGTGGGAACGTCAAGCTAAGCAGGTTTGGGTAATTCATTCCGCATCACTGAGTGCCCCGTTTTCATAACCCGACGCGTAAGCGAGGGATGGCGGCGTGAATTCCTCGCTTACGCGTCGGGTTATGATTGTCGATTCCACCGAAATATTTCCCAGTATCTGCTTAGTACCGACGGACCTTGACCAGCAGAATCGCCCCGATGCTTCCCAGCACGACGTTGCCGGTCCAGACACCGTAAGGCGGTAGATCTCCTGCTTTCGCTTGATCGAGCCCCAACAGAAACAAGGGGTAATAGATCAAGATGATCGGCAGGAAGCACATTCCGAACGTCATCCAGTAATCGCTGGTCTTGGCCAAGATCGCGAGTGGCGCGCCGACGAAGACGAAGAAAAAGCAGGTAAAACCTTCGGCCCAGCGACGCCAAGGCTCAACTTTTAGACGCGTTAGGCGCGCCGTGCTCGCGGCCAGCGTCGAGTGAATGCCCCGTGCTTTGGCGCCACCGATCATGGCTGGCCGTGATTGCAACAGCGCGAAGCCGGTGAATGCAGCCAATTGCCCAACCGCCGCATGCGTCTTTTCGCGTTGCTGGGATTTCTGGCGACGGATCAGTCGGAGCGGCAAGTCACTCGGGCTTTTTCTCGATGGATCCTCGTCCGCCAACGTATTGCCCAGTGGAATCTCGAAGGTAGATTCGCCGGGCACGGTGCCGGAAAGGCCACGTCCGCGGACCACTTTACTATCGACGAGTTTGAGCACCAATGCCTGACGCTCGTCATCCATGACGAGTTGCCCCTCGCTCGCGGTCACCTCCAAGGCCTCGTCGCCACGTCCACGCACCACCACGGTCGGGGAGATCATTCGCCGGTCTTTGATGTCGCGAACGTGGATAGAAAATCCGTGATCCGATGTGAAGGAATGTTGGGATTCGAGCACTCTGTAGGCGATGTCTTCGACCGACAGCAGCACCACTCGCTTGACACCGGGTTTCCCCCATGAGACCGCGGTGTCGCTGCAGTAGACTGCCAGTGGGCTGAGCAGGGCGGCAAATACCAGTGCGGGCTGCAATATCCGCAGCGGCGAAATTCCCGACGATTTTACGGTGCTGATTTCACCATCGGCGGCCATCCGTCCGTACACGCAGCAAACCGAAAATAACGCCGTCGCTGGTACCGCATGTTGCAGCGAAATTGGAATCGCGAACGGCAGCAAGTGCAGTACGGCCATCGGGCCGAGCCCCTTGCGAATCAGTTCGCGAGCAACCGCAATCAATAGGATGATGGTCGTCAAAACCACCAACGCGACCACAAAGATTCGCAGAATCTCCCACAAAATCGTACGCGTTAGTCGAGTTGGGATCACGAGCGAATAGGTGGGCGTGGGGGAAAGGATGGGGATGATGCTGCAATCCGAATACGCACGTGTTTCACACCCAAGGGTAAAACGTGACAGCGAAAATCCGGAAGGGATCGTGAAGGATTCTTGGTCGTAGCAAATCGGACGGACCGAGCGACAGGGCGTTAACCTGTGCGGGTTCTGCGGGTCATTCCACGCGTGATGCGAATCCGCATCGAACAATCGGCAAAAACGGCAGAATCCGTTCCCTCTTGATCCGATGAGTTGAAAGCACCGAGCCAACCGCTGACGCTAGCGACAATAAATCGAGGGATCCGTTCATGAATCATGCACTGCCTGTTGCCTGCTACTGCCAACGTGCCAAAATGGTATTGAGCGGCGCCGTGTTGGGAGGTGCCATCTGCTTCGCGTGCGGCACATCCGCGGTCGCTGACGAACACCACAATCGGTCGATCGGCGATCCGGTATCTACCGCCGGTGCGATACCGGCACCATCCGTCAATACCGGCGCAACTACTCGGCTGTGGTTGCCGCACGTTCACAACGATTCGACGCCGCTCGCCGCCCGCGACTCAGACCGGTGGGCGGACCTCTCGACAGAGAACGATCACCGTCGATCCGCTGCGAATCGAGTTGCTGAGCATCAGCATGCGGTGGATCCAGATCTCCACGCGAAGGTGCATGTGGGCCCCGCCCCGTCCGCGTTCACTCCCGAATCATTCAGCCGCACGCGATACGACAGCGAAAGTCTTGCGCAAAAACACCTGCGTCCGTTTCGTTTGCCGCCCACCGGATACTTTGACGAATCGACGGCGAACACACGCATCGCGACCGGCCCCCAGGGTTCGCGTTTACCAGCCAAAGTGCAGGAATAAGTCGAGAGTGAGGGGGCTATCGCTGGACTGTTAAAACGTTGGTCTTGACGCGTGATTCGCTTGCGCAGCTTTTCTACCACCTCTCCACCAGCTTTGCTGGGGGAGAGGTCGAACGGAGCCTTCAGCGACGTTCGGGTGAGGGGGCATACCAGCTAGTGCATATGACGTTGGAATCGGTGACCGGCCCCCCCTCGCGTATGCCTGAACGGCATCGCTCGACCTCCCCCAACTTCGTCGAGAGAGGTACAGAACCCAATCGCCATCGGAACAAAATGCGACACGGAAACGTTGTATCGACCCCAAAGATTGAACAGCCCAAGCTTGCGCGCCAATACTGCCAAATGCTCTCGCCGATCGGACTGCACGGGCTACAGCGATTACTGCGGTGATTCCGCTGAAGCCAGTTATCGGGCTGCCCTAGTCGAAATGTCGCCTACTCGGAGCATTCTCGACCCATCGAGCCTCATTAGAGAACGACAGATGTGCCGATAGATGTGTACCAGTGGCAACCTCCCCGCTGCCGGGCCCCCCTACTCAGGACGAGAGACAAGATGGAAAAGGAAGTCAACGTTTTAGCCTTGGTCAAAGGCGAAGAGAAATTCATCTTTTTGTTCGATGATGACAACCGCGACGAAACACTGCGGCAACTGGCTCGTTTCGCGGCGAATCCTGAGCTGGATTTTTCCTGGTACGATGCTGCCATGTTGTCACGCAAAATCCGTGAATCGGTGTTTACCGCGTACGACGAAGTCGGGGCCAGCGAAGAATTTGACAGCATCTCCATGGATGACTTCGCGTAGCGGTATGAAATAGCCATCCGACAACTACTTCGAGGAACGCACTTCATGCCGCGCGCCACACTCTCATCAACGATCACCCGGTTTTTGAGGTACATGGCCACCGAACGCAACGCGTCGGACCTGACGATCAAAGCCTACCGGGAAGATCTGTTCGGGTTCGCGCAGTGGATTGGCGGCAATGATGATGTTGGTACATCGATCGATGCGTTAACACCATCGCACCTGCGGCAATTTCAATCGGCGTTGCAACAAGCGGACTATGCCAAGAGTACGATCTCACGAAAACTCGCATCGCTGCGCAGCTTCTTTAAGTTCGCGATGCGCGAGGGCACGACCCAGTCCAATCCAGCCAAGCCGCTGCGGAACCCACGTCAAAACCGCAAGTTACCTCTGGTTCTTTCCAATGAAGAAATCGGACGCTTGTTCACGACGCCGTCGGCACACGATCCCGCGGGCCTGCGTGACCGCGCTATTTTGGAAACGATGTATTCCGCGGGGCTGCGTGTCAGCGAGTTGGTCGGCCTGCGTGACGGCGACCTGGATTTCTCGCAAGGCATCACGCGGGTGCGCGGAAAGGGACGCAAGGAACGGATCAGTCCCCTCGGCTCCTACGCCATCGAAGCGATCCGCACGTACGCGGCTCGCCGCACACGTGCGGCCAAGACGGGGCTGCTCGGTCAAGCCGCGCCGGTGTTTGTCAATCGCTTTGGCAATATCCTGACGACTCGCAGCGTGGGCCGCATGCTCGACAAATATATCGCTGAGGCCGATCTCGATACTCGGGTCAGCCCGCACACGCTGCGGCACTCATTCGCCACCCATCTGCTCGACCGGGGCGCCGACATTCGCAGCGTGCAGGAACTGCTAGGTCACAAATCGCTGACGACCACACAGATTTATACGCATGTCAGTGCGGCGAATCTACGAACGATTTACGAACAGGCACACCCGCGGGCTCAGTGAACTCGTCGCCGAGAAATACGATCGCGCCGGTCCTCACATTGTACATCGCACCGACCACCTTGATATCTCCACTCTCGGCTGCGTTGCGAATCACCGTGCTGCGACGAATCACCTCGTCGACCGTGTGGCGCACATTTCGTCTGGAAACATCATCGATGTAGGATTCGAGTTCGGCGGGATTGAGCCGATCGAGTAAGTCCTTTGGACAATCCCCGATGCTCGGCGCAATCTCGTCGACGATGGATTGCAAGTGCCCGCAACCGGTGGCGCTCTCCGCATCTTGACCACTGCAGACGAGTTTGACTGACGAGGTCACCGCGCCGCAGCGGGTATGCCCGAGCACCACGACCAACTTCACGCCCGATACACCGACGCCATACTCCAGGCTGCCGAGTGTTTTTGTACCGACGATATTGCCCGCCACCCGCACGCTGAAGATGTCACCGACACCGAGATCAAAGACCAGTTCCGTGGGCACACGCGAATCGATACAGCTCAATACCGCCGCAAACGGGTTTTGTCCCTTTGCCGTCGCGTAGACTTGACGACTCAGATCACGACTCAAGCGATTGCCGTCAACAAAGCGGCGGTTACCCTCACGCATGATCTCAATCACTTGATCCGGCGTGATGTTGTCCTGCAATTCACGTGTCGTGTGACTGGCAAACTGAGCCGTGTTTGAGAGATGATACCGCTTTTTGAAACCAATCAGGTTTACCAACACATTGCGTGCCGGTCCCGTTGTATCGGCGAAGTCGCGGATCAGACTCAGGACATCTGGATCGATGTAATCAGACTGTCTCGCGTCGATCGTAAACCGGCTGCCAGGTTTGGCCTCGTCAACGATGCCCTGGATCGCGGCCCGGTTAAGAAAGCTGACTTGATTGGCAAGTTCAATGTGATTGATGTCGCCTTCCAGTCGAGATTCCACCGTGCGGCGAATCGGACGCCGTAGGTTACTGTTGAGAATGAACACTACCGCGACCCCCAGACCGATCAGGATTCCAACCAAGAGGTCCGTCATCACAATCGCCACCACCGTGACGATGAACGGAGTGAACTGATAACGACCTTCGTCCCACATCTGTTTGAACAACTTCGGGCTGGCCAGTTTAAAACCGGTCACCAACAGGATCGCGGCCAGGGCCGACAGTGGGATCATGTTCAGATACTGTGGCAGCAGCGCCACACTGAGCAACAATAGCACACCGTGAAAAAACGCGGACCGTTTTGTCTTGCCGCCAGCATTGACGTTCACGCTACTGCGCACAATCACGGATGTAACCGGCAGTCCGCCAATCAATCCGCACACAACATTGCCGCAACCCTGGGCCACCAATTCGCGACTCGGCGGTGAGCTGCGCTTTTGCTTGTCGACCTTGTCGACCGCTTCGAGATTCAAGAGCGTCTCGAGTGAGGCGACAATGGCAATGGTAACCGCGGCGACGTAGATGGCTGGATTGCCGAATTGCGAAAAATCAGGCAGCGTCAGAAAGCCCGCGAACTCAGAGACACTCTTGGCAATCGGGATTTCAACGAGGTGATCCGTGCCGATCGACCACCCCCCCCCCCAGTCGCCGAACCAGACGCTCAGGGCAACGCCCATCAAGACGACCAGCAGCGGTGCGGGCACCAGGGACTTTTTGAGCACGTCGATGCGTTCCCAGATCAACAGCAGCGAGACCGAGAGCAATCCGACCACCATCGCGCCGACGTGGATGCTCCCCGCCAGAGTCGCAAAGAGTTCGGAGAAGGTCGTTTCGCTGTCAGGTTGAAAAAACGACATTTCACCCTCGGGATCCAGGTCGTGACCAACGACGTGCGGAATTTGCTTCAGAATCAGGATCACGCCGATCGCCGCCAACAAACCTTTGATCACACTGGAGGGAAAGAACGCGGATAGCGCGCCACCCTTGGCGACTCCAAATCCAATTTGAATCACGCCAGCGATCGCGACCGCCAACAGAAACGCTTCAAACGACCCGAGCGAGGTGATTTGGGCGGCGACAATCGCCGTCAAACCGGCCGCCGGGCCACTGACGCTCGTATGCGATCCACTGATGATGGCCACCACCAGGCCACCAACAATGCCGGCCAACAGCCCCGAAAACAGCTCGGCACCCGACGCCAAGGCGATGCCCAGACAGAGCGGCAGGGCAACGAGAAAAACAACTAAACCAGAAACGAGGTCGTCAACGAGCGTACTGGTGGAAGGCGTGGAATTCTGAGTAGACATAAATCAATCATTGGGCTTCGAAAGAAATCAGCCGAACCGATGCGTGCGTTTCAACAAATGCACATCGGACGCCTGAGAGATGGACGCATGTAGGCACCGCCCCCCCTTCGCAGGAGTTTGTCAGACGATTCCTTGTCCAAATCGCTAACAGCGAATCGGTGCCAGCGATCCATTGGCCAGACGATGTCCCACGATCGCTCGCCGGGAATCACGATGATTGATGTTTTTCTGGACGTGGGTCCAGCTGACACGTAGCCACGCAGCGTACCGTTTGACTCGCTGAGAACGTTCGCGGCGATCCGTCGAACAGGGCACGCGTTCTTCTAGCTCCTCGGCTTGGCTCTGGTTCGCCCCCCCCAATGTCTCGTATCCCAGTGCGACTCGCGCCAGCGATGTTGTCAGACCAAAACTCGGCAGCGCAAACAACACCAACATGACCAATGGCATCACGCGGTGGAGCAGGGGGAGGCAAGTAGGTGTGGGCATTAATCGCCGTTTCATCGTCATCAAGGGGAAGACCAAGTTGCCGAGATTCTACCCGCCAGAGCTATCGTTGGAAAGTGGAATCGCCGCGTCAGGCAACGCCCGGGTTTGACTCGGTTCCGGGGGCACGCCAATTTGTAACCAGTAGCGTGAGCCTTGTCACTTATACGCGAATCGAATTGTGTCCTCACGCATCGACGGTCGACAAGTCTCCCGTTTGACTGTTGTTGATGCCGGGAAGGCCCGTCAAAAGCTGTCGGTAAACCGGTGACCAGATCCGCTGGACCGATATTCCCCGTGGTACGCCTGCGCGACATTCTGGA
Source organism: Rhodopirellula sp. (assembly GCA_041688415.1). GTDB lineage: Bacteria > Planctomycetota > Planctomycetia > Pirellulales > Pirellulaceae > Rhodopirellula. The sequence continues at coordinate 533 of JBDNIG010000028.1, read as the reverse complement.
CGGCTTGACAAACACCCTGCTATTCGGTGAACGCAGCCACATCGACGCGGATTTCGACACTTGCGCCGACCAGGGCTGGGCACTGGAGCCAATGGGCCAGTTCGGTTGGTGGGCACCGTCGGGTGGAGCCTTCGGGTTGAGCGACGTCACCTTAAGTACGATGGCACCACGATGGCACCACGATGGCACCACGATGGCACCGATCAACTTCACGATCCCCATTGCGTAGGGTGCCGTGGAGACGCTCTCCAGTGTTATGTTTCGATGGAGGCTCAGGATGGATATCGAGTGGTGTTTTCACTTCCCGAGCTCGACCCCAACTTCTCCTGCCGGGTCGTTATTCTTGCAGACGAACAAGACGGTCAACCGCTGAATTCCCTCCACGGCCCCTACCGAATCATCGTTCCCGGCGAAAAGCGACGGGCAAGATGGGTACGCATGGTCAACACGATGCGCATCCTCGAAAGCAACCTTCCACCGGGCAGTCGTGAAGCGTCAGCGAGACAATAAGTCGCGTAGTGGACGAGGCAACG
>JBDNIG010000181.1:0-9971 GCA_041688415.1 Rhodopirellula sp. | reverse complement strand
GAACCGTGGGAACCCGTGACAGCCAAAAAATCTATAAGATCCGTGCCGCTGGTGCGACCAAGATTCGGCGTCGTAAAACGGACGCTTTAACCTTTCTCCAATAGAGCCTAATCTAAGGTCGTCATTTGCGGGGGAGGCTGCGCCAAATTCCCGGCCAGTCGCCAGACGGACGCACGACTCGTTTTGTTCGCCACGACGAATCAATGTCGGCCCCGCCGCTCCTTCGAAACTCACCCCCCGGCGTCCCCTTTCTTCGCCCGATTCAGATCATCGCCAGCATCGGATCGATGCAACGGTCCGGCTACATCTTCCTCTTCGCAGGCCCTTCTCACTCCATGTCGCAATCATCCGTGAATCGCTATCCGTTCTACAGTCCGCGATTTTGGCATGGGATGCGGCCCTTGACGTGGTGGCGATTGCTGCGTCAGGGCGAGTTTTCGATCAGCCCCTCACGAATTGGGTTGGCGATTTCGGTGAGCATCGCGACCCCGTTCAACACGTTGCTGATGGGCCTGCAAAACCTGTTTTTTGGCCGCCGGCTTCGCGATGCCGAACTGCACGGTCCGCCGGTGTTCATCATCGGTCACTGGCGCAGCGGCACGACGTTGCTACACGAGTTGATGGTCCGCGACGAACGGTGGAGCAGTCCGTCGACCTATCAGTGCTTTGCCCCCTCGCATTTTCTCTTGACGCAGTGGTTCTTTCGCACATTTGCGGGCTGGCTGCTGCCGGGCAAGCGACCGATGGACAACATGGCCACGGGCTGGGACCACCCTCAGGAGGATGAGTTCGCGCTGGTCAATCTTGGCGTGCCGTCACCGTATCGGCGGATCGCGTTCCCACGCCGCGGCCCCGTCGACATGGATTACCTGGATTTCCAAGGTGTCGACGAGGCAGCCCGTCAACATTGGCTGGCGACATTGAAGTCGTTCTTGCACCGCGTCAGCGTCGTCACGACGCGGCCTCTCGTGATCAAAAGCCCGACGCATACGGGACGGATTGGGTATCTCGCCGATGCGTTCCCCCAAGCCCGGTTCATTCATATCACCCGCGATCCCCGAGATCTGTTCCCAAGCACCTGCCGGTTGTGGCGCAGCCTCGATGAAGTCCAATCGCTGCAGGCACCGCCCGCAGACACCTCCGGCGACGGCATCGAAGAATACGTGCTCGACTGCTTTACGCGGATGTATGCCGCTTTCGAGGAACAACGCCACAAAGTCGACAAGCATCATCTGATCGAGATCCGGTATGAGGACCTCATCGCTGATCCCGTCGCGACGCTGGAAAACATCTACGATTCGTTGCGGCTGGCGGATTTCGAAACGGTTCGCGACGAAATTCAGACGTGGACTGACAACGAACACCGCTCCTACCAGCCCAACAAGCATCAATTATCGGCGGTGCAGGAAGAGCTCCTGCAGGAGCGGTGGGGCGACTATTTTGCCCGGTATGGCTACTGAGTAGGCGAGTCTCGCCGAGACACGCATCTGATTCTCGCCGCTGGGACGGACGTCCGAGTCTCGGTGAGACTTGGTTACTCCGGTTTTTTATTGCTAATGATTCGCAATAAGACTTGTTTGCCCATCGCTCACCACATAGATTGGGACGTTACATCACCCCAGCGAGCAGATGCTCGTGGGGTTCCCACCGATTCCGCGAGCAAGATCAGCGACATTCCGATGGATCCGACGCCGCCGACCTCCCAATCGACCGACGCGGCCATGGTGACCGACGCGGCTATGGTGACCGACGCGGCCACGGCAACGAACGCCCCAGCTACCGCGGGTAGCGTCGTGACCGCGGCCACCGAGTCCGCCGTGATTGAAACGCGGGTGATGGGTGCGTTACCGGGCGAAAATTCGCTCGCCTGCGGCTGCGGTGCGGCCCACACCCTCAAAGTCGTTCGGTTCGAAAGCCTCACCCGCTGCGGTGATGAGATTTGGATTGAAAACGAGGGCCAACTGTATCGCTTGCGAAAAACCCGCCAAGGCAAACTGATTCTCACCAAGTAATCGGTGGCCCGATTGATTTGTTGACGCATCCCGTAAACAAGGCATCCCGTTCAACATGACTCACAACGAAAATATCTTGTCGATCGTCGCCGGTCTGACCGAGCAACAGCGTGTGGTGATTGTGCATCGTTCACTCGAGCCGCGAGACGCGTTCCGCGTTTTTCCCGTGCGTATGCACTGCGGCGAAGATGTGGTGGAAAATCCTGACGACGTGTGTCACCTCGATTGCGTGCGTCAAATCTCGCGGCCGTTCTGCGAGCAAATCCAAGCGATCCGGGACCGCCCGATCGTGCTCCGCCAGGAATCCTTCAGCCCCGCAGTCGGCTGGTTCACGCAAAGTGAGATGGAACTGACACTGCATCAGTGGAACGCGATGCGGACGACGCTCGTTCCCAACAGCGTCAGCAACGACACGCGAGCGCCAACGCCGCGACCAAAGAATCGCCGCTTGCCGGCTAATTCCGCAACGACCCGGCCGCGAACTGTGTCACTCGACGGCGACGTGATCGCGTTACCGCTGCACGGCGACCAGGCCGTCCCAGCCTAGGGGGCTGTCGATTTAGTAACCCGACGCGTAAGCGAGGGACCAGGTTGCATCCCTCGCTTACGCGTCGGGTTATGATTGACACGCTCATTTCGTAAAAACGATTCAATCAACAGCCCGCTAGCGGACGTTTCTAACCGTCCAATTTCTGAACTGATCTTGATTTCTTGCCGTCGCAACGGGGATGATCGCGTCCGTTGTCTCATCGCCACGTCGGCGCTCACTTCCACGGCTCAGAAAAAAGTAATCCCAGTGATGGACGTTCAGACGATTTTGCCAAAGCGATTGCGTTTCCAAGACACTCGACTGTGGTTTTGTGCGTTGCTCCTGTTTTTTGCCGCTCCGGTCGGGGCGGCTCCGCCGTCGGCTGCCGCGGCACTCGGACTCAAACCCGTGCAAGATGATGTCGTCTACGAATTGGTGAACGACGACCAGTTGAGTCGCTGTACCGTTCGCGATATCGACCGCAGCGACTGGTCAGGCTGGGAGGTCGTGGGCCCCGATGGCACGATCCTGAGGCGTTTTGCCGACACCAACGGCGACAAAAAGATCGATCTGTGGAGTTATTTCCAATACGGAGTTGAGGTGTATCGCGACGTCGATGCGAATTTTAACGGGAAGGCCGACCAGTATCGCTGGATGGCCACCGGCGGTACCCGCTGGGGCATTGATGCTAACGAAGACGGCACGATTGACAACTGGAAAGTTATCTCGGCCGAGGAAACTACGATGGAACTGATCGCGGCGTTGGCGGACGCCGATGCGACCCGCTTCACCGCGCTGTTGGCGTCTCCCGCGGACATCAAAGCGGCGGGCATTCGCGGTGACATGCAGGAAACGCTGACTCGCAAGGCCACCCGGGCAGCGAAGAAATTCAAGGAGTTTGCCGAGTCGCAAGACACGGTGGATCGCCAAGCGAAATGGTTGCAGTTTGCTGCGACGGTTCCCGGCCTGATGCCCGCGGGCGAACCGGGGTTTGAAAAAGATGTGTTCGCCTACGAGAACGCCGTCGCCATGTTCGAAACGGGGGATCGGTCTGGCCAACTGCTCGTCGGCACGATCATCCGATCGGGCGATGCCTGGAAACTGCTGGACTTGCCGGTGCTGGCTGAAAAAGGCGAACCGATCGCTCAGGCGGGAGGCAATTTCTTCACGCCCGGCGGGACATTCGGCGCCTCACCCTCCGGTTCGAGTGCGGGCGATACGAAAACTCAGATGCTCGTCAGTAAGCTCGAAGCGATCGATTCGAAGTCGGCCCAAGCGACCGAAACCCAGGATCTCGCGGTCCTGAACGAGCAGCGTGCCGACGTGGTCGCCAGCCTGATCGAGGCCGCCACCACGCCGGAAGAACGCGATACGTGGACCCGACAGTTAGTCGATACCGTCAGTGTCGCGGTGCAGAGCGGTGCCTACCCCGAAGGTCTGGATCGACTCAAATCGCTCGCAAAATCGCTGGGCCAATCACGCAGCCCGCAAACCGAAGCGCTGCGTGCCTACACCGAGTATCAGTTGATCGGCACCGAGTACATCGCTCGGCAAAGCCCGGACGCGGACTTCGCCAAGATCCAAGAATGGTGGCTGGGCGAACTCAACGCGTTCGCTGACCGCCACCCGGACGCTCCCGAAACGGCCCAAGCGAAACTGCAATTGGCGTTGAGCAAGGAGTTCGAAGGCCAAGAGGACGACGCACTGAAGTTCTACAAGCAGGTCGCGACGGAATTCCGTGGTACCGATACTGCCGAACGTGCTGCCGGAGCGATCGTGCGTCTGCAATCCGTGGGCAAAGAAGTCGAACTCGAAGGAACTACGATCCAAGGCAAAGCGTTCCGGCTGAGCCAATTGCGTGGCCACCCGGTCGTGCTGCACTACTGGGCAACGTGGTGCGAGCCATGCAAGCAGGACATGAAACGACTGCGCAGCCTGCAGGCTCGCTACCAACGTGCCGGCCTGCAGATCGTCGGCGTCAACATCGACAACTCGCGGGAGAAAGCGGTTGCCTTTCTCAAGGAAAATTCGCTGCCATGGATCCAGCTATTTGAAGACGGCGGTCTCGAAGGCAGTCCGCTGGCCAAACAGTTCGGTGTCCAAACGCTACCCACCATGATGCTGATCGATAGCAAAGGTCGCGTCGTCCGCCACAACGTGGGCGAATCCGAACTCGACGACGAACTCGCCGAAATGGTCAAGTAGGGACCTGCGTATGCCATCAACGCCGACGGCCCCGTCGATTTTGTGAGCGGCGACGCGTAAGCGTCCGGGCTGGCGGCGTTGCCCGGTGCGTTACGGCACTCGGCTCACGCTTGCCTGTCGTGCGGTTGGCTGCGGTGTTACACTCGCGTCGTTTCACTCGCGCGAGTGTCGATTCACTTCTCAAAAATCACGATTACTCATGGTTCGCACTGCTTCGACGATGATGCCATTGGGCACGATTGCCCCCGACTTTTCGCTTCCCGAGACTGACGGCGGCACCGTATCGCGGGCGGATTTCAAAGACAGCAAGGCGCTATTGGTGGTGTTCATGTGTAACCACTGCCCGTACGTCAAACACGTTGTCGAGCAGCTGAAACTGCTCAGCGATGAGTACATGCAGCACGGTGTCGGTATCGTTGGCATCAACAGCAACGATGTTGACAAATACCCAGACGATAACTTTGACGCCATGACAGCGGAAAAGGCCGAACGGGACTACGCGTTTGCGTACGCGTTGGACGAGGATCAGTCCGTGGCGATCGCGTACGGGGCCGCCTGCACACCCGATTTCTTCCTATTCGACGCCGATGATCGCCTGACATACCGGGGCCAGCTCGACAGCAGCCGCCCGAAATCGGGCGTGGCGGTAACGGGCGTGGACCTCCGCGCGGCCTTGGATGAAACCTTGGCAGGCCGCACGGCGGCGATCGATCAGAAACCGTCGGTCGGCTGCAACATCAAGTGGAAACCGGGTAACGAACCGGGCTACTTTGATCCAAATGGCAGTGCGAATTAAACGAACAAAGTATACGTGGCATTGGCTGGAAGCCTGTGTTGAAGAACCATCACGGGCTGGAAGCCTATGCCACGTATTCCTACGGCATTTGTTTGAGCGTGACTTCGGTGCGGTATCGTTTGCCATCGCGAAGGATCACCATCTCGATGGGTTGATCTGCGGCGGCCATCCCGACGCGGGCGACGAGGTGGTCATCGTCTTCGATGCGGTAGCCGTCGAACTGCAAGATGACGTCGTCTTTTTGCAGCCGCGCCGATTCGGCGGGCGAGTCCGAGCGGACATTCTTGACGCGGGCACCACCAAATTTCAATTCGCCATCACGATAATCGTCAACGGCCGCCTCGGGGCTGATCTTCATCGATGCGTACAGGCCGGAGGCGGAGGGAAACTCCATCGCGGCGAATTCCGGATCCAAAGTCACACCGAGATAGCCTCGGCGGAGTTGTCCGTGGGCAACGAGTTCTTCGGCAACCCGGGCGGCCATGTTGATTGGGATCGCAAACCCGATCCCCTCGCTGCCACCGCTGCTGCTGGCGATGGCTGTGTTCAGGCCGATCACCTCACCGCGTAGGTTGAGCAAAGGCCCGCCGCTATTGCCAGGATTGATCGCGGCATCGGTCTGGAAGAAATCCTGCAGATCGATCCGCTCTTCGCCCAACGATAGATCGCGTCGTCCTTTCGCACTCATGATGCCGAACGTGACCGAATGGCTGAGCCCGAAGGGGCTGCCGATCGCGATCACGAAATCGCCAATTTGCACCCGATCGCTGTCGGCCAACCGGGCGGCCGGTGGCAGTGATGGGGGGGGCGACGCCGGTCGGCGGCTCGCCTCGCGAGCGTTTCCCGAGGCAGCGGCCAGCTTCATGACGGCGACATCGGTGCTCGCATCCATCAGGATTCGTTCCGGACTCCAGCGTCGTCCGTCGCTCGTTCGCATCATGATCTGGTCGAGCGTGGCACCATGGATGACGTGCCGATTGGTCATGACCCAAGACTCACCGCCGATTTCCAAAACGACACCGCTGCCCGCTTCGTCGTAGGATTCTGACGATGCGACCTTTCCCGAAACCTTGTGGGCTTCGATGTGGATCACACTCGGTTTTACTAACCGAGCGACGTGTCGGACGAGGTTGCCCAAACGATCGAATTGGGCGACTTCTTCGGCCAATTCGCTGAACATCTGATCGCGTTGGATGTCGGTCTGGTTACGACTCGGGATGCTGCCCAAGCTGGCCCGGGGAACCGGCTCGGTACGAGTGATCGGGCTGGGCCGATAAAAGGATTCGCTGCGTTGGATCGGTCCGCTGGGCGTGAGCGTGGTTTCGGCGTCTTGGGCCGCGACGGGTTCCCACGCTGCTGCGCCGAGGGCCGTGAGCAGGATGGTCGCCGCAGCGACGGCGTGTTTCCGCCGGGCCGTTCTGCTACGGTGGATCGGTGCGGTTGTTGTGGTGCGTTGACGCATGTGGTTCCAGCTCGGCATCGAGACTTTTCCGGCAAAATGAACCCCGACTCGTCGACCGAGTCGACGAGCCGCGGGGCAAGCAGATTGTAGGCATCGTCCAGCTCGCTAGGCCAGCTTTGGCGATCATCGATAACGAGGCACAACGGCAAGAACCCGCCTAATCGGACCTTCGCTTGGCGGGTACTACCACGATTGTTCGCTAAATAGCGATCTTTTCTGTTGTTTCGGATGGTCCGGATATCTACCCTAGGAGGCTTAGGAACCTCTCCGAAAAAGGGGGGCGGCTGTTTTCCAAACACGGAGAACTCTTTTTCGGATAAGGTTTTAGACCATTTTATTCTATTTCAGTAACCGGAACTTTTTTGGATTCTGGGTAACCAAGACCCACGCTGACTCGTCGGCCTGATTGTTGGAAAACTCAGCCCACCACCGTTCCGATTCGCTTGGTCGCTGGTCTTCGCCGCGCGCTTTTTGGATTTTTTCCGTTATGAAACGCTTTACTTCGATCCCATTGCGAGATTGGTTGGTTGGCCCTCGCACTGATGTAACTGCTGGCGAGTCATCGACGGCGCGTCGTCGTCGCTTGGCACGCTCGCTCGCCGCGGCGTCGAATCGGCGCGCTGGGAAACGACGGGTTCAGCTCGAAAAACTGGAAACACGACACCTGTTGGCGGTCGTGAGCGGCGAGATTTTTCTCGATGCGAACCAAGATGGGCTGCGTCAGGACGATGAGACCGGCGCCGCGGACGTCCGCGTGTACTTGGACCAAAACGCGAATGGGAAGGTGGATTCAGCGGAGCCATCGACGTTGTCCGATGCCGATGGATTCTATTCGTTCCCGACGCTATCGGCAGGCAATCATCAAATTCGCGTCGCGCCCGCAGCTGGGTTGGTGCAGACCGCGCCGTCGGTGACGTTCGGTTGGAACGACACGGTCGTCCAAGATGACAATGGCGACTACTTTCGTGCGGCGCAGTTGTTCCAGGTTGACGCCTCTGGCCAGGTTGAATCCATCGGGCAACCGACGAGCAATCGTATGGATGGGCTGGTGCAGATCGGCGATAATTCTTTGATCGGTACCGACGCGCGATCCAACGAAGTCTTTCAGGTTGATACGTACAGCGGCGAGCGTTTTCGTATCGCGGAATCCAATATGGACATCGTCGGCGGTTTGGCCTACGACCGGGTTGGCAATACGGTCTACACGTTGGTGCGAGGGAACTCGGAAGCCACCAACCGCACGCTCGCACGGATCGACATCAACACGGCGCGTGCGACATTGATCGGCGACGGCTATTCGGGCCTGAGTTCGGTCAGCGACTTAGCGTTTGATCCCGTCAATCGGCGCGTGATCGGGTTCGACAACAGTGATGACGAGTTCTTCGCGTTTGATCTCAACGGCTTCGGCCGCACACTCGCTCGTACGAGTTTCACCGGGATCGATGCCAACTCGATGGCTTTGGCTACCGCCGAACAGCTCGAGGGAATCTTGCCCAATGGGCCGGTCTCCACGTCGACTTATGTTTGGATGTTTGACGCCGACGACAATGATCGCACCGCAACACTTTTGGTCGAGATTCGCGACGCCGTGCCCAACATCGTCGAAACGGCGGTGGTGCGAGCATCGATCGACGTCAGTGATCCGGTGCGTCCGGTAGCGCTGGCTCGGAGCACGATCGGTAACAACTCGCGAGACGTCACGGTGACGCAGTTCGAGTCTCGCAACAACGTGAACTTCGCGATCGCACCGGACGTGATCGGATTTCGTCTCGTGCCGAGCAATCCATTGACGGGAGCGGGATCGCTCGGCCAGGTCGGCGCGACCGTGGTCGGTGGGGCGATCACGGAGGACTTTGTCGAAGTCACGCTGAATCGTCAGCCGGTCTCGGACGTGACGCTGAATCTATCGCTGTCGAGCGGTCTGGGCGGCGATCCGGGTGTGTTGCTCGATGTCAATCAACTGACCTTCACGCCCGACGACTGGGCGACACCCCACCGCGTGAGATTAACGCCGGATCTCGATCATGAGGTCAAGGTAGTCACGCCGAGCACATTGACCGCGACGGTGGACCCTGCCAATTCGGACCCACAGTTTGCCAATCTGTCGTCGCAATCGTTGCCCGTGCGAGCCCTGCCAGCACTCGATGACGCGAAATTCGACAGACCGGTGATTAGCGAAGTCTTGGTCGAGGGCCGCGATTCTTCGGACGTCTCGAAAACCACGGACCAATACATCGAATTGCGAGGAAAACCCAACGAAGTGTTGCCGGCAGGAACGTACTTTGTCGTCGTGGAGGAATATTCCAGTCGGCTTGGAACGATCAATACCGTCATCGACTTGAGCGGTCGGTCGTTTGGCGAGAACGGTTTCCTCGTCCTGTTGCAGGGCGGCAATACGTACACCGCCGCCTTTGGCGCGAATGTTCTGCAAAGTGATCTGTCGGGATTCAATGGCTTGCCCGGCGGGATCTTCTCCAGCAATCAGACCGACGGATCGTTGAACACCACGTTCAATGACGCGAGTTTTTTATTGCTGCAATCGGACACGCCCCCCGTCGTCGATGATGACATTGATGACAATAACGACGGTTTCATTGACGCGGAGAGTCCCGCCTCGGATTGGGATACGTACGATGCCGTGGCGATGCATGATCTGAACTTGGACGCGGGCTCGTTCGCGCCGATCGTGTTCGTTGAGAACTTTAGTGACGACCATCCCGTTGTCCAACGAAATAGCCGAGGTCAAACAATCGTGTCGTTCGACGGCTATGGTTACGTTGGCCGGATCGGTGATTCAATTGGCAGCGACTATGATGACTGGGTTTCCGGGACGCTGCGCGATGTCAGTCCCGGAACTTCAGGAGGTGAGTTCGACGCCGATGGTCTGTTTGAATTTTACGAAAATCAAATTTCGTACCCCGCTTTGTTCGACCATGCTCTGGACCATGTCGGTGATAGCAATTTCGT
>JBDNIG010000027.1:0-8877 GCA_041688415.1 Rhodopirellula sp. | reverse complement strand
GGCGAAGCCCTGGCAACGCTCGTGATCAACCGCCTGCGTGGCACCTTCACCGTGGCCGCGGTCAAGGCTCCCGGTTACGGCGATCGTCGCAAGGCGATGATGGAAAATATCGCCATCCTGACCGGCGGAAGCGCCATCTTCGAAGCCCTCGGTGTCAAACTCGACAGTGTCGATCTGCCCCAACTCGGCCGTGCCAAGAAGGTCATCATCGACAAAGACAACACCACGATCATCGAAGGTGCTGGCAAGTCGGCTGACATCCAAGCCCGGATCGCACAGATTCGCCGCGAAATCGAAAACTGCAGCAGCGACTACGATCGCGAGAAGCTCGAAGAACGCTTGGCGAAACTCGCCGGTGGTGTCGCCAAGGTCAACGTCGGTGCGGCGACCGAAAGCGAAATGAAAGAGAAGAAAGCACGCGTCGAAGATGCCCTCCACGCAACCCGCGCGGCCGTCGAAGAAGGCATTCTGCCCGGTGGCGGCGTCGCCTTGCTGCGTGCCGCTGGCAAAGCCAAGCCAGCCGACGACATGACCGAAGACCAACGCATTGGCTACAATATCGTGCTGCGTTCCTGCCGGTCACCACTGCACATGATCAGCGAAAATGCTGGCCAAGACGGTGGCATCGTGTGCGAGAGAGTACTCGCCATGAAGGGCAACGAAGGCTACAACGCGCTGACGGACGTCTACGAAGACCTCGTCAAGGCCGGCGTCATCGACCCGACCAAGGTGGCCCGCACCGCTCTGGGCAACGCCGCCAGCGTCGCGACGCTGCTGCTGACCAGCGACGCGCTGATCGCCGAGAAACCCAAGTCCGACGGTAAGTCCGGCCAGGGTGGCGGTAACGACATGTATTGAGCATCCCCTTCAATCGGATGAACAGTTCTCGAAACCCTCTCGCTTTGGCGAGAGGGTTTTTTGTTGAACTGATCTCGGGCTTGTATTGTCCGTATTTAGGTATTTCAACAGTCTCCAAATGGAGGCATGAGGTGTCATTGTTGCGAAACGGATGCGGGCCTGTTATCCTCGATGAAGGGTGCTGACGTTTTCGTTAACGCTCTCGAAGGTTGACGTGCCGATCAACGACTCACCGGTCGGTTCCATCGATACATTTCCCACCAACGCCTACCTCCCCCTCCCGAGGCGAAATCATGAGTGGCCGAGCACTTCATGCTGGCATGACCTGGATCGGTGATCCGAGAAGTTTTCTCGCGAGAACGTTATCGCCATCTTCGGACTCATCAACGCCAATGATGTTTTTTCCGCGATGGACGTGGCTTGGCTTGCACGTCGCGGTTGCTTTCTTGTTTTCCGGCGTGGTTTTCGCCGCTGAGACTCGCCAGCCGATTGGACGCGGTGATCCCGGTGTTTTACGTTCGCTTTCGATTGAAACTGGGCACGACGATCTCAATGATGATCCCGTCGCTCTGATCGGAAACGAGCGTCGGCAGCAGTTGGTGGTTACGGGCACGTATTCGAGTGGCCAGTTGCGGGATCTGACACGTCGTGTCGCGTACCGTGCCGAACCAAGCGGAGTGGTCTCAATCGACGCGTCCGGGTTGGTGTCATCCCGCGGCAACGGCACCGCCACCATCGTCGCTCACATCACTGCAGAAACGTCCGATGCGATCACCGCCACGAGACGGGTGACGGTCACAAGTTTTGAGCGGAATCCGCCGGTCAACTTCCCCAACCAGATCGTGCCGATTTTCACCAAGCTTCAGTGCAACGGCGGCGGCTGTCACGGGAAATCCGGGGGTCAAAATGGATTCCAACTTTCGCTGCTCGGTTTCGAACCACGGGAAGATTATGAGCACCTCGTCAAAGAAGCTCGGGGACGCCGCGTCAACGTGGCCGCGCCGCAGAGGAGCTTGCTACTGCAAAAGGTCGCTGGCCTTGTCCCCCACGGCGGCGGCGCGCGAGCGGACGTCGATTCGCACCATTACAAACTGATTCAACGTTGGATTGCCGAAGGAACGTCCTTCGGGGATCCCGATGTCGCGCGGGTCGTGGGCATCGAGGTGTTTCCCAAAGAGCGGATGATGGGCACGGAAAGCCAACAGCAACTCGACGTCGTCGCCCGCTACACCGACGGAACGACCGAGGACGTCACGGCGATCGCCCAATACGAACCCAATCTCTCCGAGATGGCCGAGGTGACCCCTGGCGGGCTGGTGACCTCCGGGACGCTGGCCGGTGACGTCGCGGTCATGATCCGTTACCAATCACACGTCGCGGTGTTCCGATCGACGATCCCGCTCGGCGCGCCGATCGAACACTTGCCTCCGAAGCGAAATTTCATTGACCAATGGGTGTTTAAAAAATGGCGGTTGCTCGGACTTCCCCCGTCAGAAATCTGTAGCGACACGACGTTCCTACGCCGCGTGACGATCGATATCGCCGGTCGGCTTCCGCAAGCCGATGAAATCGCTGCGTTCTTGGCCGACGACGATCCTCAAAAACGGGACCGACGGATCGACGATCTGTTGGCCAGCACGGATTACGCCGACAACTTCGCCAGAAAATGGTCCGCAATCCTACGCAACCAACGCACGTCCGCGGCGGGAGACGATGGCCGTCATGGAACCTACGCCCTGCATGCCTGGATCCGCCAAACGATCCACGAGAATCGACCCTACGACGAATTCGTTCGAAACATCGTAGCGGCTTCGGGTGACGCCACGCGGAATCCCGGCGTGATTTGGTACCGCAACGTCAAGGAAAGCAACGCGCAAGCCGAAGACGCGGCCCAACTCTTTTTAGGGATGCGGATGCAGTGTGCCCAGTGCCACCATCATCCGTTTGAGAAATGGAGCCAAGGCGATTACTACCGCTTCACTTCCTTCTTCTCTCGTGTCGGTCGCAAACCGGGTTGGCTACCGACCGAAGAACTTATTTATCACCGCCGTGGTGAGGCCACGGTCATCAATCCGCGGACAGGCAAGGCGGTGACGCCCGCTGGCTTTGGAAGCGAGCCGATGCGGATCGCCCCGGAAGAGGATCCACGCCAGCGATTGGTGGACTGGATGGCTGCACCGGAGAATCCCTTCTTTGCCCGCACGCTCGTCAACCGATACTGGAAACACTTCTTTAGCCGCGGATTGGTCGAACCGGAGGATGACATGCGAGAGACCAATCCGGCCACCAACCCGTTGCTGCTCGACGCATTAGCCGATCATTTCATCGCTAGCAAGTTCGACATGAAGGATCTGGTGCGAACGATCTGCCAATCGACCACCTACCAGCTCAGCTCGCTGCCCAACGAGTACAACGCGAACGATCAACAGAATTTTTCCCGTTACTATCCCAAGCGATTGTCTGCGGAAGTGTTGCTCGACTCCGTCGATGTCGTGACCGCCTCGAGCACACGGTTCCCCGGTGTGCCGCCTGGCACCCGAGCCATGCAACTGCCCGACTCCGGTTTCAATTCCTATTTTCTGAGCGTCTTCGGGCGTCCCGAGGGGAACAGTGCGTGCGAGTGTGAACGATCCGATGAAGCGAATCTCTCGCAAGGATTGCACTTGATCAACTCCGCAGACCTATTCGCCAAACTGTCCGCCAATAGCGGTCGGGCTGCGCTCTTGGCGACCGACAGCCAAAAAACGCTTCCAGAGAAAATCCGCAATTTCTACCTCAGCACGGTATCGCGTCCGCCCACCGAGGACGAACTCGCCACCGTGACCGAGTACGTCGAGCGGAAAAGCCAAGAGAAAAGCTCGAGTGTCGCCTTGGCCTGTGAAGACGTGTTGTGGGCATTGATCAACACAAAAGAGTTCCTATTCAATCATTGAGTGTTATGACGGAGCGTTGTTTTCTATGAACGTGCCGAGCAGATCCCCCGCGATTTTCGCTCCCGAGCGACGAGGTGCCCGAGAAGTCGCCCGTCGCGTTGCCACCGTAGTGGTATCGCTCGCCGTGTTGGCGGGGATGCCGCTGTACGCGCAGCTTCCCGAAGCACGGCTACACCGCGTGTTCCCCCCAGGTGGACAAATCGGTGCATCGGTCGATCTCACCATTCATGGAGTCGACTTGGACGAAGTGGACCAGTTGGTCTTCTCACATCCTCAAATCACGGCCGAGCCGAAAATGGCACCGCGGCCAGCCTTCGACGAGCACCCGCAACCGCTGCCGGGTCAATTCAACGTGACGATCTCTCCGGACGTGCCGGTGGGGATCTATGAAGTCCGCGCCAGCGGTCGTTATGGAACGTCCACGGCCCGTTCGTTTGCGGTCAGCCATTTGCCACAGGTGATTGAGCACGGTCCGAACAACTCGCTCGCCTCAGCCATGCCGCTGGAGATGAATTCAATCGTCAGCGGCCACACCGCGGCGGATACTTACGACGTCTACCAGTTTTCCGCGACGCGGGGCAGTCGTGTCCTGATTCACTGCGAGACACTGCGGCTCGATTCACGGATCGACGCCGTGCTCAAGGTGTTCGATGCCTCGGGCCACCAACTCGCGAGCAGTCGTGATCTGCGTCGCAACGAGCCGCTGGTGGATTTTACGGTGCCGGCCGACGGGACCTATCGCGTGTTGGTCCATGACTCGACTTACCGGGGTGGCGATTCATTCTTTTATCAGTTGTCATTGAGCACCCAGCCGCACATTGATTTTGTGCTACCTCCGGTCGGGCTTCCCGGCACGACCGGGGCGTTCACGCTGTTTGGTCGCAATTTACCGGGTGCGGCCTCGGCGGTTGGAGTCGCGAGTGGAGTTACGCTCGAGGGCGCGTCGCTGGAACAGTTGCAGGTTGAAATCCCACTGCCCACCGATGCCTCAGCGTTCAAACCGCCGGTGCTAAACGCCTTCGTGAGGCCCGCTGATTTGGGGCGGGCTGGTTTCCAATATCGCCTGGAAACTCCGGCGGGGCCCTCCAACCCCGCCTTCATCGCGATGGCCGAGGCACCCGTGGTACCGGAAGTAGAGCCAAATGATGCACGGGGGCAGCCGCAGCGGATCGCCAGCCTGCCGTGCGAGGTGTTCGCCCAGTTCGATGGTCGCGATCAAGGGGACTGGTTCGAGTTTGAGGCGGAAGCGGGATCTCCACTCGCCCTGGAAGTTTCCTCGCAGCGACGCGGTCTGCCGACGGACCCGTTTTTATTGGTTCAGCATGTGGTTGTCGACGCACGGGGCAACGACGTCTCCAGCGACGTCATGGAGGTTGATGATATCGACGCGGAACTCAGTAACCCGCCATTTGATGCGCCACGCCGCGATGCGGGCTGCGTCTTCACGCCCGATGTCACCGGAACCTATCGCGTGTTAGTGCGGGACCTGTACGCCGGATCGGTCCCGGACCCGCGCCAGGTATACTCTCTATCGATCGGGCCTCCGAAGCCCGATTTTCAGTTGTTGGCGACGTTCAAAATGCTCGCCGACCCGGATCCCAACGAAGCCCTGATGACGGCCCCCATCCTCCGTCCCGGCGGCACCCAGTTGACGATCGTGCAAGCCTACCGTCGTGCCGGATTTGACGGCGAGATCACGGTCACCGCCGACGACTTGCCCGGCGGCGTTGCCTGCCCGCCCGCAGTCATTGCGGCAGGTCAAAATCAGACAATCCTCGGATTGGTCGCCAACGAGACAGCCGCTCCCACTTCGATGCCGCTGAAAATTGTCGGTACGACGACGGCCGGGGACCAAGAAATCCGTCGCGAAGCATTTTTTAGCACGGTGGTTTGGGACAAGCACAACGCGAATGAAATCACCCATGCCCGCATCCGACACGATGCGAGACTCTCGGTGATCGAAGACACCCAGCCCCTCTCGATCACCCTGCTCGGCGAGGCATCGCAAGCGGTCTCGCCGGGTGGGAAGTTGTCAATTCCGGTCCAGGTGACTCGCCGCGAAGGCGTCAAAGGTGTCGTGACAATCAACGCTCATGAGCTGCCCAAAGCGATCACCGCTGCGGCGTTGTCTTTGGACGAAAAGACCAACGAGGCGGCGCTCGAGATCACCCTTGAGGCGAATGCACCGCTCGGGTCACACACGTTTTACCTCGCCGGACAAAGCAAGGTTGCCTACCGCCGAAACCCACGGGCCGCTGCGGAAGCCGAAGCTGAGAAAACTCGATTCGGCCAATTGATTGTCCGATTAATCGAGGCGAACCAGGTGGCGGTCGCGGCAAAAGTCGAGGCCGAAACGAAGTTGGCCGATCTGGCCGAGGGAGGCGACGCAGCGGACAAGGTTGCGGCGACCGCTGCGGCAAAATCAGCGACCGCCGCAGCGACCAAAACCGCTGAAAATCTCGCCGCAGCACAAACGCGGAACAAGATAGTCAATCAGCGGGCGATCGATTTGGCCGCTGCGGCTCAGTCCCGCGATATCGACGTTTTTGTCCAGTCGCTCCCCGTGACGCTGCTCGTTGTGCCCGCCAAAGCTACCGCAGCGGCACCATAGTCGAGTCAGCAAGATCGAGCTGTCTGGCTCGGCCACGTTCATCCTTTTTCCAAAGCGACCCCCGTGCATCCCTTGTCATTTCCGAAGTCGCCGTCGCTCCCACGAACGCGAATGATTGCGATCGCCGCATTGATTATGTGGTTCGCGGTAACGACCGTGCTTTTGGGAGCGGAGCAGGAGTTGCCGGTTGCCGAGACCGAACACGACGGGGTGGTGGATTTTGCCAAAGAGATCATGCCGGTGCTTCGTCGCAACTGCGTCGCCTGTCACAATGCGACTGAGGCGGCGAGCGGTCTCGTCTTGGAAACGCCAGAATCAATTCTCAAAGGCGGCGACGAAGGGCCTGGGATGGTGCCCGGCAACGCAGCGGAAAGTCTCGTTTTTCAGCTTGCCGCCCACCAGCGTGAATCGTTCATGCCGCCGGAGGACAACGACGTCGATGCCGAAAATTTGACCCCCGATGAGCTTGGGCTGCTTCAACGTTGGATCGATCAAGGTGCCAAGGGAGGCACCGGTGCGACGACTGCTATTGATTGGCAATCGCCGCCGGGAGCCAACCCGATCTATGCGGTCGCCGTCTCGCCTGACGGTCGTTTTGTCGCTGCAGGCCGGGCGAACCAAATCCCCATCTACTCGCTTGGCACGCGACGAGAACTCGACCGCCTGATCGATCCGGCATTGCTCGCCAGTGGACGCGACGGAACACCGGGGGCAGCGCATCGCGATGCGGTGCAATCGCTCGCCTTCAGTCCCGATGGACGCCGGCTCGCCTCGGGCGGGTTCCGCACCGCCAAAATTTGGATGCGGCGCGACGGCGTCCAAACCGACCAACGCTTCGCCACCGATGCCGACATCGACGCATTCGCGGTCTCAGGTGATCGACGACGGGCCGCGATCACCCAAGTCGACGGCAAGCTACGGATCTACGATCTGGTTGCCGGCACCACACTTCGCAGCATCGATTCCTCGCCCACCTCCATCACGCACCTCGCGCTCAATCACGATGGCAGTTGGCTGGCCGGTACCGCCGATCGAACCGTGCATCAATGGGATGTCGCCACTGGACGGCAAGCCACCCCCATTGAAACTCCCTCCGAAGTGACGACCGTCGCCATTCTCGGCGAGGATCATCAGCTCGTCAGCGGCGGTGCCGATCACCTCATTCGCCTCTGGAATTCGACCGACGGATCGGCAATCGGCTCGTTCGCTGGACACACCGCTCCGATCACGGCGCTGCTCGGCGTCCCCGGCCAAAGCAATCGATTCGTTTCGGCCAGCCTCGACGGGACCGCGAAATTATGGGCGACGAACACTCAAAAGGTCGTTCGACAAATCAACCACGCCGCCGCGATCGTAACGCTCGACGTGACTTCCGATGGCCAGCGAATCGCAACGGGGGCGGAGACGGGGAGCACGAAGTTGTGGAATCTCGCCGACGGCAAACTGATCGCCGAACTAGTCAACGATGCCCGTTCAACTGACACGATCACCGACCTCGAGCGAAACGTTGCACTGGCGAACAGGCACGTCCAAAACGCACAGAGTGACTTCGACGCTGCAACGAAACGTCGGCAGGCGGAAGAGGCGAACACCAAAGCAGCCACGAAGAAACTGGCGGACGCCGAGGTCGCGGCAAAACAAAAGGCGGAGTCATTCGAAAAGGCACCAGAAGCCGAAAAGGCAGCAGCCCGCCAGGCGAAGCTCGCCGCTGACCAAACCGTCACTCTCGCCCGCCACAATGCTGAAAAGGCCCGCGAAGCAGCGGAGCGAATCGCCGCCGATCCGCCGCGTTTGCAAGCCGTCCTGGAGCAGCAACAGCAGCGGAAAAAAACCGACGAAGACCGCCTGGCCCAATCGCGCAAAGCAACCCACACCCGCCTCGCAGAAATTCAAACTCGAATCGCTCGCAAAATCGAAGCCGATCGGGCGGTCGCAGATGTGCAAACACGACTGCGAGTGGCACGCGAGAAAGGAGCTGGCGCGTTGGAGCCACTCGAGTCCGAAGCGGCTGCGACCGCCCAATCGAAAGCAGCCGCCGATGCGGCTCTGGCCGAACTCCGCGCCCCCGTCCGGTGCGTCTCATTCTCGCACGATGGAAGTCGCCTGGCGGTGCTCAGCGGCGGTCGCGTTGTTTGCTACCTCACCGAATCACATGCTCCCCTGTACCCGGTCAACGTGAATCCGAGCGATGAGGGCACCCTCGTTGCCGCCTGTTTCATCACCGAGAACCGAATGCTGGCCGTCACGAGTGACCACTCGTTAACGACCTGGACCAGCCATCCGACGTGGAGTCTGGAGCGGACGATTGGCTCGGTCGATTCTCCGCTGGAGTTGATCGATCGCGTCACGGCGCTCGACTTCAGCCCCGATGCGGCGCTGCTCGCCACCGGCGGCGGAGTCCCTTCGAGAAGCGGCGAACTGAAACTGTGGAAGATCGACACCGGGGAATTAGTACGCACGATTGCCGATGCGCAT
>JBDNIG010000026.1:0-4012 GCA_041688415.1 Rhodopirellula sp. | reverse complement strand
CATCTCGGGCAAAGTGCTGTTAGAACGCCGCTACGCCAAAGAGAAGCTCGAAGCGTTCGCAAAATCGCAACGCGAAGCCTTGCGGATGCATGGGCTCACCGAACGTCAAGTCGAAGAAATTGGTGAGAATGGAAGACTGCTGCACCACCTCAAGATTGTTGCCCTCGACGTCGACACGCACGAACACGACGAGGAGTTGCAACTGACGCAGGTATCGGCTCATCCAGTCTCGTTCTCTCAGCCAACATCATCGACGATTCACCAACACGAATCGGGGCCGCATCCGCTGGTGATTGACGATCTACTGATCCACAAAGGTCAAGCCATTGTTGCCGGCGAACGACTCTGCTCGCTGTCCGACTACAGCCAAGTATTCATTGAGGGCAAGGCGTTCGAGAATGATATTTCCGCGATTGCTGACGCCGCAAAACGTGGTTGGAAAGTCGATGCGGTCTTTAGCAATTCTTCCAGTCGTGAAATCATGCGAGGATTGAAACTTGTCTTCGTATCGAACTCGATTGATTTGCAATCGCGAACCCTGTCGCTGTTTGTGGAACTGCCCAACGAGATCATTCGTGATGAGACCAATGAAGAGAGCCAGCGGTTTTTATCGTGGAAATATCGTGTCGGTCAACGGCTGGGACTGCGCGTGCCGGTCGAGCAATGGGAGGATCAAATTGTGTTGCCCGTGGATGCCGTTGTCGAGTCAGGGGCGGACTGGTTCGTCTTCCTGCAAAACGGACGCAGCTTCACCCGTGTGCCCGTCCACGTTCGTCATCGAGACCAAAACGCCGTGGTGATTGCCAACGATGGGTCGATTTTCCCTGGTGATGTTGTGGCAATGAAGTCCGCTCATCGCATGCAGATGGCAATCACGAACCAGTCCGGCGGCGCCGTCGATCCTCATGCGGGACATAATCACTAATGCTCAACGCCATCATTCGTTTTTCGCTGCACCAACGGTTGCTCGTAATCGCCATCTCCCTGTTCCTGATTGGTGCCGGGACGTGGCAGGCGATGGTAATGCCGATCGATGTGTTCCCAGACCTGAACCGACCGCGCGTCGTGATCATGACCGAAGCGCCAGGAATGGCTCCGGAAGAAGTCGAATCGCTGATCACGTTCCCGATTGAAACCACCATGAACGGTGCCAACGGTGTCGAGGCGGTACGCAGTTCCTCGGGCGTCGGCATTTCGGTGATCTACGTCGAGTTCGAGTATGGAACCGATGTCTATACCGACCGGCAAATTGTCGCCGAACGCATGCAGATGGTCCAAGACCGACTTCCCGAGGGGATCACGCCGCAATTGGCACCAATTTCGTCGATCATGGGCCAGATCCTGATGCTGGGCATGTGGAGCGATGATCCCGACGTCAGCCCGATGGAGATTCGCACCGCGGCGGATTGGGTGGTACGGCAGCGACTGCTAACAATCCCCGGTGTTTCCCAAGTCTTCACGATGGGCGGCGAGCGGAAGCAGTTTCAAGTCTTGGTCGATCCCGACGCGATGTTGCGGTTCGGCGTCACGCTTGAGGAGATTGACAAAGCCGTCACGGGTAGCAATGAAAACGGAACGGGCGGCTATCTCGATCGTCAAGGCCCGAATGAGTTGCTCGTTCGAGCACTCGGGCGCATCCAAAGCATTGATGATCTCAAGAAAGTTCCCGTGACGATTCGTGACGGACGTCCCGTGTTGCTGGCGCAGGTCGCCAACGTCGTCGAAGGTGCCCAAGTCAAACGCGGCGACAGTTCCGCATTCGTCCGCGTCGACTCCGCTACCGACGACTCCGCTACCGACGACTCCGGCCCCTCTCCCACCTCGACCTGGACCGGCGGCCCAGCCGTGGTGTTGACGATCAACAAACAGCCGGGAGCGGACACGCGGGCGGTCACCGATGATGTCTTGAAGGCCATTGACGAACTGCGACCCACGCTGCCGCCAGGAACCCAGTTGTCGTCGGTTTATTCCCAGAAGGAATTCATCGATCGAGCAATCGAGAACGTGATCGAGGCGCTGCGTGATGGCGGCATCCTCGTGGTCATCGTCTTATTTCTATTCTTGTTGAATATGCGAACGACGTTCATCACGCTCACCGCGATCCCGCTGTCGCTGGTGATGACCGCGATCGTGTTTGCCGCCTTCGGACTTTCGATCAACACCATGACGCTCGGCGGTATCGCCGTGGCGATGGGAGAGTTAGTCGACGATGCGATTGTCGACGTGGAGAATATTTTCCGTCGTTTGAAAGAGAATCGCGCCGCTGGCAATCCGCTCAATCCGTTGTTGGTGGTTTATCGAGCCAGCATGGAAGTGCGCCGCTCGATCGTTTTTGGCACGATGATCGTGATTCTGGCGTTTCTGCCATTGTTTGCACTCGGCGGGATGGAAGGGAAACTGTTCGCACCGCTCGGCGTGGCCTACATCGTTTCCATTCTCTCGTCTTTGCTCGTTTCGCTCACGGTCACGCCCGTGCTGTCGTACTGGCTGCTCGGTTTGAGCAAGGGCCTCGGTCACGAGCAGGACGGACGCGTGCTGCGTGGTTTGAAATGGGTAGCTGACAAGGTCATCCGCTTCAGCCTCACGTTCCCGCGATTCAATCTCGGCATGACGCTGTTGATGGTGGCGATTGCCGCCCTTTTCGCCTCCCGGCTGGAGAAGGATTTTCTGCCGCCGTTCAATGAAGGCACGATCCAGCTCAACGTCGTGTTACCGCCGGGCACGTCGCTGGCCGAGTCGGATCGGATCGCCGGAACCGTGGAAGAATCGCTCATGCAGATCGAGGACGTGCAGCGGTTCGCGCGGCGAACGGGACGGGCGGAACTCGACGAACACGCCGAGGGCGTGAATATGTCCGAGATAATCATCGAGCTCGATCCAAATTCGCCGAGATCGCGAGAGGAGCAACTCGCCGAAATCCGAGATGCGATGAGCGAGATTCCCGATATCGTGACCGCCGTCGAGCAACCCATCGCGCACTTGATCTCGCACATGCTCTCGGGAGTGAAGGCGCAAGTCGGTATCAAAATTTATGGCGACGATCTGGACTTGCTACGGCAAAAAGCGAAACAGGTCAAAGCGAAAATGCAACAGGTTCCGGGCGTGACCGATGCGTTGCTCGAACCTCAAGCACTCGTACCGCAACTTCGCATCGAGTGGGATCGTGACCAACTCCTTCGCTATGGCCTGAGCACATCGACGCTCAACGAATATGTGCAAACGGCGATGAACGGTCGAGTCGTCTCGCAAATCCTCGACGGGATGCGCACGTTCGACTTGGTCGTGCGGATGAAAGAGAACTATCGCGAGGACATCGAGGAACTCAAGCGACTGTCGATTCAACTACCCGAAGGTGGTACGCTCCCACTCTCAGGACTGGCCAGAGTCTACAAAGCCAGCGGTCCCAATGCGGTCAAACGCGAAAACGTTCGACGCCGCGTCGTGATCCAATGCAACGTGGCGGATCGTGGTGTCGTCGATGTCGTGAAGGACATTCAAACGGAAATCCAACCGATCGTCGCAACGCTTCCGTCGGGATATTTTGTCGAGTACGGGGGCCAGTTCCAGAGTCAGAAATCAGCGAGTCGTGTGATCTCGGCCTTGTTCGCCGTCGCGATGCTGGGCGTGTTCTTGGTTCTGTTCACGCTCTTCCGCAGCGTGAACTTGTCGCTGCAAGTCATGGCGGCGCTACCGATGGCGTTCATCGGCTCGGTCGCCGCGTTGGTTCTAACCGGACAAACACTGACGATCGCGGCGATGGTTGGCTTCATTTCGCTAGCCGGCATCGCTTCGCGAAACGGCATTCTGCTGCTGCAGCACTACCTGCATTTGGTCCAACACGAAGGCGAACAGTTCACGACCTCGATGATCGTTCGAGGCGGTTTGGAACGACTCGCCCCCGTATTGATGACCGCGCTCACTTCCGGCATCGCGCTGGTTCCCTTGGTGCTCGCGTCCGGGGAAGCCGGGAAAGAAATTCTGTATCCCATCGCGACCGTGATTGTGGGCGGGT
>JBDNIG010000180.1:0-11936 GCA_041688415.1 Rhodopirellula sp. | reverse complement strand
GCTGTAACGCCTTCGGCGTAATTTGACTTGTGGGTAACCGCCAGGGCGATAGCCTGGGCTGTTAAAGAGTTGGTTTTGGCAAGGCATTTTGATAGTGTCACCCATCCCCGTTGAGATTAGCATCGAGCAAACCGATCATCGCATAGACAAACTTGCTTTTGTCTTCGCGCAGTTGGAACCGGTGGCCAATCGTTTTGTCCGCCCACCCGCGAGCGCTGCCACCATCCTGGCCGAATTCTTGCGACATGGCGGTCCAATCGCATACCATCTCGATTAGATCAACGTCGGTCATGTCGTTCGGATCAGCGTGAAAGTCTGGGTGGTGCCGGTTCGTCATCATATGATGGTCGATGGCTGTGCGAACGCGTTCCTCCATTCCATCGGGGTAAGTGAACGGCTCGCCACTGCGCCGGCATCGATGAAATTCGGTCAACCAGACGTACGGGATCCGCTCTTCCGATCCGAACTTGGATGCGTCATGGAGCCGAGCGCGTTCGGTCAATGCCTCACCATATTCGGTAACCGACGCCATCACCGCCAAACATCGTCGAACACGTTCGATGTGCTCGTTGGTTCGCCGTTCATAAAACGCGGCCATCTCGGGTGTTGGTGCGGTTGTTGTCACTTCGTGATGAGTCTGATTGCGAGAACTGGGTTGACTACCACGGGCCGCGGACGTAGTAGATTCCGTATTGGTCGGTGTGGCTAGGCCAATTCGGGGTTGGCAGGAATTGGCCGGGCGCGGCGGCACCAGGTGTTGAGGCGTTGCGGCCGAATTGATGGTGCACCGGGTACATCAGGTTTTGACTCACACCCCACGAATAGGTTTGACGCATGCTGACGGTCGGTGGCACGACGAGCGCCGTTGGTTGACCGTAGGGTGCATAGTAATAGTTGCCGTGCCATGGTCGCGATTGCGCGTAGTTCATGTTCCAGACGTTCGTCATTCCATAAAAATCGCCGGCTTGGGCGGACGATGTTGCTGTGGACCCGCCCCACGCGGCGGCGGCGACCGCCAAAGAGAGTAGCGTTTTTCGCATCATGGCAATGTTCCTGATCGATGAATGAGTTGAGCGGACTCGTCCGCTAGCGAGGGATTCGCAGCACGTTCCAATAGAAATTGCTGAGGCCAGTCCGAACTGGCGGATAGTAATACGAGACGCGCGTCCGGTTCATCCCGCGTCCACCGTCATAATAGTTATGAAATCGGTCATGGTGCTTATAAAGCATCTCGTGCGGGTGAAACGGCTGGTACGTGATGTACGTCTGCCCCACGTGCGGCGGTACCGGAACCGGCGAGACGTACATTTGGGCATTGGCCCGGTTAGCGGCACCTTGCGTGTAAAAGTTGTAGAACAGGTCAGGTTGGCCGTACTCACGGCCCTGGGCCATGCCCGCGCCGTCACCGTAGGCGCCGGTCGCGCCTGAGCCGGTCGCACCACAGTCTCCATTGGCACAGCCGCCGTCGGCGGTCGTAGCGTTGGAAGCAACGGCGTCACCGTTGGCCGATTCACCCACGACGGTGTCGCTGACGACTCGAGAGCTAACGATGCGCTCGCCATTACCCAAGCTGCGACCACCGAAGGCATGGGCAGCCGAACCGCTGGAGATGAACGAAGCCGAGGCCGCGAGCGCCACGAGGACATTTTTGTAACGCCGGGTGGCGGGGTTGGCCGTCGCCACGGCTTGATTGATTTTTCGCTTCATGTGCGCGTTCCTCCTGAACGACGACCTGGATGGGATGATTACTGTTGATGGTTTCGGTTGCCGACGCGGTCGAACACGACATCTTCGGTGGTGGCCGCTAGGACCGAGAGTTTTGGGGAAATCTGCACATTCGTTAGAAATGGCTTCATTGTTTGAACCGGCCAAAGAGCGGCATCGTTTCGCCTACCGTCTGGCGACGGTAGCTACGTTCGCCAGAACGTGGTCCCACACACAGTCTGGCGACGGTTGCTACGGTGAATTCAGAAATCGCTTCAGTTCGCGTCGATTCGGTCCGATCCTGTTACGGGACAGCCGTTAGGGTTTCGCTATTAGGCACAGGGTCGCTATAACCCTCAAACACCGAACCCCAGATCTCGGCTTCGGACCCAATACTCGCTCGAAAACCAATACGACAGGAACCACCAGGCGTGGCAAAACGGCGTTCTTCCTCCTCTGACGGCACGAAAAGCAGAAAATCTAAGCGTGGCGGCGTCCCCGACGAATCCATGTTTCGCGAGATTGAGAACATCCCGCTACGGATGGCCGCTCAAGACCGCTATCTGAACTATTCGCTCTCGGTGATCACCTCGCGTGCGCTGCCGGACGTGCGTGACGGACTGAAACCGGTCCAGCGTCGGATTCTCTACACGATGTTCCAACAGCGACTCGACTCGACGGCCAAGCACCGCAAGTGTGCCAAGGTCGTCGGCGACGTGATGGGGAATTACCACCCCCATGGTGACAGTTCGATTTACGAAGCCCTCGTGCGGATGAGCCAGCCGTTTTCGCTCCGGATGCCGATGATCGACGGCAGCGGCAACTTCGGCAGCATCGATGGCGACAATGCCGCGGCGATGCGGTACACCGAATGCCGCATGATGCCGATCGCGTCGGAGGTGCTCGCCGACCTCTCCACTCGCACGGTCGCATTCAAACCGAGTTATGACGGGACGCGTGAAGAACCCGTTGTACTGCCCTCGCGGGTGCCGAATATGCTGGTCAACGGTGCCACCGGCATCGCCGTCGGGATGGCCACGAACATCCCGCCGCACAACCTCAAGGAAGTCTGCAACGCGCTTTTGAAACTGCTTCGTGATCCGGAGATCAAGGACTACCAACTCGTCGCCAGCGATGCCATCGCGGGGCCGGACTTCCCCACCGGCGGGTTGATCGTCAACACGAAGGAAGAACTGCGAGACATTTACGCGAGCGGCTCGGGTACGATCAAACTCCGCGGTGTTGGAGAAGTCGCCGAATCGACCAAGTCCGGCGACATCCTCCGCATCACCGAAATCCCATTCGGTGTCAACAAAGCTCAAATGGTCGAGCGGATCACCGAACTCGTCTACGCCAACAAGCTGCCATTGGTTGAAGAAGTCCGGGATCTGTCGAGCGAAGACATTCGCGTGGATCTGCTATTGAAAAAGAATGCGGACCCGGAAAAGGTACTCGCCTTTCTCTACAAACACACGCCGCTGCAGACAAATTTCAACGTCAACCTGACGTGCCTGACACCGACCGAGAACCCAGAAGTCGGTTCGCCGCGGCGATTGTCGCTCAAAGAGATCCTGTGGTACTTCCTCAAATTCCGCTTTGACGTACTGACCGCGCGGCTGACCAATGAGCTGAATTCGCTGTTGCGGCGGATCCACATCCTCGAAGGCTTCGCGGTCGTCTTCGACGCGCTCGACACGATCATCAAGATCATTCGTGCTAGCGACGGCAAAGCTGATGCGGCCGAAAAGATCATGAAGCGGTTTCCCGCTGAGAAGGGCGGCCTCGATGCCGAACAAACCGACGCGATCCTCGAGCTGAAGCTCTATCGTCTGGCACGCCTAGAGATTAACGTCATCCTCGACGAACTCAAAGCCAAACGGAAACGAGTCACGGAGATCGAAAAGTTACTCGCCGATGATCACGAAGATTTTGCTTCCTCGGGCCGTTGGAACATTGTTCGCGACGAACTCAACGAACTCGTCACGCAGTACGGCAAAGGTGACGTCGGCCGACGACGCAGCAAGATCGTCGCGCCGACCGAGGAGGTGGAATACACCGAAGAAGACTTCATTATTGCGGAAAACTGTCACGTGATGGTGACCGTCGATGGTTGGGTCAAGCGACAGAAACTGATTGCTGACCCCGCCAAGAGCAGGCTGCGGCAGGGCGACCACGTCCTCGCGTGCGTGGCGGGCAACACGCGCGAGACGATCGCGTTCTTCAGTTCGCTCGGCGTGTGCTACACCGCCCGCATGCAAGACATCCCCGCCTCGACGGGATTTGGTGAACCGATTCAAAAACTGTTCAAATTCAAGGATGGCGAACGCATCGTCGCCGCCCTGTCCCTCGACCCGCGGATCATCGGCAACATCACCGAAGACCCCAAAGGCGTCTATTTTCCTGAAACGCACGCCTTGGCGGTATCGAGCAACGGTTACTCACTCCGCTTTGGCTTGCAATCGTTCGCGGAGCCCTCGACTCGCGCGGGACGCCGCTTCGCCCGCGTCAAACCGGGCGCATCGATCGTCGATGTGGTGACGATTCATGGCACGGAAACCGTGCTCGCCGTTTCAGCAGACGCCCGCGCGATGGTGTGTCCGGTCGACGAGATCAATTATCTCTCCGGGGCAGGGAAAGGTGTTCTGCTGATTAAGCTCGCCACCACGGATCGATTGCTCGGTTTCAAACCTTCGACCGGCGAACGCGATCTGCTGACCGTCGTCACCAATCGAGGAGCCAAGAAAACGATTTCGACCGCGAAATACCGGACGACTTCGCGTGGTGGGCGAGGGATCGAATTGCAGAAGAACGGCAAAATTGCCGAGATCGTGCAAGCTCCGATTGAACCACCGAAGAATTTTGACGAATAGGAAAAAAACACTAACCACTACCTGAACCCTGCAACCTCTCCTGCTAATCTCCAAATATGTCGACTGCAACTCCACCGGGCTCGTACAACGCCAAAGACATCGTCGCGCTCGAAGGGCTCGATCCGGTCCGCAAGCGTCCGGGGATGTATATCGGTGGTGTCAACTCGGCGGGACTGCATCACTTGATCTGGGAAATCGTCGATAACTCGGTCGACGAAGCCATGAACGGTTATGCCAGCGAGATCACCGTCACGCTGCACAAGGACGAGCAAACGATCACGGTCAGCGATAACGGACGCGGCATTCCGGTCGACAAGCATCCCAAGACCAAGAAACCAGCACTCGAGATGGTTCTCACCGTACTGCACGCGGGCGGCAAATTTGAAGGTGCCAATTATAAAACCTCAGGCGGTTTGCACGGCGTCGGTGCGTCGGTCGTCAACGCGCTGAGCAAGGAACTCATCGCGGTCGTCAAGCGTGGCGGAGCCCAGTATCGGATGACGTTCGCGCGAGGTGTGGCGACATCCAAACTACAAAAGCTCAAGGGCGCCGTGCGTGGTACCGGCACCACGATCACGTTCAAACCCGATCCGACGATCTTCCCAAGAACGACGTTCAACAGCGAGACCATCGCCGCCCGACTCGAAACCGCCTCGTTCCTGCATCGCGGCGTCAGAGTCACTTACGTTGATGAAGTCGCCGGCACCAAGGTCACCTACCTGCATGAGAACGGCATCGTTGACTACCTCGCCAAAGTCGTCAAAGAACGCGGTGCGCGGTCCATCCATGATACGCCGTTTACCTACCGGATCGACGAGGATGAACGACTCGAAGTCGCCTTGCAGTGGAGCGAATCGACGGACGAGCACCTGCGTTCGTACGTCAATGGGATTCCGACCGCCAGCGGCGGGTCGCACGAGAACGGTTTTCGCGGTGGACTCGTTAAAGCCGTTCGCAACTATATCGACACGCACGACCTGACGCCTCGCGGTGTGAAGATCACCCATGAGGACATTCGCGAAGGTTTGATCGCGATCGTGTCGTTGTTCATCGCCGAACCGCAGTTCCAAGGCCAAACCAAAGATCGACTGAATAATCCCGATGCCCAGGGGTTCGTCGAGTCGAACGTCCGTGGAGCGATGGAACAGTGGCTCAATAACAATCGGAGTATTGCCGATGGCGTGATCGCGCGGGTGATCGCATCCGCTCGTGCTCGGGCGGCATCTCGCGCCGCCAGCGAAGCGGTGTCGCGAAAAGGTGGTTCCAAACGTGTGATGCTACCCAGCAAGCTCGGGGACTGCGTCTCGGGTGGCAAAGGCAAATCCGAATTGTTCATCGTCGAAGGTGACTCGGCTGGCGGAAGTGCGAAACAAGGTCGGGATCGGAACTACCAAGCGATCCTGCCACTGCGCGGAAAAGTGCTCAATACCGAGTCGGCAACGATGAAAAAGATTTTGGAGAACAAGGAAATCCAAGACTTGATCGCCACGCTCGGTTGCGGCATCGGCGCTCATGTCAATCTGCCTGACTTGCGATACGACCGAATCATACTACTCGCCGATGCCGATTCGGACGGCCATCACATCACGACGCTGTTGCTCACGTTTTTCTATCGCCACATGCCCGCATTGATCGCCGACGGCCGGCTCTACATTGCGGTCCCACCGCTGTACCGCGTCGATATCGGCAAAGAAACCTACTGGGCCGCCGACGAAGCTGCCCGCGACAAAATTGTCGGCAAACATGGCGGTCGTTCCGAACCGAAAATCACGCGTTTCAAGGGTCTTGGTGAGATGGATCCCAAGGTGCTGTGGAACACGACGCTCGACCCCAGCAAACGACGGCTATTGAAAGTCGAGATTGACGATCAGCTCGAGACCGACAAAGCGATCAGTGATCTGATGGGACGCGACGCTTCGGCGCGTTTCCGGTTCATCATGGACCGCGCTGAGGACGCTAGTGAGATCGACGTCTAAGCAACACGAAGCATCTTTCGCAATATCCACCACGGCATCCTCGCGTGCTATGATGAGTGGATTCCTACCAACGTTTACTTTTGACCAGAGGACAAACGAGACCATGACTGTTCAACATTCTCGTCGCGATATTCTAAAAGGCTCGACCGCGACTGCGGCCGGGATGGCATTCTATCATGGTGCGTCGGCGCGACGACTTTCTGCTGCGGAGAGTCCCAACGAAAAACTCAAGATTGCCTGCATCGGCGTCGGCGGTCGTGGGGCGGCGAACGTCTCAGGCGTCAAGAGCCAGGATATGGTGGCGTTTGTCGACGTTGACGAAGTCCGAGCCGGTGGCACGTTTAAACAGTTTCCCAATGTCACTCGGTATACCGACTACCGCAAGATGTTCGACAAGCTCGCTGGCGAACTCGATGCCGTCGTGATCAGCACGCCGGATCACTCGCACTTTCACCCGGCCAACATCGCGATGCAGCATGACCTGAATCTGTATCTCGAAAAGCCGCTCGCCCATAATGTGTTTGAAACTCGCACGCTGTGCGATCTGGCGCGGGAGAAGAAACTCGCCACCCAGCTCGGCAACCAACGGCATGCGATGCCGAACATGCACCGTGTCGTTGAGTTGATCCAGTCGAGTGCGATCGGCAAGGTCCACGAGGTGCACAGTTGGATCGGCGGAGATCGGGGCATGCCCGCCATGCCGACTGCGAAGCCACCCGTGCCGAAAACTTTGGACTACGATTTGTGGGTTGGTCCGGCAAAGTTCTTTCCCTACGAACCGTCGATCTGTCCGTACGGGTGGCGATTCTGGTGGGAGTTCGGAACCGGCGAAACTGGCAATTTTGGTTGCCACATTCTGGACATTCCGTACTGGTCACTCGGTTTAAAATACCCCGAGCGTGTTGACGCAGTTGGACCGCCAGTCGATGAGCTGAGAACGCCCACGTCGATGCACGTCACGTATCGGTTCAACGAGACCAATCAAAAATCACCGATTGATTTGCACTGGTACCATGGCACGCCGAGCGACGTGCTGAAAAAGCATGGTCTTTCAGGCAAAGGCATGAATACCGTGTTCATGGGCAGCGACGGAATTCTGGTATGTGGTTTTGGCAGTCACAAGCTGTATCCGGAAGAAAAGTTTGCCGACTACAAGGCTCCCGAGCCGTTCAACCCTGATTCACCTGGGTTTTACAATGAATGGATTGCCGCGTGCAAAGACGGAGCACCGGCGACGTGCAATTTTGACTACACCGGCCCGATGTCCGAGTCCGTGTTGTTAGGCAATGTGGCCTATCGGGCTGGCGGATTTGACTGGGATGCGGCCGCACTGACGACAGGCGACAATTCCAAGGCCCAGTCGCTCATCCGGACGCCGTATCGTCAAGGTTGGAAAGTTTGAAAGCACGCTGCAAGTTTAAATTTTCGAGGGAGGGACACCTGTGATCGGTGCTATCGTTGGTGACGTTGTTGGCTCATACTTTGAGCACTTCCCGACGAAGTACACCGTCCGATACAATGCCCTGCATCGCTGGCGCGATCGCCGAGCCGTACTATGGAGGCGTCCCCGCCACCATCTGGTCAGCGGCCAGTGAGCGACTTAATGCCGCGATACTCTCCAGCGTGGAGGCTTTTCGCCAGGCATTTCCCTGCCCTCAGGTCAACGACGTGTAGCAGCCTGTCAAGGAAGCGTGTTCGACGTTTTTTCCGTCTGTTATGTTTCACAACGTCGCATTCTTCTCGTTCCCCCTCACTCGAATTTCCATGTCGACAGCCAACCGTCTCGCCTCGAACCGCTACCTCATGACCGTTGTTATTGGGTTGGAGGTTCACGCCCAGCTCAAGACGCAGACCAAGTTGTTCTGTGGATGCACGACCCAGTTCGGGATGCCCACCAATACTCAGGTTTGTCCCGTTTGTCTGGGGATGCCTGGGGCGCTGCCAGTGATCAACCGCGAAGCGATGCGGTTGTCCGTTCGCACGGGGCTGGCGCTTAACTGTTCGATCCCGCCGCTGACGAAGTGGGATCGCAAACAATATTTCTACCCGGATTTGCCGAAGGGGTATCAGATCAGCCAATTCGACTTGCCGATTTGTGCCGACGGGTACCTCAACATCACCGACCCTGCTGACCCCGATGCGACGCGTCACATCGGCATCATCCGCGCTCACTTGGAAGAGGACGCGGGCAAGAGCATGCACGACGAATCGGCGGGCGTCTCGGACACGAAGATTGACCTGAATCGCTGCGGCACACCGCTGCTGGAAATTGTCAGCCAACCGGACCTGCGATCCGCGGCCGAAGCCAAGGAGTATCTGAGCGAACTGAAGCTCCTGCTCACGCACCTCGGAGTCTCCGATTGTGAGATGCAAGAAGGCAGCTTGCGTGCCGACGCCAATGTGAACCTGCACCTTGACGTCGATGGCAAGAATGTTGCCACGCCGATCGTGGAAGTCAAAAACCTGAATAGTTTCCGTAACGTCCAGCGTGCGATCGACTATGAGGTTGAGCGGCAACTGATCGAGTGGGAGGACTCCGGACAAACGATCAACGATGCCCCCAAACGTACGTTTGGCTGGGACGATGTCGGCGAGCGAACGTTCCCGCAGCGCGAGAAGGAAGAGTCAGCGGACTATCGCTACTTCCCCGATCCCGATCTGCTGCCCGTGCGACTGCCGAAAGAATGGATCGATGAGATCGGCGAGTCGATTGGTGAGTTGCCGGCGGTGACCCGCACACGACTGCAGGATCAGTACGGTCTGAAGTTCTACGATGCCGACGTGATCGTTAATCAAGGGCCAGCCATGATTGAGTACTTTGAAACGGCAGCCCAGCACAGTGGGGATCCGAAAAAGGCATCGTCATGGATGATGCAAGAGGTGATGCGGACGATCAAAGAACGCGACGTCGAGATCCAGTCGTTTCCCATTTCACCGACTCGCCTCGGTGAACTGATTCACAAGATCGTTGACGGAAAACTCGATAACTCGCGAGCACGTGATGTCTTTGAATATTTGCTCGATCACGATGAAAGCGTCGACGCGGCGCTCGCCGCGCTCGGGATTGAATCGGTCGACGACGATGCATTGCTCGATCTCTGTCGCGAGTTATTAGCGGCCAATCCGCAAGTCGTCGAGGATGTCCAAGCAGGCAAACAACAAGCCGTCGGTGCATTGATTGGCAAAGCCCGCGCAAAAAATGCCAATGCCAATCCGCAAGCCGTCCGGCAAACGCTACTCGATTTAATCACTCAGGCGTAGGTTGAGAGCGGTCGTTTAGATACCCTCGGCGTTGACGTGGGTTGCGTTGCGGTCGTGTCCCGGCGGTGGATGATTGATTTCGGAACGCTGTTGCTTGTTCAGCTTCAGTGCGACCCCCGTATCACGATCGAACGTGTCCCGCGTGATTTGATCCGGTGTCGAATCGCCCGTTTCATCACGCCACTTTTGGAGGGCGGCAGCTAACCTGGTACGAGTCGATGCGTATTCCGGCACGCCAATGAGATTGTTCGTTTGATACGGATCGGTTTGTCGATCGTAGAGTTCTTGCGCCGGCCGTGGCGCCCGGAGCACGTCGGCCTGCGCAGCGGTGAGGGTACCCCCGTTCTCGCTCGCCCGGCGGAGATCTTGATGGGTCGGGCTGCGGACCGAATCGGCCGGTCCCTGGGAAGCCAATAGGGGACGCTCGTTTTGAATGTAGAGATACCGTTTGTCTCGGACGGCCCGTCCAAGGGCCTCGTAGTCATGCCAATTGTGTTCGGAAAACGCGTAAGGCCGAATCGTCGCGTGAGCATCCGTGTAAAGCGGCACGAACGATCGGCCCTGGAAAGTTTTGGGTTGCTCGACGCCCGCCAGCTCGACAATTGTCGGAGCAATGTCAATCACGCTGACGAGCGAATCTGAAACCGTGCCGGGCGACGTCACCTTGGGGCCCGTGAGGAACAGGAAGGTCTGCATGCCATCGTCATACAGGCGAGTCTTGCCGCGGGGGAATGGCCGACCGTTGTCGGACAGCACAAACAAATACGTGTTGTTCCATAAATCCTCGCTCTTTAGCTCGTCGATCACTTCACCGACGTAATGATCGAACCGAGTCACCTCGTTGAGATAGGATGCAAAGTCCTTGCGTGTTTGCGGTGTGTCGACAAATGCGGGAGGTAGTTCTAGATCTTCACCACGATGCCGGGGGCCATATTTCGAATCGTCCCACTGGCCGTCCGCATCCCAATTGCGATGGGCATCGAAACTAGCCAGCCACAGCATGAACGGCTGATCGATCGGTCGATTCTGAACGGCTTTCACCCAATTCGCGTGACCGCCACTGTTCTTGGGAACGGCATTCTTGTCGGCGCCGTTGTCAATCTTGTCAAACGCGGCGGGTGGCGAGACGGTGTCCCGCGGCGTCTGTGTCCATGACATGTGGTTCTTGCCCGAAAGCGCCGTGTAGTAGCCATCTTCGCGCAGGACGCCCGTCACCGAGGGCAGGTGCCACGGAATGGGTTTGTGCAGTTCACTCGCGGGGCCGTTGTTGTGTGGATAGCGTCCCGTGATGATCGAAGCGCGTGATGGACTGCAACTGCTCGCCGTTAAGAACGCGTTGGTCAATCGCAAACTCTCACCCGAGAGTGCATCGAGCCTCGGAGTGCGAGCGTTCACGCTGCCGTAACACCCAAGATCGCGAAAGCCAATGTCATCGGCGATAATCAGGACGAAGTTGGGCCGGTCGGACGGTGATGCGTCGGCTGATTCGGCTCGGGCGGGCGAAACCAGATGCAGGGATAACACCGTGGCGAGTATCGCGGGTGCGGCAGCGTGGAGTGAAAACATTGACGAAACCTCAGGAGAGGAAAGGGAGAATCGTAGTCCGCAGCATAAATGCCCCGGCAACCTCAATCAACTCAAGCATGCGACTGCGAGTAGCAGATCACACGATTACATCGGACGTCCGAATTTTCTGTCGGCAATGCGTAAGCTCACACGCGGTGGCTTGTTTTCGTTTGTCGATATGATTCGCGGATGGGCCATTCACTACGAGGCCTCGGAAGGCTTCCGCACGCCGGTTGTTATCAAGAAGCCCAAGAAATCCGACCGAAAATTGATGATCGAAATTGCCGCTCAAGGCGTCACCCGCCCCAGTCGATCATCAGGGGAGCGTGACGTAAAGCGTTGCGAGCCACCGCTTTTATTCCCTCACGGTGAGCGTCTCGGCCGTCTTCACCAAACCCACGAACTCTGTCCGCAGTCCATGCGGGTCGGGTCCGATCGCGTGTTCAGCCGCCCGCCGCACGTTGTCGTAGGTCCAGGTGCCCGCGAACGGACTGCCTCGCAGTAGCATCCCGAAGGCGGCAACGGATGCGGCGAACCGGAAATCGCCGTCCGCTTGGTC
>JBDNIG010000179.1:0-15549 GCA_041688415.1 Rhodopirellula sp. | reverse complement strand
ATGGCGGTTTCGATAGTCGTCGCCGCGATCGTGTTGGGCATGTCGATGATCATCGCCGCCGCGATTCAGGGTTAGACAGCTTGATCGATCGCGCTCCCCTCGGCCTGCTCTACGTCAATGTTCTGATTATTGCCACCTGCGGGCTGGTGTACGAACTCGTCGCCGGGACGCTGGCGAGCTACCTGCTCGGCGATTCGGTAACGCAGTTCTCGCTGATCATCGGCATCTATCTCTCGGCGCTCGGGATCGGCGCGTGGCTGTCTCAGTACCTCGAAGAGCATTTGGCACGAACGTTTATTGAAATTGAGCTCGCCCTCGCACTCATCGGCGGCTTTTCGACCCCGTTGTTGTTCCTGGCGTTTCCCTTGGTCGATTGGTTTCAGACACTGCTCTTTGGCAGCGTGGTGTTGATCGGGATTCTGGTCGGACTGGAGCTGCCGCTATTGATGCGGATCTTGAAGGAGCATCTTGATTTCAGCGAGCTGATCTCGCGCGTGCTCACATTTGACTACCTCGGCGCGTTATTCGCTTCGGTGCTGTTCCCCATTTTTCTGCTGCCACGTTTGGGTTTGACGCGAACGGCAATCCTGTTTGGTTTGCTCAATGCGGCGGTCGGTTTGTGGGGGACTTACCTGCTGCGCCCGCTGCTGCCCGCTCGTGGATTGGACGGGCTCCGTGGCCGCGCGGTGTTGGTGATCGGCCTTCTGATCATCGGATTCATCAAAGCCGATTCCCTGACAACGCTGGCCGAGGAAAACACACTCGGTGGCCGGATTATCTATGCCGACACGTCGCCGTACCAACGCATCGCGGTGACGCAGGACGAGCGTGGGTTCCAGTTGTACCTCAACGGCCATTTGCAATTCAACAGCGTCGATGAATATCGCTATCACGAGGCACTCGTCCATCCACTGATGAGTGTTTGCCGTGATGCTCGGCGGATCTTGGTGCTCGGCGGTGGTGACGGGTTGGCGGTTCGCGAGTTGTTGCGATATCCCGATGTCGAGTCGATCACACTCGTGGATCTCGATCCAGCGATGACGCGTTTGGCGACACAGTTCGAGCCGTTGGCGACACTGAACCAGCACTCGTTTTCGGATCCCAAGGTGACCGTGGTCAACCAAGACGCGTTTGTGTGGGCAACGAATCATCAGGGGCGAGGCGAAGCAAACACGGATGAGGAACGTGATAAATTTGATGCCGTGGTGATCGATTTCCCCGACCCGAGCAACTACTCCGTTGGCAAGCTTTACACCACCTACTTCTACGCGGAGCTGAAACGACACCTGACGCCCGATGCTGGGATGGCGATTCAGTGCACGTCGCCGTTGGTGGCACCAAAATCGTACTGGTGCATCCTCCACACGCTACGACAGTCCGGGTTCGACGTCGCACCGTACCATGCCAGCGTGCCGACATTTGGCGTGTGGGGGTTCGCGTTGGCGCGATCGCTGGACTCGAACCCTGACGCGACGGCGCAAGCGTTGACGGAGAGCGACTGGACGTTGCCACCCACGTTGAACAAGAGTCTGTCTGGGCTGCGATTTCTCAACGACGCGGCAATGCGGGGACTCTTCGACTTGCCCGCCGACCAGCAAACCGTCGAGGTTACCACCAATCGGCTCAACGACCAAATCCTCGTCCGGCTCTACGGCCAGGAGTGGGGCGGTCGGGGATAAGTAGCAGCGTCTCTCGGGTCGCTGATTGTTTTCACGTAGTGGACGCGGCGACACGTCCCGGTCGTTGGGATCTGCAGCAGGATCCACTCCTTCAGTAAATAAATCGAGTCTCGGAGAGACTCGGCTACTCAGCCTGCTATTTTACCGCACCAAGAGCGGCTATACTCCCGCAAACCCGCGTTTAGGCAACCGTTTGCGACCACAGGCGAACTGCCTTCCGCCCCCCCCAACTCCTTCACTCGCCTTCCCGACCCGTTGGACGTTATGGAAAATCGAAAAAAACTGCTGTTGGCCGGAATTCTTTGTCTCGTTGCCGCTGGAACGGGCTTCGGTGTCCGCACTGGATTGCTCGAAGTGTGGTCGGGTCAATACGGTTTTACGATGACCGAATTGGGTAAGATCACCGGCGGAGGTTTGGTCGGCTTCGGGGTCGTGATTCTGTTCGCTGGTTTTCTGATCGATACGATTGGATACAAACGCTTGATGCAGATCGCGTTGATGTGCCACCTGATTTCCGCCGTGATGTTGTTCTTTGCCACACCGGTGTTCAACGCCAGCGGCAAAGAGGCGGTGTACGCGCTGCTGTACTGGTCAATGTTCATCTTTGCGATCGGCAACGGGATATGTGAGGGTGTCATCAATCCGCTCACCGCGACGCTGTTCCCCAAGGAGAAGACGCACTACCTCAACATCCTGCACTCGGGTTGGCCGGCCGGGCTGGTGATCGGCGGATTGATCGTATTTGCCAAGCCCTACGTGGCCTGGGAGATTTTGATGGCGACGTTCTTGGTTCCCGTCGTGATCTATGGCTTGATTATCACGTTTGAACCTTTTCCCAAAACCGCCGCCGAGCAAGGGGCGGTGTCTTATGGGAGCATGATCAAGCGTTTGATCACGCCGTTCTTCTTGATTTTGTTGTTCGCTCACGCATGTGTCGGCTACGTCGAACTCGGTACGGATAGCTGGATCAACAAAATCACCGCGAGTATTCTCAGCAATGCGGCCCTGGGCACGGCTTTGTTCATCTACGCATCGTTGTTAATGACGATCTTGCGATTTTTCGCCGGGCCGATTGTCCATCGCATCTCATCGTTGGGCTTGCTGCTGTGCAGCTCACTAATTGGTGCGACGGGTTTGTATTTGATCAGTATCGGTACGAATGTGTACTTCATGTTCTTTGCCGCGACAGTTTATGCGGTCGGCAAGACGTTTCTGTGGCCGACGATGCTGGGCGTGCTCGGCGAACGTTTTCCCCAAAGTGCGACAATCGGTATGGCGCTCATGGGCGGCATCGGCATGCTCTCAGCCGGTGCGCTCGGTGGTCCTGGGATCGGTTATAAGCAAGACTACGCTGCCTCTCATGAATTACAGAAAGAGGCCCCGGAGACCTATGCACGCGTCAAAGCTCCCAACGAAAATCAATTCCTGTTCTTCCCAGCCATTACCGGCATTGATGGGGCCGCTTCGGCGATGCTGGAAGATAACGGTGCGGCAATCGAGAGCGAGCGAGAAATTGCTGGCGACGCGTGGGCGACGGAGAGGTTCAAGGAACCACGCAAGCAATACGAATGGTGGCAGACCAACAAGTCATACGCCGATGTGGATGCGAAACCGGTTGCAGCGGCAAACCTCTACGGCAGTCGCTGGGCGCTTCGCGTGACGACGCTGGTGCCGCTGATGATGGCGCTGTGCTACGTCATTCTGATCGTGTGCTTCAAAAAGCCCAAACACGTTGAGGAAGAAGTCGTGGAAGAAAACGAAGCCATTGGTGCCGTGTGACGTTTCTTGGATTCGTATTCAAAGGCCTGCTGCGGCGTCCGTTTCGCGCCTTTCTGACGCTGATGGCGTTGGCAACGGCGATTGGATCAGTGATGGCGTTCGTGGGCGTGGCCGATGGGTTCTCGGAATCCTTCCGGAACGTCTATGCGTCGCATCACGTGGATATCGTCGTCTCGCGTCAGGGGTCGGCCGATCGGTTGAGCAGTTCGTTGTCGGATGAATTTCCCGCTCAGATCGCCCGCGTGCGGGGCGTCGGCCGCGCCGCCGGTGTGTTACTCGAAACGCTCTCGATCGAAGATCAGCAGATCTACGGTGTCCCCGCGATGGGGGTCCGTACCGATAGCTGGTTGTTCGCCGATTATGGATTGACGGCCCCGGTGAAAATGGTGGACGGCGGCGAGTCTGATACGCTTTATCTCGGTCAAAATCTCGCCGAGCGGATGCACGCCACCGTCGGCGACGAAGTCATGTTGTTTGATGAACCGTTCCGCGTGGGCGGCACGTTTCAAAGTGGCAGCATCTGGGAGAATGGATCGATGATCCTGCCGCTTGCGGCGCTGCAGCGTCTGACCGGGCGCGAGGAACAATTGACGTACATCAACGTGATGCTCAACGAGGATGTCGAGCGCAGCGAAATGAAGTCCGTGATCGCCGGGATTCAAGCAATTGATCCGAAACTGCTGGCGCTCGCGACGGATGAATTTGTGGAGACCGATCAGCGGATGCAGTTGGCCGGCTCGATGGCTTGGATGACGTCGGCAATTGCGCTGCTCGTCGGCACCATCGGGACGCTCAACACCATGATGACGAGCGTGCTCGAACGGACCGGTGAAATCGGTATCTTGCGGGCGGTCGGCTGGCCGACGCGGCGTGTCGCGCTGACCGTGTTTCTGGAATCCGTGATCCTGGCGTTGGTGGCGACAATCCTCGGCGGGATCGGGGCGGCAGCATTGCTATCGCTGTTGGCGGCGTCCGACGCGGCCGGTGGTTTGTTGCAGCCGTCGATTGCTTGGTCGGTGTGGCTACGTGGTGCGATGATCGGACTGGGGATTGGCGTGGTCGGAGCCTTGCTGCCGGCGTACAGGGCGACCCGGCTGCATCCCACCGAGGCGCTGCGGCACCAAGGGTAGCGGCAAAAGGGTACCCGACGCGTGAGCGAGGGATGCAACCTGGTCCCTCGCTTACGCGTCGGGTTACGAAATCGACAGCCCGCACGCGTCGGGTTGCCCTTTTTGGCATCCAGATCCCGCATTGAATTGCTACACTGAAGCTACCCACGCCCTCCCTTCGCTCGAAATAAAATCCGTCATGTCCACATCCACCGATCCAGTGTCTCGGGAACCATCGACGAAAAATCCACACCACGATGTGGTGGACATGCGGCCGACCCGGTTTGATTTGACGTCGGGTTTCTTTCTCACGCTGATTTTGTTTCTGGGTGTAATCGTTTCGTTGATGTTCTTGCTGTGGACGGTCAATCGCTGGGCATCGCAGTCCGAGATCCACCATTCGCCTCCGGTTCGGACGACCTTTGTCGACGCCGGGGAACGGGGTAGCGAAGGCAATTTCGATATTCCCAGCGCGTATGAAGTGCAAGAGCTCACTGCATCTTCGGTCCAGGAGTCATTGATTTCGGTGACCACGTCAGCCAACAAAACGGCCCATTCACTCGAAGAACTTGGTGATTTCTCGCAAACCAACTCCCGGTTCGGTCACTTCGGCCCCGACGCAGGGAGAGGCATCCCGGATGCCGAGTTTGATATCGTTCCCCGATTCGAACGCTGGCAGTTGAACTTCACGGCCTCAGATCGAGCGAGCTACGCGGCCCAGCTTGATCACTTCAAGATGGAATTGGGCGTCGTTGGTGGTGGGATTCAGGGTCTCGACATCGTCGCTCATCTCTCCACGGATCCTCACAGTCACCGGCTTCTCGATACGACCAAGGAGAAACGGCTGTATTTCATGTGGACGACGCCCAATCGTTTCAGCGAGTTCGAGCACACGATGTTGAAGCAAGCTGCCATTGAGCTCAACGATCGACTTGTCGTCCGATTGATTCCCCAGGATTTGGAGAATGAGCTGGCCGTCGCGGAATTGGAGTTTGCCAAAGAGGCCGGGCATGAATCGGTCACCGAAATTGCCAAGACCGTATTTCAGAGCGTGCGGGTGGGCGACGGATTTGGATTCCAGGTCGTCGATCAACGATATCGCTGAGTAAGAAAATAGCGAACGGGTAGCTTCCAAAATCAGTCTTGCATGCAACCCTGCGAATTTGATACCGCAGGGGGTGAAAGAATCAAACGGCGGATTTTTGGGGTCGATTTCCCAAACGCGGTTTCAACGAAGTCTGATTTCTCGCCATGGAAGGCCAGTCAGGAATGTTTGCAGGACGTCAACTATCGCTGTTTGCCGTAATCGCGATCGGCATCGCCTCCCCGTTGGGCCTGGGGCTCCCCATTCTTCCCGGTTTTTCCATGGGATCGGTTGCCTCGGCGACCGAGGCGCAGTGGATTTGGGCAGGTGGCACGACGCCCGATCAGGAGATCGCCGTGGGGGAAACCTGTTGGTTCCGTAAAGTGCTGAATCTGCGTGAGCGCGGCGAGGGCTTTATCGAGATCGCTGCGGACGATGACTACGAAGTCCGCGTCAACGGACGCGTGATCGGTGAAGGTCAGTCCTATCGCGAGATGCAGGAGTTCGAAATTTCCGATTACCTGGAAACCGGCCGTAACGTGGTGGCGATTCGGGTAAAAAATACGGGAGGCGATACCGCGGCCCTCGTCACACGAGTCTCCATTCGTCCCAAAAATGAAGATAAATGGTACACCTTCAGCTCCGACGAAACCTGGCGGGCGAGCCTGAAAGAACAAGAGATGTGGGATCATCCGACGTTCAACGATCGGACGTGGGAATCGGCGTCCGCATTCGGCGTGTTGGGCGAAACCGTCCCCTGGGATCGTGAGCAAGACGTCGCCGTGGAATCCGCCAAGGAGCAGAGTGAACGGTTCCAGATCCAGCGCGGTTTCGGTGTCCAACGCGTGCTCAACGACGAACAAGTCGGCTCGGTAATCGCAATGGCCTTCGACGAATTCGGTCACGTGGTGTTGTCTCAGGAACAGGGACCGCTGTTGATCGCGGTTGACCGTGATGACGATGGCGTTCCCGAAGACGTACGCACGTACTGCGATCAAGTCGAATCGATTCAGGGGATTTTGCCGCTCAACGGCGAGGTCTTCGTGACGGGCAGCGGTCCCGACGGCATCGCCCTGTACCGCCTCAGCGACAAGAACCGCGACGGCACTCTCGAAACGGTCAAAACAATCATGAAATTCCGCGGCGAGGGCGGCGAGCATGGCCCCCACGGTCTGCGTCTCGGTCCCGATGGGATGATCTACGTGTCGCTGGGCAGCTACGTCCAACCGCTCGGCAAGACGGGCAAGGGCGAAACACTACGAGACATTTACGAAGGCGATTTGCTGCCGCGTTATGAAGATCCAGGTGGGCATGCTCGCGGCATCAAGGCGCCTGGCGGAACCATTATTCGGACGGATATTGATGGCAACGTGGTCGAACGCGTCGCCGGCGGATTGCGCAACACCTACGACCTCGCCTTCCATCCATCGGGCAGCCTGTTCGTGCATGATGCGGACATGGAGGCGGATGTGGAAACCCCCTGGTACCGACCGACCGCGTTGATGGAGATTGTCGAAGCGGGCGAGTTTGGCTGGCGGCCAGGATGGGCCAAATGGCCGGAATATTACTACGATCGCCTGCCGAATCTGCTCGATACAGGTCGCGGAAGCCCGACCGGAATTGAATGCTACGAACATCACATGTTCCCCGTTCGGTATCACGACAGCTTGTTTTTGGCGGACTGGTCGGAGGGATGCATCCTCAACGTGCGGCTCAAACCTGATGGCAGCGGTTACTCGGCCGATAGCGAAGTGTTTTTGAAAGGCACGCCGCTCAATGTGACCGACCTTGCCGTCGGTGCCGATGGTGCGTTGTATTTTTGCACCGGCGGACGTGGGACCGCCGGCGGCGTTTATCGGGTCGTCTATCAAGGCAAGGTGCCCGATGCGATGAAACAAGTAGGAACGGGCATCGCCGCGGCCGTTCGCCAACCGCAACTCGACGCGGCATGGGCCCGCCAAGCCATCGCCACGGTTCGTCACGAGCTCGGCGATGACTGGGATCGGCAGGTCGCCGGCGTTGCGTACAGCGATGAGAATCCAGCCGCCTATCGCATCCGCGCGATCAATCTGATGCAGATGTACGGCCCCGTGCCCAGCGAGGAACTGCTGATTGAACTTTCCAATACGGCAAACGAAGCCGTCCGCCGCCGCGCGACGATGCAGTTGGGACTGTCACCTTCGCGTGGAGCAGCCAAACGTTTGGAGGAATTACTCGGTGACTCCGA
Source organism: Rhodopirellula sp. (assembly GCA_041688415.1). Lineage (GTDB taxonomy): Bacteria > Planctomycetota > Planctomycetia > Pirellulales > Pirellulaceae > Rhodopirellula. The sequence continues at coordinate 7,671 of JBDNIG010000179.1, read as the reverse complement.
TGCCCGGGTCGTCCGCACCGCTTGCGAAGCGATCCTTCGCAGCGAGCAGTTCCCCACCGAACCCGACGCGGTGCTGGAACTGTTGTCTAGTAGCGACCGAACCATCGCCTATTTAGGCCGGCAAGTCTTGCAGCGGATGCCGATGGACACATGGAAGGAATCCGTTCTGAGTTCCGACGATGCGCGCACTTCGCTGGTGGGGATGCTCGCCCTGGTAGCGGCCGATCCCACGGCCGAAACTGGCGACGAAGTGTTGCAGCGAGCCGGCGAGTTGATGCAAGGTTTCCTCAGCGACAAGGATTTTGTCGACACGTTGCGATTGTGCCAAGTCACGTTGAGTCGATGCGAGATTGAGCCGACCGAAGTGCCGTGGTTGCGCGACCGAATCGCCTCGGAATTCCCGTCGGGAGATTCTCGCATCAACCACGAATTGATCCGCCTGGCCACCTACCTGCAGGCCGACTCGATCGTGCCGCGAGCGATGGAGTATATCGAGTCCGACGCCCCCAAACTCGATCGCGTGTTGACGGCGATGTGTCTGCAATTCATCGATCGCGATTGGACGGCGCAGGAACGTTTCGCGATGCTGAAATTGTACGAACGCATCGCCAGCGAAGAATCCGAGGGTTCGCTACCGATGTACATGGTCGCCGTCACGCGTGACTATGCCCGCCATCTTTCGGACGACGACGTGCAAGCGATCCTCGACGAAGGATCGCGTTGGCGAAACGCCGCGCTCAGCGCGATTTTCCGGCTGCCACGCCCCATCGACGAAGCGACGGCTGCGAAACTGCGGGATCTTGACGACCAACTCGTTGCCGAACCTAAAATTGACGACGTTCATCGCCGCTTGAGAACCGGCATCATCGCGATGCTCTCCACGGCTGACGATGAAGAATCCGCGGAGCATCTCCGGAAGATCTGGCGTACCGAACCGGAGCGGCGTGCCGTTGTCTCCCTCGCACTCGCCCAAAAACCCGATGGTGAAAACTGGGACTACCTCGTCCGCAGCCTGAGTATCCTCGATGGTACTTCGGCCGAAGAAGTCGTGGCGAAGCTCCGCACCGTGCCCATCGCCACGGACGATCCGATGGCGCTTCGTTCCCTCGTCCTGATGGGGCTGCGGGCGGAGGAGCAACAAACACCGTTCGAGAAGGTCGAACGGCTGTTGGAGCACTGGACTGGCATGCAGCGTCCCTCCGGCGCCGCACCCACGATGGAACTATGGCAACGTTGGTACGCGAAAACTTTCCCCGATCGCCCCGCCGCCGAGCTGCCGAGCGAGGATGAATCAAAATGGGATCTCGATCAACTGCTCACCTACCTCAATTCCAACGATGGTGAGGAGGGCGACGTCAACTCCGGGCAGGCAGTTTTCCAGAGTGCCCAGTGCGCGAGTTGTCACCGGCATGAAGGCACCGGAGTGTCGATTGGCCCCGACCTCACGAATCTCGCGAAGCGATTCACGCGGCGTGAGATCCTCGAATCGATCCTGCATCCGTCGCACGTCGTCAGTGACCAGTACGCGAGCAAGCAAGTGCTAACCACCTCAGGACAAGTTCACGTGGGGATGCTCAGCAACGTCGGCGATGGCCTGCAAGTGCGGGATGTGCGGAACGAGGTCACGATGATTCCTCAGGACGAAGTGGACTCCGTCCAGCCCAACGGCACGAGCATCATGCCGAGCGGATTGATCGACGATCTCGCGCAGGCACAGGTGCGAGACCTGATGGCCTACCTCGGCTTGGTTCGTCCCATCGAAATCGCCACCCGCCCGTAGCACGTGCACCGCGAGGGACGTCGGTTCACGCCCCCGACATCGCGCGCCAAGCACGCATGTCGTTGGGGCCGCAGAACTGAACGAGGATCGCCCCACGCGCCGCGTGTTGATCGAAGACCTGCTCGTGGAATTGATCCTCGCCCGGCCATGGGTAGCTGTAGACGACTGCAAATTCATCCAGCTCCCAGTCGAGGGCTCGGTACGCTGATTCCGCGGGATGACCCAAACTCGGTAGCGTCGGGTCGTCGGCCAGGTCTTCCGATCCCGGTGGCAAGAAATTCCCGAGCACCAGCTCGGGTGGCGATGACGCTGAATGGGTTGGATCGCCACGCAGCGGTCCACACCAATCCGCGACCGTTTGTCGACCGTGCTCGATGAGAACGGATTCCGACTCAATGCCGACGGCGTCCCAACCGAGAGCATCGGCCATCAATGTCACCGCGGCAAAACCGCAGCCCCATTCGACGAACCGATTGCCGATCATGATTTGCGACTCGCGCAGCCAGGCGAGTGTTTGATAGACCAACTGATAATCGGCGGCGACGAACTGCTCGATTTGAGGAACGTCCCAGCGGTCTTGAAAGACCTCGATTCGGCACCGCAGGTCATGCGCCATCGCGTGCACGGCCGACGGGATCGGACGGCTATCGAGCTTGCGTGGCAGCGAAACGGATTGCAACATGTGGATACCTTAGGAATTCTCGTCCTGGTACCAGCTGGCGTACATCAGGTAGTTGTTGGCAATTTTTTCAATCATCTCGCGGGCTTGCTCGGGATCGACGTCCTTGATTCGCCGTGCGGGAGTGCCCGCGTACAGACTGCCCGGTTCGATGGCCGTGCCCGGCAACACGACCGAGCCGGCGCCAATGATCGAGCCCTCGCCGACGTGAACGTGATCCAAAATCACGGCATTGATGCCGATCAAGCAGTTTTGATCGATGCGCGCCCCATGGACGCACACGTTGTGGCCGATCGAGACATTGTCGGCGATCTCAATGACCGATTTCTGATAGAGTGTGTGCACTACCGATCCGTCTTGAATATTGACCCGGTTGCCGATCCGAATGGAGTTGACGTCACCGCGAACCACCGTGCTGAACCAGACCGAACAGTTGTCTCCCATGATGACGTCCCCAATCACGACGGCGTTGTCGGCGAGGTAGCAATCGGCGCCAAATTGGGGTGTGAAACCGCGAACGGACTTGATCAGGGGCATGGGAAGCAGGGCGGTTTCAAAAAGGGTAGGCTGACGCAACCGTCAGTGTAGCGAAAATCACCGAGGAGACTGAGTACCCATGCAATTACCAATATCCGCCCTGCTGTGCCTGATTCTTTTCCCCGTGGCAGCCAGCACGTTTGCCGACGACGCGAAGCCGCGTGTGGTGATGCTGATCGCCGAGCGGGAATACGATACGAAGACGAGCCTGCCCCAATTCGCGGAAAAGCGCCTCGCCGATCGGTACGAAGTGTCCTTCGTGTACGCCGATGACAAGGATCCCAACGTCTTCAACGGGATCGAGCAAGTCCGTCAGGCGGACGTGTTATTGGTCAGCGTGCGGCGACGCACCCCGCCACCGAATCAGCTCGCGATCATTCGAGAATATGTTGATAGCGGAAAGCCGGTGATCGGCATCCGCACGGCCTGCCACGCGTTCTGCGTCCGCAACCAGGAAGTACCTGAAAAGTACGCTCAGTGGCCGCAGTGGGATCACGAGGTGTTCGGCGGCAACTACACCAATCACTACGGAAATAATCTCGCGGCGACGGTGAGCTGGGTCGCCTCGGCGAGCACGCCCGCAATTTTGCGAGAGGGGATACCCACCGATCAAACATGGACCACCGGTGGATCGCTCTACAAGGTCTCGCCCCTGGCGTCGGGCACGAAGGTGCTGTTGGCGGGAACGGTCCCTGGCCAGCCCAGTGAACCGGTCGCGTGGACGTTCCGGCGCCGCGATGGCGGGGCGTCCTTCTATACGTCGCTGGGTCACACCGACGACTTCGCGGGCCCGTTATTGCCGCAGCTGCTCGTCAACGCGATCGCATGGTCGAGGACCGACGCTGCGAAACGCGACTGATTGCGGATCCGGTGTCAACTTAGGACGCTCGTTGACCGCGAGGGCCGTACCACCGTTCATTGCGGACGAATTTCGGCAATGAACTTGCCGTGACGAGGTTCGATTTGGTATTCCCAGAAGCGTTGAGATTTGCTTTCAACCGATCGTTTGCAGGGTGGCCTCAGGTGGCTCTGGTGTGATGATCGCCCGCCTCGCAACTCCCGAGTTTGAGTGAACTGCTCGCGTTCACGTGCCGCCCGTGCGTTTGAATCCACTTGCATCATCGCCTCGCCGTCAAACCGAACCCGCCCGATGGGGCGTGTTCTTCGCGTTGCTGTCCGCACTCATGGGGTTGCTCGGCGGCTGTGGGACGACCAAGGAGCAACTGGCGACTCAACAATTACTGCTTTCCGATGCGGTCGACCGCAGCGTCGCGACGATCGATTTTCGGCCGCTCAGTGGCGAGAAGGTTTTTCTCGATACGAGCTACCTGAAGTCCGGCAAAGGCGACCCACTCGTCAACGCCGACTACGTGACCAGTTCGCTGCGGCAACAGATCATGGCCGCGGGCTGTTTGTTGCAGGAAAATGACAAGGACGCTGATATTATCATCGAGGCGAGGATTGGTACCCTCGGCACGGATGATCACCGCGTTACCTTTGGAATTCCAGAGAACAATGCACTCGGTTCGGCGGCCACGCTCGTGCCGGGGGCTCCGCGTCTCCCGCCGGTGCCTGAAATCGCATTTGCGCGCCGCGATGCGAGGGAGAGTACCGCGAAAATTGCGGCATTTGCCTACGGTCGGGAATCGCGACAGGCCATTTGGCAATCGGGGATCAGCCAATCGCGATCGACGGCCCGGGATACCTGGGTGATGGGAGTGGGGCCTTTCCAAGCTGGGTCGATTCGCAAGGAAACCAGTTTGGCAGGCAGCAAATTATTGAAATTCGGGAGAAATGAGACGGGTTCGCCACCGAAATCCTATGACCGACCGCCCGTCGACTTCACCGCGGAAACCCGGTTCGAGAGTGGTTGGCCGGTCTTATCCTCGCCAAACGGGAAAGGTCGCGGCATGATCCCTGGAGCCGGTTTGGTGCCGGGTGATGATCTACCGCCGATGATCGCGCGCGAACTCGAATCCGAGCCCGAGACGATTGCACGCTGACACGTCGCAACCGCGTCTTTCGGGGATGGTCATTCAGGGGGTGGAACTTTGAGCCTTTCATCACGGCACCGCTTCGTATAGTATAGTGGGCTGTCAACCCCCACTGAATGCAACGAATGCTCTCAGTCGCGACATACGGCACACGAAACTGGAGCCTGATTCGATGAGCGCGGATTGGTTTTACATGAGCAGCGGGTGGTTCCACAAAGCAAAACGCGTGGGACCGCTCACCGATCAAGATCTGCTGTTGCGGATCGACCAGGGTAAAATCCAACCCGAGACGCTCGTCCAAAGCCACAAGACTCGTCAACGCTGGGTGCCAATGAGCACGATCGGTCCCGCGATGGCAAGATGGCGGAAGGCCAATCCGGATGTCGAGGATCGAGCCAGCTGAACGGATGGAACGCTCATCTTTGAACGGATGGAACGCTCGTGCCTATAATTTCTCGACAAAATTAGCCGCGGTTTTCGACCTGTCAGTTACCCACAAGTCAAATTACGCCGAAGGCGTTACAGCCATTAGCCGGTGGTCGAGCGTAGCGAACACCTCTTCAACATCGCGACGACGCGTTGCTTCGTTCGGCTGCTTTGGCACCGAAATCGCGTTACTGATGGTCTGGAACGCTCCTTGGGAGTGATTGCAGCGGGGTGCTGTGGCGTTTCGCAACATGTGTTGCAAAATGATACACCGCACAACCCGACCTATTCTGCGTTAGCTGACCGATAACCCGCGTTTTTTCGTGGAATCTCGTTATTTAAGAAATAGACTGACAATAGCGAGTCTTACACCTCTGTCCTCTTCTCCATCTCGAGCCACTGATGAAGATGCTATTAGCCTTCTCTTCACCGACGACCACGCCCCCGGCGCCGCGGTCGCGTCAATTTTCTCGTATCGCGACCACGGTCGCAGCCCGCAGTCCCGTCGTCGCCGGGGTGCTGCTCGCTGGGACCGTGTTTGCAGGGATTTGTTTGGCATCGGCAACGAGCGATGCGGCTCCGCCGACGGCCAGCAACTCGGCCTTGCAGGCCGATACGGCCGCTCGGATCGCTAGTTATGAGGGAGAGTCTGACGCACGCTCGATCGCTGTTTCGGTCCAACCGAGTGCGACCGACGCGATCATGGCGGCGGTTTCCAAAGCTCCGGCCGACGTGGTGGTGGTCGTGGATACCTCGGCGAGTCAGGTCGGTGCGTTTCGCACCGATTCGATGGAGGCGGTGAAGATGCTGCTGCGTCGGCTCGAAAGTGACAAGACCCAGGTTCAGTTGTTCGCCGGCGACGTCGACGCGGTTGCCTTGACCGATAAGTTCACTCCCGCGCTGGCGTCGGAAGTCATCACGGCGGTCAGGCAGCTTGATCGCCGACTGCCGCTCGGGAACACGAATCTGGATGCGTTGCTCGACCGCGCCGCTTCGTCGTTGACCGCACGCAGCACCGATCACGCTCGTTCGATCGTGTACGTCGGTGACGGTACCTCATTGAATTCGACGCAAGACGCGGTTCGTTTTGAACGTTTGGTGAACAAGTTGCGAGACGCGCGGATCAGCGTTCACTCGATCGTGATCGGCCCTACTCAGAACGTTGCCACGGTGGGGATTTTGGCAAATCAGACCGGTGGTGTGATCGGGGTTGTCGGCGGCGATCCGGCCGAAGGTGGCCCGGCAGTGATCGCTCGCGGCATCGCTGATTCGGCGCACCTGGCTCCGATTTGGGTTGAAAACGTTGTCGATAATGGCGTTTCCGAGCCCGCTGAGTCGCTCAACTGGGTGCATGGCGCGCGATTCCCGCCGCTGCGTTTGGATCGTGATTCGATTTACCTGGGCACGGTCAGCGGGACCGTAAAAGATTTATCGCTGGCGATTCAGGGGCACACGGGCGGCCAAGCGATCACGTTGCGACTGGCGGGGGAAGTCGAAGCCAGCAATCCGGACATGGCGTTTCTGCCGGGCCTGATCGCCGAGCAAACCGCGAGCGACGGATTGATGCTGCCGACGGCGGGTTCGCCGATGCTGCGTCAGACCGCCGCGATGCTGACCAAGCGTGCCGAGACGTTGACCGAAGCGGGGAGCATGGCGTTGCAGCAAGGCAACCATCGCGGGGCTCGCGCGATCGCTGAAAAAGCGCTACGAGATGATCCGAATAATCCTCAAGCGAAAGCGTTGTTGAAGTTGTCGGACCCTTCTCAGCAAACGCTCATCGTCCAAAATCAGGGCGGTGAGGAATCGATGGACGATCTGTTTGGCGAAGCTGGCGACAATCCGTTTGACAGCAGCGGAGACGATGCGAGCGACGGAGCGAGCGATGCCGGGGCGGACACCGACGACCCATTCAGCGACGACGAAACTGCACCGGCGGACGCCAATCCACCGGCGACCGAACCACCGGCGACCGAACCACCGGCGACCGAACCACCGGCAGCCGCCGATTCGGCGACGGGCGGCAATGATGCTGCCATGAACAGCGACGATCCGTTCGGCGACGCCGCTGGAACCGGCCAACCCGCGGGCGCTGCACCTGCGGACGATCCGTTCGGGGCCGGACAACCGGCTCAGCCCGCCGCTCCTGCGAATCCCGCTGGGGGCGGGGAAGCCGCGTCCGTGGACGATCCATTTGGCGCCGGTGACGAGCCTGCTGCCGCTGCCCCTCGTGGCGATGCCAATCCCAAGCGACCGCT
>JBDNIG010000178.1:0-9730 GCA_041688415.1 Rhodopirellula sp. | reverse complement strand
GTGGGCCGCGTCATCGCGGCGGAAAAAACTTTTAGCAGCGGCATGAAAGTTGATGCAATGTCCATCGAAAGCGGCCTCCTTGATCGAGTTGGTTTACACAGGCGAAAGCCTGCAACTCAGAGGCCGCTTTCTCTCTAACTATTTGCTAGCAAAGCACTTAAAACTGCGAAAGTCGAACTAAGCGAAGCGACACCTACGGTCATGATTGTCATACCATCTCCTCACTGGCAGCTTATTTTCAGCGTCCCCGCGTTTTCGTAGGAATCCTTTCACCCTACGGTTTGCGGCTTACTCAACCACTTCCCCGCACCGATCTGCTCATGCCGTCGACCGTCGTTCGCCCTTATCAAACCGTCCTGCAAATGATTGCGGTGGTGTGGTTTATTGTCGCAGTGCTCGCGCTCGCGGCGAATTCGATCACCCGCCAACCCGCTGGCACGGAATCTCGCTCGACCGAGACTCAGCAACTCTCCAGCGGCGACCTGTTGGTGATCGCGGGCGTCAGCGGCTTGATCGCGATCGCCGCGACCCTGCCGGGCTGGCCCATCGTAGTGCCTGACAACCCACTGCCTGACAACACGCTGCCGGCACGGACCGCGTCGACTCCGCCATCGGCTGAAGGTGGCGATAACGCCCATCGGCCCGACGATCCGGCGGCCGAACCGGTCGAGGTTATTGAACGATCGCCACATGCGATCGCGGTGGAGCGACTTGGGCAGGCTTTTCTCGCTGGAATGCTGATTCGCATCACCGGGACCGTTGCGTTGTTTTTGGCTAGCAGTTATTACATGGAAGCGTCACCGACACAAATCGGAATTTGGGTTTTGGGATGGCATTTGGTCCTGCTGCTGACTGAGGTCATTACCCTTTCGCGTCAAATTCGTGTGTCCTGATACTGGATCGTCGTCTCGACTATGATGTCACCCGCTAGCGGGTTTGACCCGTTTTCTTCCGTCCTCCTTGTCGTTTTACGCCCCCCCCATGTTCTATCTTCTTGCTGCTGGCCAAGACCCGACCGATCACGCAATTCCCCACTCGTTAGTTGATTCACCGTTGCTGCGGATCCCGGTGAGCGATGGCGATACGAGCGTCCCTTCGATGGGGATTCATAATGGTTACTACGAATTCTTCATCACCAACCACCTGATGATGTCCGCCATCGCGGCGTTGTGTCTCATCGTCGTCGGCGTGCTGTGCTCACGACGAATCAGCATTTATCACGGTGAGGGATTGGGACGTTACCAGACCCGTGGCCGGATTTCGCAGCTTTTCGAAACGATTTGCGCGTTCATTCGCGACGAGGTCGCCTACCCCAACTTGCGTGGGCTCACCGACAAATACATTTACTACGTTTGGACGGTGTTCTTTTTCATCTTGATTGCCAATATTCTCGGCGTGATTCCTTTCGGGTACATGCTGCAGATGATCACGGGCGACACGCATTATTCCCATTGGGGCGGCAGTGCGACGGGCAACCTCTCAATGACCGGCACGCTGGCCCTGACGTCCCTGTTTGCGATCGTTTTCATCGGGATTCGCGAAACCAGCCTCAAGGACTTCCTCAACCACTTCAATCCGATCGGTTGGGATGGCGGGATTACGATGTTGCCGATCGCCTTGATGTTGTACGTGCTTGAAGTACTCAGTCTGTTGATCAAGTGTTTCGTGTTGGCAATGCGTCTTTTCGGGACGATGATGGCCGGGCACCTCGTGCTTGCCGCGTTCGTCGGACTGATTTTCGCTGCTCGCGCTGCCGGCGATGGTGCCGCTTTTGCCGTCAGTATCCCCGTGGTTCTCGTAGGCACCGCCTTGACGCTCCTGGAACTGTTCGTGTGCTGCCTGCAAGCGTTCATTTTCACGTTCTTGACCGTGCTGTTCATCGCCTCGATGGCGGTCCACGAACATGACGAGCAGCTCGACGACGATCCTCACGCGATGGACGACGCGGGCCAAATGGATCCCGACAAGATCTTCGATCCCGGCCGGATCAGCCCCGCCGTCGGCGCCAGCCATCCCGCTGGTGCGTGAGATTCTCGAAGGCTCGCATGGAGCCCAGCGGTCGACAAATATCGGCTGGTGCTGTCAGCATTATTTAGGTAGCTACCATCGCCAGACGGCGGGCAGTCGTAGCCAACGCCAAGCCTCGTGCGCTTGCGAGCGTGGCTACCATTCTAAAATGCCCGCAAACCAGGGCAGAATGTTGCTTCTCAGCGGCGCCCCGAGGGGCGACACCAATTAAGTGAATAACGTGATCACGCTGCGAGCACGCTGGGTCGTCCCGATCGCGACCCCGCCGATCGAAAATGGATTCGTCGAGATTGCGGACGGACGAATCGTCGGCATCGGCACGGTGACGCACGACACTTCCGTGAGCCGTGATCTCGGCGACGTCGCGATCCTACCAGGGCTGGTAAACGCACACACACATCTGGAATTCAGCGATCTGGACGAGCCCATCGGCGTCGCAGGAATGGAACTCGCCGACTGGATCGTCGAAGTCGTGCGGTCAAGAGCGTCCCGGACTGGGGACGATGACGGTGTCGCTCACCCATCGCGAAACGCCATCGAACAAGGTGCGGTGGAAGCGGCTCAGTCTGGCACTGCCGTGATCGGTGAAATCGCAACGACACCGTGGCATTCACCGCGTGCGGATGTGGAGATCCTGTCGTACGCAGAAGTTCTCGGTTTAACGCCCGCCCGCGCCGCCGAGCGTTTTGCCGCTGCTGCCGCCCACTCCCAATCGTATCCGAGTGCCGCTGGCATCAGTCCGCACTCACCCTACTCGGCGCCGCCAGAACTGATCGCCCTCTGCATCGACTTCGCGGCGCAAAACCGCTGCCCGCTGGCGATGCACGTGGCGGAATCACCGGCCGAGCGTGAATTGCTGCAGCATGGCAGTGGCCCATTCGCTCGTACCCTGCAGTCACTGGGACTCGACGTGGCGGACAAATTTCCTTGGCAATATCCGTCCCCCACCATGTGGCTGATCGACTCGCTCGCACGTGCTCCGGTAGCATCGATCGTTCACGGAAACGATCTCAACTGCGAGGAAATCGAACGCATCGCCAGCCACCCGTCGCTCAGTGTTGTCTACTGCCCTCGCACCCATGCCTACTTCGGTCACGCACCGCACCCGGTGGCCGACCTGCTCGCCGCCGGTGTCAACGTCGCGCTCGGCACCGATTCCAAGGCGAGTAACCCAGACGTGCAGCTCTGGCGGGAAGTGCAATTCCTGCTCAATTACCGCCAAGACGTGGCACCAGCGAACGTGCTGCAAATGGGTACCCAGTGCGGAGCAGTAGCGATGCAGCGAGACCAGTTCTACGGCACACTACTGCCCGGTCGCATGGCAACTTTCGCAGTCGTGCCCACCAGGGCAATGGATACGGCGTCACTCTACGCTGATTTCGCTGTTACTGACCCGACCGGCATCTCCTTCACCAGGTAGACGGCCCTCCCAACGAGCCCCGGCAGCAGTCATGTGGGTATGCAAGCGACAGCGAGACAATAAAACGCGTCGAATCAAAGTAGCTACCGTCGCCAGACGGTGGAGTCCACTAGGGACCGTCGGAACAATAATTGTCGTAGTGGATCTTGCTAAAGATCCCTCCTGCACCGGATCTTTAGCAAGATCCACTACGCTTAGGCCGTCACTAATTGTCCCGACGGTCCTAAGACTAAGTGACGTTTCGAAAATCTGGATTTAAATAAGGCCGGACGGTCTCCCCGCCTGGAGTGCCGTCCGGCTGAGCTTCAATTGGCTGGGCGTTCGCAAAACCTTGACTTCTGAGCAGAAGACTCAGGCTGCGGATTCCTTCGACGCTGAGCCACTTACGCTCGCCTGCGGATGAACGTCGGGTCGGGGTGCAACAAACGGCTTGCCGTCGAAATCGACTACGACATCGAGTTCCCGGAATCCGACCAAGAGTTATGAGAATCCGAATACGAAGCCGCCGTCACGGTTCATGACCCTTTTACCCGGCGTCCGAGAACAATGGCCAGTGATCCCTTTGAGTGGCGGGACGATACCGGCTGGTCGGAAAGTGAATGGGTGGCATCTTGAATACCAACCAAGATCGTCTCGACCGTCAAGCGAGTCTCGTTCCGCGAGATCGCATTCTGGATACCAGTGTCACGGTAATCGGTGTAGGCGCAATCGGTCGTCAAGTCGCACTGCAACTCGCCTCGATCGGCGTCACGAAGTTGCAATTGATTGACTTCGACACCGTCGAGCTGACGAACGTGACCACCCAAGGCTACCGAGCCGATGAGATCGGGCAAGCGAAGGTCATTGCCACGATGCTCACGGGGTTGGAGACGTGTTGTCGAAACAAAGTCCAAGCGGCAAGACAATTCGACGGGGCTTCCCGAACAAAGTCCCTTTTCAAAATGCTTCGGCTAGGCGGTCTCAATCGAGACCGCGACGAACCCAGAAAACCGCAAGAGAGGGTGACTCAACCGTCGCGTTTACGCGAAGTCAAATCCTGATTGGTTATTCGCTTCTTGCAATCCACTGATCAGGCTTCTGTGACGGATGAAAGACTCCGATGAGCAGTACTTCCGAATCTGTGAAGTCGTAGAAAATGAGATGAGGAAATCTGACCACCGGCCAGTGCCGTAGTCCGTACTCGAAATTAGTCCGTCGTTCCGGATCATCCAGCACGTCAAATACGGCTTGCTCAACCTTGTGGGTGAAGTCAAGAGCAAGCGATCGGCTACTCCGAGCGTACCACTCGGCACCTTCGAGAACATCGAAGTCGAAACCCGGGTGATACCGAGGTTTTCTAGTCATTTCGCCAAGCTTCGATCCGCCGCCAAACCTCCTCGTGAGTCTTGCCGAGACTGGGGTCAGCTAGCATCGCATCTCGGCGGCGGCGAGCTTCAGACAAAACGTCAGCGGAAATCGGCAAATCAGTCTCGGGTCTGGTCAAATCGCTCCAAATTCGTTCGACAAGCAAAAGTTTGTCGATCGGTGACAAATCGCGAATAGAGTCCGTATAGATGTCCATGATGGTCCTCCAGCGTGTATTTTAATCGAGTCAACGTTGCCTCGCAATCATGTCGGAAGTGGACGAATTTCAATCGAGGTAACGCCGACGGTCACCAAAAATGCGGACCAAATTAAAAACGTTGGAATTACGATAAAATTTGATGATCCGAGAAAGGTCGAATTGCCGCAAAAGCAGCATTCTCCGTTGCACCGATTTGCTTTTCGACGGGCGTTGGATCAGTGCAGCATTCGTGATGGATCAACTACGGCGTAGACCAAGCCAGCACCCAGAAGTGACATGCAGATGTAGGTGACGGCCCATCCGAAAACAAGAGTTAGCATGACGGGCAGGCCGCTCTGACGCAATCCAATTCGCCCCCCAGCGTGAAAATTTGCCCACGTTGAGGCGATAAATGATATCCCAAACAGCGGATATACGATACGAGGCGGAAGTGAATGGCCCGTCGTTGCGAACGCAAGGGAGATGACGGTGTAGGAGAGAGCAAGGGTTGCCAAACAGGTGAAATTGCGTATCCAGGTTGAAGGGCCTTCGTCCAGTTCACACTTCTGCTCCGTGTGAACAGTCGGCAGATACGGATTGTGGTCGGTGTTCAAGATCGGCATGTGCTCGAGTACGTCGTCATTTCAGTCGGATGACGTTGGTGGCAACCGCGTTCTGTGATCGCAGCGGAGGCAGTAAAATGGCGACGCCAACCGCCGTAGCGGAGAGCACATTAATTCGGTTCACCGCAATGGTTGTCCGCATTATGGATCGGTGTAAACCACGTGGCCGCCCACGGTAAGTGAAAATCGTATGACACGGAAAAACTGCAGCCATGCCGCGTAAACGTCGACCGTCGCAGGCACAGAGGTGTCGCCCGCATTAATCTCGAAATCAATGCTCGGAGCGACCACAACCGTTAGATACATGGCCGAGCTTTTAGCGGCCAGCACGTCGTTCACGAAGACCTTTTCACCACCTCCAGCAGCATTGTATCGAACAATGGCGTCAATGCCGCCAGACAACTGAATCTCGCGTCCAAACCAACTTTTGCGTATGCAAGTCGCGACTACCGCACGGCCATTGTGACTCATTGGCCCAGAGACAGTGGACGTGTCCTGGGGCGGTGGTGCGTAAGGATTCAGACGGTCAGGCATTGCACTTAGGGCGAAGGTTTTTAAGTCGGGTAACGAATTGCGATCCATCCGCTGGTCAGGCGTTAAAAAATCCCAACTTTGCTAGTTGGGCTGATCGCCTGACTTGCGGATAGCTTGTGCGTTGAACTTTGTCGCCACGCGGCTGTACGCGTTGGATGCCAAACTGCTGGGGACAACATTAGCATTAGAACGAGACGAACTCGTAATTGCAAATCGCAGCAGTGAGATCGCTGGGATCGTCGTCAAAGAGCGACAGCAGGGGTTCGTCGCAGGCAACCGGTCCAGGAGTGTCCCGCCGAATCCCCCTTGCGACTTCGATCAAGGGTTTGATGTTCCCGTTGTACCAATCGCTATATCCCTCACCCATCAAGCGGTCCCTTTGCGATCGTTCATTGGCCTCGTGTGAATCGTGATACCACTCCGGAACGTACGGCGAATTGATGCTAAACGGCGAACTCACAATGTGGATCGGCAGCAGGCCGGGGCTACGCCAACGAAGTCGGCAGGTTGCTACCGGTAGCAACAAATAAAATGAAACAGCGAGCGAAGCTCATAATTCCCGTTCGTGGCTGGTATGGATGCCAACCCTCTGCCCGCAGGGATGTGGCCAGTCACCTGTGCCATAGATGCCATGCTCTGCACCGAAGCAATTCGATTAAGTTCAACGTCTGAGCTGACCCGATGGCCGCCAATCAACTCTCCACTTGATTCCCACCGGAACGGCCGCTCCGGTCCAGAGTTCGGTTCAGTGGGCTGGCAGTGCGGGCGGACGTATTTGGCGTTCTTCCTATAGCGAGCCGCACTCCCGTTTTACATTTTGCTGAGTTTAGAAAGTTAAAGTGTGTCGGCTGCGGAATCAACACCAACCAAATTCGAGCCTTTCGCAGGCCAAGAATAAAAACGCGTTGGAATCGTTAAAGTACATGTAGAGCGTAACCAGCTCGGGAGTTTGAGCGGTCATGAATCGCCTCGCTGCATCGGAGTCTACTGCGGTCAGCGGGCCATCCGACGTCAACCAACTGCCCATGTCTGATTGCGAGACATCAGGTGGGTCGACTTGCCAACTGCGGATGCCGTGAATCGTTAACACTCCCGGTCGACGTAGTTCTCGTTCGGTCAGTGAAGCTGCATTGGGATTGCCGACACAAAGAGTGAAGTCAAATATAGCGTGATCATTGCGACGCTGAAGCCGTACTAAGGTGGCGTCATGGAACGTACCATGTTTTTCGGAATCATCGAGGATCGCATCTAGATTATCGATCATTCACATTCACGGCTCGAAGACGGACGGGCGGAATGCCCACAGAATGTCACACGTCACCCGGTACGCGAGAAAAATCCCCAACTTCAAGGCCGCCGGACTCGCATACTCGGATGCTCGGATGCACGCGATTGTTACCCGCCATTCTCGGAGTCCGCGAACATCGCAACCAATTCAGCAGCGTGTTCGATTCGCGTCATCACGTCCGCGAATGTCGTGTCGCCATGCGAACCGAAATTTGGGGCGTGACTCGGAGTTTCTGGGTGAGCGTAAAATATACCATGGGCAGATTGTGCGAGAAGGGCAACGTAGTCGTCACGCATCAGGCAATGTACGCAAAACCAGAATCCAGGTGCTTCAATCGGAAGTCGAAGATTGAGTGTGAACGTGACACCGGACGCGACAGCCGATGAGCCAAGTCGCAATTCGTAGGAAACAGCGTATCCAGGGAATCGGAGCGGTACCGTTCCGCTGGGATCGACAATTCCAGAATGGAACGGTTCAAAGGCAGAGAGTAATCGATCGAGATGAAATGAAACCATGCGACCATTCAAATACCGCTGCAGCATCGCGTGATGATTGTCAGGCATTGCCGTGGCTCGTACAAAAACGTTTTTCAGTCGGGTAACGAATTGCGATCTATCCTCGTGTTCGTCGGTGCAGCCTGGCTCACTTGTGTCGCGACACAGCAAACACGGTTGGCGATTTCCGTAAGATACTGAATCGCTAAACGGGATGCAAGCAATTTTAGGTGTTGGAAATGACGGGCGTCGGATACAGACGTTGGACATTGTGGATTGAGGTCCGGTGCGATCACTTTTACCTGAACGTCGGTGTTCAACGGAGACGAACGGGAACGCCACCATCAGGAAAGCAGTTTTTGATTACTCCGGTGCATCGCATATTTCGTTGCAATGCAGCGGAGTTGACGGACCCATTGGAGAACGGCATCCCTATCATATCATCGCAGGCGGCCCATCATCAACGGTTAGAACAGAGAGTCCTGTGAGATGTTATTGGCTTGTTCAGCGACGCGTTCCGAAATTTCACGTTTGATTCGTCGCAGAAAGAACCAGCGTCTAATGAGTCCCGATGCATTCCATTCGTTAGCGTATTCTGTCTCAATTCCGAGTCGAACTTGTGCGTCAATTCCGTCGATTGCTCGCTCGTAGCCATCTACCACCAAACCAGAATCCTTTAATCTCGGTGCCATCGTTGGCCTATTGTTCCGTGGTGCACGGAGGTTTTCAAGGTATGGCTCAAGTGTTCAATGATTTTGTTAGCAAAGCGTTCTCGATTTACTGGAATCCGCCGCAGACCGTCGGCACCGTTGTCGCACCTGTCATGCAGGCAATCGCGGGCGGCTAGAACATCGAGTGCCAAGCCAGCACCTCTGCAGAGCTTGACTGGCATTTCTCGCGGCCCGAACGCTGTACCGATAGCGAAACTCAAGCACAAATCATGATTGGACACTTGAGCCATACCTTGAAAACCTCCGGTGTAAGCTTCCGTCGGATGAGCCGAAAGAAATTGAAAAACTGATCTAGACATGGGGTATCGATTTCGGCCCCAATGTGTGCATGGCTGCACCGAGCACATCGCCGAAGACCACTATCACGCCCGAAATCGTGGCGGAGATGACGCCTGCCGTCAAAGAGTTTGTGCTGGCGGCCTTCGCTCATTTTGAGGCCAAAATCGCGGAACTGGAGGAGCAGGTTAAGAAGCTCTCTACGAAGACGCCCAAAGCGACACCAAACAACTCGTCGGTGCCGTCGAGCACGGTTCACCCGCACAACGATAAAGACAAACCCGGCAAAAAGAAAACAAAGTCGAAACGCAAACGCGGTGGCCAGAAGGGGCACAAAAAGCAATCACGAGACTTGGTGCCGCCAGAGCAGTGCACGGAGATCTTTGAACATCATCCCGATGCGTGCCGCCGTTGCGGTGGTGAACTCCTCGCTGATACCGAGCCACCACGGCGACACCAAGTCTGGGAAATGCCACCCATCGTACCGCTCGTCTTCGAACACCGCCTGCATCGTGGCAACTGCCCCTGCTGTGGCATCAGTACTTCGGCCACACTGCCCGACGGAGTTCCAACGGGCCAGTGCGGACCGCGTCTGGCGGCTTTCACTGGACTGTTGATGGGACACTTTCGGCAAAGCAAGCGGCGGGCGGCCGCGTTTCTAGCTGGACAGCGCCAACTACGACAACTGAAATTCTAATCATCTGGGCGTGAAACTTCGAGAGACTTGATTCGATCGGGGTCAATGCCGAGTTCAGCGAGTCGTTTGCGGCGTGTCTTTTTATGCGACTTGGCC
>JBDNIG010000025.1:0-4556 GCA_041688415.1 Rhodopirellula sp. | reverse complement strand
TTTTGTCGCCGATTTTGTCCAGCATTTCGCGGTAGTCATCAAAGTGCTCGGCGTCTGGGAATTCGCGTCCCTTTTTCGAGAGCGTATCGCGATCGACGTCGCACAGTGCTGCGATCCGGACACCCTGACCGGCGATGTGGCTGGTATCGCTGCCGCCCTTGCCGCCCACGCCGACGCAGCCCGCCGACAGGGCGTTGAGCGCCGAGGCGGGTTTCTCATCAGCGGCCAAAGAGGTACCGGCCCAGTAGCCAACTCCGGCGGTCACAACCGCCGATTGACTCAGAAAACGACGACGATTATTTCGATTGCTCATAGGAAGTTGTTCCATCTAGAAAGAAATGCGGGGCTCGCGTGGTCAACAATCAACCATCGAGCGGTCAGGACTACCCAATTTAACAAGTTAGTTTGCCCACCACAATTGTCTACCCAACGGAAAGTTCGGCACCGTTTCGTGACAGCTTGACACGAAAAAACCCCGCGAATGGAATTCGATTCCGATCACGGGGTTTGCTGAACGAGTTTCAGGACCACGCCTGAAATTCAATGATGTTTACTCACTTGCGCACCTCACCGGTCCGGGTGGGGTCCGCGTGCGGGAATCACCCGCGACGGCGACTCAACTTAGTGGCAGCCGCAAGGTGCTTCGATACCGCAGGTGGGCTCGCAAGCGAATGTTGTTTCGCAACCGCAAGTGGGCTCACAAGCGCTGTCGCAACAGTGCTTCTTTTCGAACATGCGAGCGAAGAAGCCACCGAAAGGACGGCAGGGCTTCGAATCGCAGCAGGTAGGCTCGAAACCACAGGCGGGCTCACAAACAGGCTCGTAGCAGACGGGAGCAGCAACTTCGCAGCAACCGGTGTCGCAGGAACTCTTGTGATGATGGAACAGTTTGTGAAGCAAGCCCGTCTTTGGGGTGCAGCAAGCTGGCTCGACAACGATTTCGCAGCCGCAGACGGGCTCGCACACGGGCTCACAGCCACAAACGGGCTCGCAAGCGGTGTCACAACCGGAGTTACCACCGCCGAACAGCGATTTCACGTGGCCAAAGGCACTCGCGTTGGAAGCATTTCCGGCGAGCAGAGCAACGGCCAAAACAGCAGGTACTAGAATACGACGCATCGTAAGGTCTCCATGGATTCTTTTGATAGGAAATTTGTTCATCGGCACCGATGTGGCGATTGACCGCTGGGAGGTCCAAGTTCGACTCGGTGCGATTTGCCGATTCGGTAAACCAAGCGAAGCTTACCGATGCACAAGTAGGTATCGGTCACGAAAGCAATACTGTCAGTAGAAAGTTTTCCAATTTGCTCGGTTGTGACTCATGAGGTGGTGGTCTGTAGCGTTTCTACTAGATCTCGCGTCTACGACGATTCCACCGCCCACTTCCTTGCGTTCGTTCACATTCCAGCCTGGATTTCCTTGACGACTCGCGCATCATGTGCGTCACTGAATATCCTCAATGAAAACTCCTTCCCGTAATAATTGCCTCGATGAATCATCCAGCTCCCTTTCTTCTCTCACTCTCTCCACGGTCCGGCGCTCCGCAGCGCCGACGACGCGTGCCGCTGACGCTCGGTGTCTCCACAGTCATTGCGGCTCTGTGCGTGGGCGCGGGCGACCTCGCCCCCCCGGCAATGGGCCAATCCGCTGCACCGGAGTTCGTCGCGCGCGAATCCGGTTCGACGTCCCAAGCCGCTGAGTCATCCGCTGATACCGACGAGCAATTCTCCCAAGTCAACCTACTGGAGCAAATGACGACCACGGGGATCGCATTGACCAGCGACGTTTCCTACATACTTCCGACACCGACGTTCGTCTCGATCACCGGCGAGTCCATTGACCCGGCGAGTGCCAGAAAATCGCTGGAGAAAATTGCGGGTCCGCAGGGCGTCCGTCGCTTTACCAGGGATTCGGTCGTCGCTCCGCTGGCGGTACGCACCGATGCGATCTCCAACGAGGCGGGCCAACGGATCGGTCACTTCATCAATGCGACCTTTGTGGTTCATCAGTCGATTGCTGAGATTCGCCAATCGAAAGTGTTGGATGATTTCAAGTCCGACGCCGATACCGATCCTGAAAGTGAGACGATCACTTTCGTCGAAGATGACACGGCGGATGAGTTTGAAACGACCACGAGTCGATCACTCAGCGCGACCGAATTATCGCAGCATGACGTCACCCTCGATAAGAATTCGGAGACGCTGGGATATTTGCAATTACCGCTATTGGGAAAAATTGTCTTGCGTGGCGTGGCTCGCGCCCGCCGTTCGGTATGGTCCTCCGATGATCCGTCGGCCCCGGTTATTCTGACGTGGCTGGTCGATTCACGTTTTGGCTCGGCGTCGCCGCAGGCCGATTCGATCGCCAATCAGTGGCGGGCGATCGAAAGGACCGAAGTCGGGCGGCGCGTGCTCGGACCGCCGCATCCGTACGAGGGATTGGGGGGATACGTTGCCATCGCCCCCCTGCCCGGCGACGCGACCGCCTCGATCGTGCAGATTCGATTTGTTCTCCACGAGCCGCCGGATTGGTTTCACGGCCGCAACCTGCTCCGCAGCAAGTTGCCGCTGCTGATCCAGGACCGCGTGCGCAATATTCGCCGCCAGCTCCAGGATTGAGCGGGCGGTGTCGCCCCTGCTTTATCGGCCCACCTGCGGTAACCGCGACGATCCGAACCCCTATCCGTGGTAATTCGTAACGAAAATGCAGTTCAGCGCGTGTGATCGCTGCTTTCTGCGAATACAATTGGCGTGTCATCGCCTCTACCTCCTCTTAATCCACGATCCTCATCATGGCCGCACGCGACGATTCCGTCATCCGTGGCAGCTTGATCGCTTGCCTGATCTTCCTAGTTCTTTCTTTCGCTTTGAACGTCTTCCTCTACCAATGGGGCAGCACGTCATCGCAGACCGCCGATCAGGCGAAAGACCAGCTCTCCACCGCCCAGGGTGATCTGCGAAACATGCAAAGCCAGTCAACGATGATGAAATTCATGCTCGGCGTCGGCAACTTGACCGAAGCCCAGGTCGATCAACTGTCCACGAGCACCGGTAGCGATCCGGATATGGATACGATCGAACAACAATTTGTTCGCAACATGTCGTACTTCGGCGAGGAGGTCGACAAGCAGAACCAAAACTATCCCGCCCTCCCCGAGTTCCTCGTCAATGCCATCCGATCGCGGAACGTCCAGTACAGTGAGGCCCGAGAGGAAGCGACCACGATTCGCGAGCAAGCCGATGCGGAAGTGACGATCGCGCGAAAGGCTCAGACGCAAGCCGAAACGGATAAAGACAAAGCCAACCAGAAACTCGAAGAGGAACAATCAAAATTTGCCGAGGACCGGGAAAAAATGAATCTCGCCGGCGCCGAGAATCGTGATACGCTGCTGCGAACTTCGAAGGAACTCAATGAGGAACGGAGAAGGCTGAAAACCAACATGGCAACCTTCGAGAAACGCGAAAACACGCTGCTTTCGACCATCAACACCCAGTTAATCGAACTGCAAAAACTGCGCAGCGATAATTTCGAGAGCACCCAGGGACAGATCTCGTATGTGGTCCGGGACGGCAATGTCGTCAATATCAACCTGGGCTCCGCCGACGACCTGCGACCTGGCGTGACGTTCGGCGTGATCGACGCGGGCGAAACGCGGCTGAAAGATGCCAAGGTGAAAGCGACGATCCAGGTCACGAAGCTTCTCGGTAAGCATCGGGCCGAAGCGCGAGTGGTCGCGCGTCCGGAAATTCGCTATCCGATCATCGCCAGCGATCAAATCTACTCGCCGTTCTGGGCGCCTGGACGCCGCGTCAAGATTGCCTTGGCATGGAATATCGATCTCGATGACGACCAAAAGCCCGATACCGACTCCGTCGCATCAATGGTCCGTGCAGCAGGAGCGGAAGTCGCTGCGATTATGAACCCCGATGGCAGCAGCGAAGGGAAACTCGACAGCAGCGTGCGATTCCTCGTTCTCGGTGAGACCTCCGACGCCGCGGACGAAGCCGACGCGGCCGATGTGGTCGCATTGTCAAAACTGAAAACCCAGGCGAAAGAACTCGGCGTCACCGTCATCCCGGCTTGGAAGCTGCAGGCGTACCTGCGAACGATCGACGATTCGCTCACCACGCCGCTCGGTTCCGCCGTACGGGGTCAGGACTTCGCACCGGAACCTTCCGATGCCGCCGGATCGATCCCCAGTAACCTGCCGTCGATCTTCAAAAACACCGACGAGCGGCAGCAAAAAGGAAATGAAATTCTGGCGCCGTAGGTACCAGGAACCTCGATGTTTGACGCCACCTGTTTGTGCAATAGGATTCTCTGCCTTACGCGCGGTTCGTACTGGATGGCTCCCACTGGGGTTGTCCGGTTCGGTGTTGCTGATATCCTTCGATTGCGAGCACTGACACTGTCCTGACGACTCCCCAGGCGCCGCTTCGAGCGTTAGGATAAAGCAAAACCTCGCTCCCCAGGCTGCGTGATGTCCACTGCTTCCGAACCGATTGCCGACGAAACCGATCCGTTTGCCACCGACGCACCGCTGCGGATTGGTAAAC
>JBDNIG010000177.1:0-4053 GCA_041688415.1 Rhodopirellula sp. | reverse complement strand
TCCTCAACCAATGTAATCTGCAAAATTCCTTGATATGTTGATTTTGTGTTTCCCCGTGTTTGCCGCAGTCCGCCACCACCGCCGAGTTTGACTCATCGCCCCAGACCACCCAGCTTGTCGGCGGGTTGCCGGTCACACCCCTTCAGGAACGCTTGGTGGGTGAGGATTCGTGCCCTCGTCCACTACGGAAAGTAATTCCCGCACCCGCGACAGGCGGCGACGCACGGTTCGTTCGTCGATCCCAAGCGAATCGGCTAGCTCTCGTTGCGTCAGCCCCAGCAGAAGACCCTCGACAATCACAAACAGATCGTCGGGCAGTTCTGCCTTCAATGTCGCAATGAACTCAACCGTCTCCTCTTCGGCGTTGGGGGCGACTTGTTTGGAAACCTGAGATTGAATCGCTTCTAGTGACACTTGGGTCTGCTCGCCACCGCGTTTGACCGCCGACTGACGCTCGATCGACCGAGACATCTTTCGGCGGGCAAATGTCGCCAGCAATCGCCAGAGCGACACGCTTCCACTGACGTGAATACGACTGTGCCTCGCGGCATCGAAAAAGCTGCCCATCGCCGACTGAACGACTTCACTCGGATCAATCGAGCCTTGGTAGCGACGGCTCAGGCGGCTGGCGACCAAGGCCACCAGGCGTATCGCGTACCTGTCGAACAGGACTTCGGCGGCTCGCTCGTCGCCCAATTTCCATTGGTGCATCAACCAACCGTCCGGTCGATTAGTGATCGATTCTGGGGTTTTTGAATTTCTTTGCTGGCTGATGTCCGGTTCCAAAATCGTTTTCTCACTTCCTTGGTGGCATAGGCACCCTGCCTGTGATCAGAGTCACGACAGGCCAGAGGCAAGCCTATCCCACAACAGGAGACACGAAAATGGCGATGGTGGTTACTCAGCCCTGCATTGGATGCAAAGACAAAGCGTGCTTACCGGTTTGCCCGGTCGAGTGCTTTTACGGGGACGAAGACGACTCCATGGTCTACATCGACCCCGACGAGTGCATCGACTGCGGTGCCTGCGTCGCCGAATGCCCGACCGAAGCGATTTTTTACGAGGAAGATGTGCCTGAACAATGGAAGGAATTCATCGAACTGAATGCAACGAAATCGCAGGAATGCCCCTCTGCACACGATTGTTGATCGGAATGCACTGCACCGCAGGCTCCCGCCTGATACTTTGAATCGAGGGAGGCGGGAGCCTCCAAGACATTGGGTTCCCAGGCGGGAGCCTGGGACGAGGGGGTGGCGAGTCAGGTTCCACAGAAGGTTGCATGCACAACTTCATCCGGCAGCGGCGCAGCCTCATACTCGGCGAATTCCGGCTGTGCGGTGAACGGCTGCTGCAGCAATTCAGTGAGGCGATGAAAGGGCGCGAAGTCGCCCTCGTTGCCGGCGGCGATCGCTTCCTCGATGCGATGGTTGCGCGGTATGAAGACGGGGTTGGTCCGCCGCATCAGTCCAATCGCTTGGCCGTGGTCGCAATCGCCCAGCCGCACCCGCCACTCGCCAAGCCACTGGATGATCGCTCCGGGTTGGTCGAAAAGAGCAATGACGTCATGATCGTTGCCGCTCTCAAGAGCATCCGAAAGATGGCGGAAGACCAGCGTGAAGTCGGCACCGCCCGCTGACATTGCCGCCAGCAATGTTTCCACCATCTGCCCGTCGCGCGTGTCACCAGCTTCAATCCCAATCTTGGCAGTCAAACGCCGTTGCAATTCGGTTTGGTGGATTGCAGCGAACGCGTCCAGAGCACGCTCGGCTTTGTCCACCGCTTGTTTCGTATCAGCGTCCAGAAGCGGCAGCAAGGTTTCGGCGAAGCGGCATAGGTTCCAGTGGCCGATCGGGGCCTGATTCATGAAAGCGTAACGCCCCTGGTGATCAATCGAGCTGAATGTTTTCATCGGATCGTAGACGTCCATGAAAGCGCAGGGACCGAAGTCGATCGTCTCGCCAGAGACATTCATGTTGTCCGTGTTCATCACGCCATGAATGAATCCGAGCTGCATCCAGTGGGCGATCAGTTTGGCTTGCCGCTGAATTACTTGGTCGAGCAGAGCAAGGTACGGGTTCTCGTCCTGGCGCACGTCCGGATAGTGGCGTTGGATGACATAATCGGCGAGCACCTTCACGTTCGCGTGGTCCTGGCGGGCGGCGAACCACTCAAAGGTACCGATCCGGATGTGTGACTTTGCCACGCGCGTGAGAATTGCCCCGGGCATCATTCCTTCGCGCCGCACCTGCTCACCGGTCGCGACGGCGGCGAGCGCACGGGTTGTCGGCACGCCCAGGGCCGAGAAGGCTTCGGAGACAATGTATTCGCGCAGGACGGGGCCGAGTGCCGAGCGTCCGTCGCCGCGGCGCGAGAACGGCGTTGGCCCCGAGCCCTTGAGTTGGATGTCGTGGCGAACCCCGTCCGGACTGACGACCTCACCGAGCAGAATCGCGCGACCGTCGCCGAGTTGCGGCGAAAAACCACCGAATTGGTGCCCTGAATAAGCCATCGCCAGCGGCTGGGCACCTACCGCGAGTTGGTTCCCCGCCAGGATGGCGAGACCTTCGGGAGAATGAAGCCGGGCGACGTCGATCCCCAGTTCAATCGCCAAAGGATCGTTCAGCCGGATCATCACCGGTGCCCTGACCGGAATGGGTTCGGTCAGCGTAAAGAAAGCATCCGGCAAACCGGAGTAGCTGTTGTCAAAAGCAAAAGGCATCAGCGGCAAAGTCAGAGAGGGGAATTAGCCAGTTGAACAATTGTGCGGCAGTGACGGCTGCAGACTGGCCTGCAGCTTCAGAAGCATAGCAGAGCGAAAATCACACCCGGCTTGTGACCCGCGATGCTTGGCTGAGGACTCGGTCAACCACGGGTTCGTGATTGAGCTCGGCGGTAGTTCGGGTTGCGGCGCGAAGCGGCAATCCGATTTCTACCCCAACAGTCGCCGCATGGCCGAGGCGACGCCGAGGGTGACTTCAGTCATGCGGGGATAGTCCAGCGTGTCGGGTGTGTCGGTCGCTTGGTGGTAGTTCGGGTTTCTAAGAAAGCTGGTGTCGGTGAGCATCAGAGCAGGATAGCCTTGGTCCCAGAACGAACTGTTGTCGCTGAGCCGGATCTCGTTGATCTTTTCCGGTAAGCAGATGGAGAACAACGGCATCCGCCGCGTTCCCCGTTTGAATCCACGGCGAAATTGCCAGCACAGTTTCCACGACGGCATGTTGCCTACCGCAGCGAGAAAATTGCCTCGCTGGGGAAAGAAGCGATGCAGCCATTTCGGGATCCCCGGCGGGATGCCTTTCGAGCCTTTAAGCAGACTGTAGTAACCCACCATTTCCAAACACAATATGCCGACGATGTTGTCGCCACGTTGGCGAGACTGTCGGGCGTGGTGCTGGCTGCCCATTGAGTCAAGATGGAAGTACGGCGGTTCTTCGCAAGCGAAGGCGACGTAGCGGGCCGTGCGCCCACCGGTGTGCTCGCGAAGCAAACGGCTGACTTCCAACATGACGGCCACCGCCGAGGCGTTGTCATCGGCTCCCGGTGTCGTTGAAACGGTATCGTAATGGGCACCGAGCAACACGATTTCGTCGGGACGTTTTTTCCCAGGTTGCTCAACGATCAGGTTCGTCGCTTCGTCGCCCAACGCGTCATAGCACTCGCGATTATTGGAACAGCCCATTTCGGACCATTGGCCTTCGATGTAACCGATCGTCGCTTTGATCGTCTTCGGCTTTTTCAACGTGCGTGGACCGATCAGACCCGCAAGTCGATCGACGTGCAGGTGAAGGTTCGCTTCGGTTTGTTCGCGTTGGTCGTTCATCAATACGGCGGGGCAAGTCGGCGGAAGCCGTGAAAGAGAACGACGGCCAGGAAGAACAGATTGCGAATCAAGAGAGTAAGAGGGTTGAGTCGGCCGAGAGGTTCAGGGGCTGTCCCTGGACCGCTAAATCTTTGAGGTTGACAGAAAGTTTCATACTTGCATTTTTGTTCCGAGCGATAAAAACACCACCCAGTCTCCCCTCTCCACCGCTTCGGGGGAGAGGGGTCGGGGGT
>JBDNIG010000176.1:0-6371 GCA_041688415.1 Rhodopirellula sp. | reverse complement strand
CGGATCCGCTGAGGGCGGGCGAATGCGTGAATTCCAAGCGATTCTGCCGCTGCGTGGTAAAATCATCAACGCATACAAGAGTCGTGAAGACAAGGTGCTCGCCAACGAGGAAGTCCAGTCGATGATCCAGGCGATCGGCACGGGTATCGGTGTCGATCAAGACCTAACACGACGTCGCTATAACAAAGTCATCATCATGACTGACGCGGACGTCGACGGCAGTCACATCCGCACGCTGCTGTTGTGTTTCTTCTATCGCCAGATGTACCAATTAGTCGCCTCTGGCCACGTTTACGTCGCCCAGCCACCACTGTTTCGCGTTTCTCACGGCAAATCTCGCTATTACGTGCAGAGCGAAGAGGAGATGAAGCGCCAACTGCTCAATCGCGGCCTCAACGACACCGTGTTCGAAGCCGAAGATGGGCGCAGGGTCGAGGCGGGCAAAATGCGTGGTCTGGCCGAGGCACTAGCGAGCATGGAGGACGCTGTCCTGGCGCTCGAGCGGCGGGGTGTCAGCCTGCGGGTGCACGCGATGCGATTGGATCCCGTTGCTGGCAAACTGCCCACGCTATTGGTCACGTTCCAGGGCGAAGAGCACTGGTTCCACACCCTCGAGGAAGTTGAACAGTTCTTGACCGAGCGTGGTGCCAACCTGGATATTGAAGAGGATCTCCAAGAGGATGACGAGGGCGCAGACAACGCCGGCACAAGCGATACGGCGCCGGATGCGGGCACGTCGCCCGCCGCGGCCACGTCGGATGCGGGCACGTCGCCCGCCGCGGCCACGTCGGATGCGGGCACGTCGCCCGCCGCGGACGAAACCGAACCGGAAGAGCGAGTCGTCGCTCACCTGACGGAACTGCATGAAGTCCGCACGATCAACAGCGGCTTGAAAGAACTTCAGCCGCTCGGCTTTGGGCTCGATGATCTCATCCCCGCAGACCGCACCGGTTCGACGGCACCGCGATTTGAATTGATCCGGGGTGAAGACATTCGCCGCCCGATGGAAGATCTGCGGGCGTTGTTGCCGGAAATTCGAGCGGCCGGTGAAAAAGGCCTCGCCGTCACCCGGTTTAAGGGACTCGGGGAAATGAACGCCGAAGAGCTTCGCGAAACCACCCTCGATCCCGCCAACCGCACGCTGATCCGCGTGAACCTGTCCGACGCCGGCGCGGCCGACGAAATGTTCCGTTTGTTAATGGGTGATAAGGTCGAGCCACGCCGTGAATTTATCGAAACCCACGCATTGGATGTTCGGAACCTGGACGTTTAGTTGATCTCATCATACAGAATCCGCCCCGCCAACCAGATTCGGAAGCGGCGGATGGTCAGTCCGCGAGAAAATCCAATTTCAACGGACATGCTGCGATTCCCCGGATCGCCCCACATCGGGTCGATCGCGATCGAATCGGGAAGCGTCAATTCGAACTTGGAGTGAATTTTCAGCCAACTGATGCGAAACCAGCACGACCGGCCATCAATCTCGACGATTTGGCGAAAACGCCAACCGCTGTAGGTCAGCTGCCCCACAAACGGCTCCTGGATGTCGATCACACGAAACAGAAAGCTGCGACGCAATAGCACCGCATGATTCGAAAACGCACCCCTCTTCAGCGGTAGGCTCGCGGGGGCCGAAAACGGGTTGAGGTCGCTTTTTTCCACATTCTTCTCTAGAAGCGTGTTGATACTGGGAATTCGTTGACTTACGATAGCCCTGTATAGTTTGCCTATTCTGCCAGTGATTCGACGTTTGATGGAGAGGTATCAGCCTCTCTTGCGGATAGGTTTGACAACTTCTTTCAGTAGTGAGACTCACCATGATACGTTTCGTCGCCTCGATCACGATGTGCGTAGCAGCCTGCATGCTGGCTGCCGTCCCCGCAGCGGCTCAGTCGGGCACCCTTGCTGTTGCCAATCACCTTACTGTATCGCAGTGGGTCAATCCGGCGACTCCGGGCGAACTGAGCGGGCAGGTGATCTTGCCGTCTGCTGGCGGTTCTGCCGAAGCGATTGCAAATGCTGTCATCGTGATGACGAATCAAGACGGCGAAAAGTTTCGCGGAGCGACGGATGATCAGGGACAATTCGTGATCGCGGGGATCAAGCCGGGAGTCTATGCGATGACCGCTCGCGCTCAAGGTGTGTTTGCGTGCTGCGCGATGCATGTCGTTGATGGCGACATGACCGCTGCCGACAAACTGCCCCAGCAAGTGGAACTTGCCGCCGCAGCCATTGATTACACGGTGGTGAAGACCTCGATCCTGCGTTACCTGCCACCTTTTCGCGACGACAACTCATACACGATCGATGATGCGGATTTGGCGGGTATTTCTGACCGCGTGGCGGGCGAGCGTTTGTTCCGCGTCAGCCAAAGCGAAGGTGACCTCGAAGGCCGCTTGCATGTTGCCGGAGCGCATGGCACGACGCTCGGAGACGCCGGATTGCTGAATGTTTTTCTGGTTCGTGAGGGCGAAGTTCTTGATCGCGTGGTATCGATGCACGACGGCACGTTCGCGTTTGCTGATGTGCCCCCCGGCGAATATTCAATTTTGGCGCTGGGCCAAGCAGGCTTGGGGATGGCTGGGTTTGAATTGATTGACGAGTCGATTGTGAATCGATTTGCGGCAACTAAGAATGATGGAAATGCAGTCACACAGGACCAAGCGACGCTGACTTCAAACCAAGGCAATCCATTCTGCTGCCGGGAGTTCGCGATGCAGGTCGCGCCCTTGCCGCAAGCCATGGAGTGCTGCGAGACAGAAATCCATGAAGAACCTCTGCTCGTCGAAGAGTGCGAGGACTGCGTTGCTGACTGCACCTCATGCGAAGCTGTTGACGAGTTTGGCAATCCGATCCACGAAGGGGACCCGTACGCCAATGGCTTTGGCGGCGGCAGCTTCGGTGGTGGTTTCAGTGGCGGTGGTGGTGGCGGAGGAGGAGGCGGTGGCTTCGGCGGCGGTTTCCTCGGGCTCGCTGGATTGGCGGGACTCGCTGGTCTTGCCGACTCCAACGACGACCCGATTATTGTGCCCCCCGAGCCGGTCAGCCCCGTTCGGTAACCAGATCTTTGGTTGGATACAGAAACACATTGCAAAACCTCGGAAGCCCGCTTCCGAGGTTTTTTGTTGTGGTTGTGGGAACGGTGCCTTGCGTTCACAATGGTACCGTTCCGCGAACCATTCAATCGCAAGCGATCGACACCTACTTTGCCTGAGGAAAATATGAGTGCTGTTGGGGAAGTTTCCGAAGCTGAACTTCAGTCGTCGGTCGCGGCGTCGCTGGACCGCCTCAATGAGCAGACGCTCAAGACCGTTCATTGGCATTTCAGCGAGGACACGGGCTGCCCGTTTTGGCTGGAAAAGAAGTCCGAGCTGAATTTCGATCCGCTCAAAGACATCGGCTCGTTTGCCGACCTCAGAAAATTCCCGCACTTCGAAGACGAATGGCTGCGTGGTGGACCGATCCGTCGTTGGGTTCCCAAAGGACACGTCGGCAAACCGGTGTACGTCTTTGAGACCGGCGGCACGACGGGTATCCCGAAAAGCCGCATGGTAATCGAGGATCACTGGAAGGACTACGAGGTATTCAGCGAGACGTTGCCAGAGAAATATTTTCCCAAGGGTGCCAATTGGTTGATGCTCGGCCCGAGCGGCCCGCGTCGCCTCCGGGTCGCCGTTGAGCACCTGGCCCAGCACCGCGGCGGAATCTGTTTTTGCATTGATTTGGATCCACGCTGGGTCGTGAAGCTGATCAAGAAAGGATGGATGGAGCATCTCGAGGAATACAAGAAGCACTGTATCGATCAAGCGATCACAATCTTGACGGCCGGACACGACGTGAAGTGCATGTTCGCCACGCCGAAGTTGCTCGAATCGCTCAGCGAAGCACTCGAGGAAAAAGGCACGAGTTTGGCCGAAGTCGGAATCACCGGGGTCTTCTCCGGGGGCACCGAGTTCACGTCGCAGTGGACGCGTTTTTGCGTCGAAGAAATGCTGGGTGGATTGCCCGAGGAAAGCGGCATCTACATGACGCCAACTTATGGCAATACGCTGATGGGATTGGCGTGCAGCAAACCGATCACCGCCGAAGACGGTTACAAGATCGCCTACTATGCCCCCCAACCCCGCGCCGCCACCGAAGTGGTCACCTTCGACGACTACGACCAAGTCGTCGGCTATGGCGAAACGGGACGCGTCAAACTCTACACGCTCACCGATGAATTCTTTGTGCCTGGATTCATGGAACGCGACGAAGGTGAACGCGAACGCCCGATCGCGAGTTACCCCTGGGACGGTGTCAGCGGCGTGCGTCCCTTCCACGAACTCGCCAGCGCCACGACCGTGGGAGTTTATTAGAAAGGGTTCAGGAAAACGAAGGGTTCATGAAAAAAGTGCGTTGAACTGCTCTTAATGAACCCTAAACCCTTCCTTCTGAGCCCTTGCCCTGCCTGAACCGTTTTTCCTTCTGAACCCTTCTTCTTATGATTACTCTGAATCCACTTCGCTGGGGCAAGCAATACGAATCGCTGGAGTTCAACGACGTCGTCCACTTTGATACTGGCGAACCGATTGCGCGAGTCGGCACGGTGGGTGGCGGAATCGTTGCAAAAGATTTGCGCAAGGCCCACCTCGCCCGCGAAGCGCTGCTCGAAGTACCGACGGATGAACTGATTGCGATGAGCAAAAAGGCGGCCGAGCTGTTCGAGAACCAGTCGCTGCGAGTGGGCGATTCGATGCAGAGCGTCGATGACTTTGTGCACCAGCAATCTGCCAGCACGGGGTTGCCGGAGCACATGTGCCGTTCGAACATGGCCAAGAACAGTTTCGTGCTCAGCCGGATGGATGAGATCCTGCAGTGCTTGACGCGTGGTTTGGACTTGTCGATTTTCTCCAAGGGTTACGGCGATGAAGGTCGTGGGGTCACGGTCAGCTACCAAGCCCAGACTCCGGTGTTGGGTGCGGTGCTACCAAACAATTCGCCGGGCGTTCATACGTTGTGGCTGCCCGCAATTCCACTGCAGATCGGACTGGCGCTCAAGCCGGGGTCACAGGAGCCTTGGACGCCCTACCGAATGGTGTCCGCGTTCATGGAGGCGGGCGTTCCCGCAGCCGCGTTCGGGTTGTATCCGGGCGGACACGACGCCGGTGGCGCGATCATGGCCAAGACGCCACGCAGCATGATCTTTGGCAGTGCGCAAACGCTCGCCCAGCATGCTGGCAACCCACGCGTGCAAGCTCACGGACCTGGATTCTCCAAGATCTTGCTCGGCGATGATATCGTCGACGACTGGGAGATGTATCTCGACGTGATGGTCGAAAGCGTGCTGAGCAATTCGGGGCGTAGCTGCATCAATTGCTCGGGGATCTGGGCGAGCCGCCACACCCGAGAAATTGCCGTCGCGATTGCGGAAAAAATCGGCCCAGTCGATGTCCTGCCGCCGGCGAACTCCGATGCGCAGCTCGCCGCGTTCACCGTGCCCGCCATGGCCTCGGGAACCTGGTCGATGGTCCAACAGGATCTCGCCGAATCCGGCGTGACGGACATGACGGCCGAGTACGGTGAGAAACTGATCGAACGTGAACACTGCGCCTACCTGCGTCCGATGGTCGTGCATGCGGATTCTTACGAACGGTCGGTCGCGACGAAAGAGTACATGTTCCCGTTCGTCAGCGTGGTCGAATGTCCACAAAACCAAATGCTGCGGAATATCGGACCCACTTTGGTGGGAACCATCATCACGGCGGATGAATCGCTCATCACCGATGCCAGCGGCTGCGTCGAGATCGACCGCTTGAACATCGGACCGCTGGCGACCAATCGCATCAATTGGCTGCAACCGCACGAAGGCAACATCATCGAGTTCATGTTCCGAAATCGGGCATTTCAAATTGTCGCCATGCCCGCGACGGTGCGATAGCGGGCCGTCGATTTGATAACCCGACGCGTCAGCGAGGAAACTGATGTGATCCCTCGCTGACGCGTCGGGTTATGATAAGTACGCTAAATTCAATTCATTTCTAAATCCAACCTCTCGCCCCCACTGACCGCCGTGACCCAATTACGCCGCCGCCCCGTTGTTTTAATCGTTCGTGATGGATGGGGCCAAAACCCTGATCCGAAATGGAATGACAGCAACGCGATCTATTTGGCCAAGCGTCCCGTCGACGAGAAACTGACCGCGGAGTATCCGTCGGTATTGATCGCAACGTCCGGCGAAGACGTGGGGCTGCCCGGTGGCGTGATGGGCAACAGCGAAGTCGGGCACCAAAACATTGGTGCGGGCCGGATCGTTGACCAGGAGGTCATGCGGATCACGCGCGCGATTCGCGACGAATCGTTCTTTTCCAATCCGGTCGTCGAAGGCGCAGTCG
>JBDNIG010000175.1:0-4172 GCA_041688415.1 Rhodopirellula sp. | reverse complement strand
GCTCGTCGACGGGGCGCAAACGTTGAGCCCGGAGGTGCTTGAAACGATCCGAATTCTTACCAACGTGATGACCGGCGGCCGGCCCCGGGTCAGTGCCGTGTTGCTCGGCGGGCCACAGCTCGACGAAACTCTCGCGCTGCCGTCGCTCGATGCACTCGTCCAACGCGTCGCCACGCGGTGCTATCTGCATCCGCTCTCGAGTGACGAAACGATCGGTTACATCCGCCGAGTCATGGAGAATTGCAGCGACGTCGCCAAAATGGAAGTTGACGAATCCGCGATTCTTGCCATCCATCACGCCTGCAGCGGTGTGCCTCGCTTGGTCAACCAGCTCATGACGGCCGCCATTTCTTTCGCAGCGGCGAAACAGCAATCTTGCATCACCACCAAGATCGTCGACGGCGCATGGTCGGTGCTGCAGCAACTCCCAGGACCGCTCGTCGACGAACCGGAACTAAACCGGCCCGTGTCGAACGTGGAATTTGGTCCACTGCATGACGACGGTGATCCGTTCGTCGGAACCACCGAGTTGCCGGAAGTGACAGCCGAGGAAGGCACAGCCGAGGATGGCACCCGGAAGTGCTCGGTTTGCGACTGCGACTGCGACGGTTGTGATTCATGTGGTGCCGAGCAACCCGTTGAGAACCCCGAGATCGGGGATCCCGAGTTCACCCTGCAAACCGAAGTCGGATGCTGTACCGACGACACGTCGCGATACGGAACCGTCACCTTCGACTGCCAGCCAGCGAGCGATTTCGACTATGACGGTGCTACGGCTTGTCGCGATTCCGAAGCCGCCGAGCAGAATCCGCAGCCGATCGAGAACGCGGCGCCCGACGCCACGGACGATAAGGGGACTCCGTCGTGCAACGAGTTGTTCGGTGAGTTCGATGACGAGGAACATGTGAGCGATCTCACCCAAGGCCCGAAACTGCATCTTGCTAAAGAACCTGATGATCAAGGAGGTGCTGATCGAGCGTCGGTGGAACTTGAATCGGCGATTCATCGCGAAGTTCAGAACCTACGGGCCGCCGCCGCTCCCGTTCTCTGGGTCGAGGATGCCGACGAAGAGGAACTCGTCCACGACGATCGCGACATGCTCGTGATCGAAGACGACGTCAACGTCGATGATGCCGTCGTGGTCAACGAGGTTCGTACGGACGCGCAGGCGGAACCGTCCATCGCGATCGACTTTCACGCAATGCTCGCCAAGATGCGCACGTCAAAACAATAATCAAGATGCCGATTTCTCACTCCGCCGATCCGATTCCGAGCGACGACACGCTGACCACGTTCCTGTGCCATGCCGTCGCGACGAACCGGACCGAACAAAAAACACTGACGTTAGTGTTACCCGAGAGCGTTGTCCTGCAACCCGCGTTCTTCTGTGATCTCGCCGGCAGTTGGCGAGATCTGCGCGGCAAAGTTTCGCTCGGCGACAATGTTGTGCTGCGAGTGGATTGCTGTAGCGATGAGGCGCAAACAGGAATGTTACGCGGGTTTGGACAACGGTTCGAGCAATGGCGCAGTCAGCTCGCGATCAATCGAAACCAACTGCGCGACGTGATCTCACTGACACGGTGTTTGATCGTCGGTCGACCCGCGCGCGATCCGTCTGCAATCGTGATGGGAATTGCCGAGCCTTCGGTCTCCCTTCCTGAATGGGCGAAACCGGCCCAAATTTCGATGCCAAGCTACGTCATGAATCGCGTGAACGCTGGTAGTGGATCTTACTAAAAATCCTATCTGAAAACCTTCCGCCGACGCAGTTAGCCTGGGCTGTTCAATCTTTGGGGTTGATTCCACATTCCCGTTTCGCATTTTGTTCCGATGGCGATCGGGTTCTGTGCCGCTCCCGACGAAGAGGTCGTGCGGCTTTTAAGTGCTGATGAATCAACGAGTTACTTCATCGTCCCACGGCGAAGCCGCACGACCTCAAAGCGGGTGGAGAGGAAAGTGCAGTACTCCCATCGGGGCGGCGTAATTGGGAATGAATACTATCGACCCGCGTTCTCGTACGCCATCTGCATGATCACATTTGTTTTGATGCCGATCTGACCCGTGATCGCTGGATCTCCGTGTTGCAGTAGGGCTGATGAAAAATCTTCGATCAAGGGACCGTGGAAGTTACTCGCCGGCGGGTGCGATTCTTGCGTCTGTCCGGTGGCCGTAGACAGCATCAGGTCGCCTTGATTGAGGTCTTCCACCGTGATGCGGCCATCGGTGCCGATGACCTCCAGTCGATCCGGAGCATCGACGGTACCGAAGTAACACTGCAGCACGCCGTGAGCCCCGCAATTGAATCCGACCAACACCGTCGCGACTTGCTCGGCTTCGAAATCCGGTGAATCCAGCATGCTCGCTTGGACCGAATTGACGTCGCCCATGATCTGCAGAAACACATCGAGGCGGTGGCTACCGATATCCATCAGCGGTCCACCACCGCCGCGCGAGCGGATCACGCGCCAGTCATCGGCGGGAAATCGGTTTGGGTTCCCGGTGACGCAGGCAATCGACAGGATGCGACCCAACTGACCCGAGGCAATCAATTCCTGAATCCGCTGCACCACGGGATAGAACCGACGATAGTACGCGACACCGAGGCGAACGTTGCCATGATCACAGGCAGCGATCATTTGCGCGCATTGATCGGGATCCAACGCCATCGGTTTCTCGACGAGCACATGTTTTCCCGCTTCGGCCGCAGCGATGGTCTGCGGCAAGTGACAGTCGACTGGCGTGGCGATGTAGACGGCGTCCAGTTCGTTCAAGGCGAGCAAATCATCGGAGTTTGTAAAACGCCCCGGAACTGAAAACTGGTCGGCGAACCGTTGCAAAGGCATCTCGCTGCGGCGGCAAACCGCCACCAGTTCGGAGTTCGGGTCCGCTTGAATCGCCGCCGCTACGCGTTTGTTGGCAATGTCGCCGACCCCGATCAGCCCCCAGCGAATGGTCATCTGTTTCCCTCGTCAACTCGGTAGCGGCTCGCATCGACCGAGCCTGAAATCGGCTATGTTAGGGGAGATCCCTCCATTCCGACATCACCGCGTCATTTTGGGGCTGAGCACGGCATTCTGGGACACCTACTTGCGCGACGACGCGGACGCCAAAATGTGGCTAACGAGGCCAGATTCCGAGACATTTTGGAACCGCAGGGCCAGGTTCCGATGAAGTAACGGAGGATTCGTGCGGTTGCGTTTTCTCTCCTTGGTAGTTTTCTAAGGGAATTAGCTTCCCTTTGGCGTGTTTTGTGCGTATAGTGAGATGTTCAGCAAGTGGAACCTTCACGGTTCGATCATCTCCGGGTTCGCCTCGCTGGGCACCGCCACAGGAGCGGAACGGACCAGCTCGTAAATCGTGCCCCGTTTGCCGCGAAACGTCACGGACGACCCATATCCGAACAGGGATCCGCCTCTCGAGAGCGACCGCCGTCAGAATGGCAAAACGCGTCGATGTGATGGGAGTCATCCTTTTTTCGGAGCGATCCAACTCTCTGAATAGGAAGCGAGTGATGGGTGATGTTCTTCCCGTACCGAACGGTCTCGCGAGTTCTCAGCCGAGACCACGTATCGAAATCAAAGACGCGTTGGACGATGTCGATGTGGCGGCGACCCCGTCGGAACAGGCGATGGCGGTCGAGCATTACCGAGGCCTGCCGGCGTATGGGTTGGTGCGTCACGCAGCCGAGGTCATCCCGCATCACGTTGCCGTCATCTATGGGGAACGGAGTTGGACGTACGAGGAGCTCAACTTTGACATCGTTCGCTGCGCCGCGATGTTCCAGGCGTACGATGTCCAGCCGGGCGACCGGGTTGGTTTGCTACTGCCGAACGTGCCGGAGTTCATCGTCGCCGCCAACGCGATTTGGCGGGCGGGTGCCGTGGCGGTGGCCCTGAGTCCGTTGATGGCAGCCGAGGAGATTGACAAACTCATCGATCAAACCGGTTGCAAAGTCATCGTCACGCTCGACATGCTCGCGCACTTGCTCTCACCGTGCCAAGCCAAACTGCGGCACACGTTTTACGTTTCCATCCGCGAGCATTTGCCGGCCTTCAAACAGATCGGCTATCTCTGGATGCGGCTGCAGCGACTGGGGACGTGGTCGTTGCCTTCGGATCACTCGCATCATTGGTTGCGTGAAGAAATCGCGACGACGCAGCGTGAGTGGCATC
>JBDNIG010000174.1:0-6736 GCA_041688415.1 Rhodopirellula sp. | reverse complement strand
TATCTGGTGAATGAGACCATGAAAACTTCAGTCACCGGGAATTGCTGGCCAGAGAGTACTTTTTTCTTTTCGTCTTTATTGCCACAGTACTGTTCCCAGTGGCGCTCGTTATCGAGGGCAAAATTCTCGGGCGTTCCCATTACAGCGACTCCATTCGCGCGTTCCAAACCTAAATTTCGAGCTGCTCTTTTATCGAAAATTTGCTTCGCGGGCCACCGACTCCTGATTTGCGCCGTCGACAGTGCAAGAGATTCAGGGTGCAAAAGTCCGAAAAACGCGCCAAACACGGAGAATTAGATGCGTTCACCCTGCGCGGTCGGCCCTCCCTGGAAGACTCGCAGTACGCTCGTTTTTCGAACCTCCCAGCTTCGTAGATCGTGCCACTTTTATGTATCCTATTTCGAGGGTTTTACAGTCTTCACCCTCCTGAAACGAAGTTTGGGGAGGGTCGGCGGGCAAGCGACTACCAACCCGCCTCACTCGGTAGGCCCTCCCCGGAAAGCTCGCTAAAGGCTCGCTTTCCGACCCTCCCAGCTTCGCCGGGAGGGTGAAGTGACTCGTGAACTCACCGGCACTTAAAAATTGCACGACCTTCTCATTCGGGCGTTCCGCGATCAGATGCAATCAGCACCGCGAGTTCGGCGTCGTTACCGGAGGTCGGATTGTTGATCAGATAGTCGATGCGGCGATGAATTTTCGCGAGCATGGTAAGGTCGGCTTGGCAGCGGCGGCAGGCATCTTGCACCGGCTGTCGGGCTCGACAGGCTGGGCAACGGAAATCGCCACTTGCTGGAATGGAACGGGATGACGCTGACGATTTTAATTCGGCGTTGGACATGCGATTATTGCCCGACGTAGAAGAGCACGTCATCGAGTTCATTGCAGATTTCAGTCGCCGTGTCGACATCATGGGCGTCAATCGCGGCTTCAAGTCGCTCGGCAAGCTCGGCAATTTCGCTCGCATCCTCGCCTTGAACCTTCCTCAACGCCGAGGTGGCCCGGCGGAGCGTGGCGCGGTGCGAAGTGAGCCCATCATTCTCATCCACGTCTGTCTCGCTCGCCGGGACCGCAGTCCCGACGGCATCGATGGTGGTGTCGGTTGAACCGGACTCATGGTGATCCGGATGTTGCGAGCTGGATTTGATTTCATCACTTCCGAGGAACATCTCCGCAAGGCGATCCGATGCGTTCTCACGCTCGTCCTCTTGGAATTGCGAGAGGGCGTTGTTAATGATCAATTCGCTGGGTTGGTCATTGCCAAACTGCCGCGCAGTCACCTTGAGGGTGCCATCGAGGGAGAGGCTAAAGCGGACAAGGACCTTCGCACGATTGCCGGAGGGATTGACCAGCGGCAAGTCAAATTCGCCGATGGAAGTATTGCGATCAATCTCCTTGTTCTCGCCCTGCAGAACGTGGATGCGGGCCGACTCCTGGGATTCATGGACGGCCGAGTAGGCTTCCTCGTAGCTGGCGGGCAATGGCGAACCGCGATGGATAATGGGTGAGAAACTTGTCTCCCTCGAAAGGAAACCGTCGCCATCGAGGGTTTCGATACCGAGGGTGTGGGAAGTCACGTCGACCAAGATCGGGCCGACTGTTTCGCCCTGAATCATCGCAGCTTGGGTGGCCGCGCCCATCGCCACAGCGAGATCGGGATCGACCGCGCGGCTGGGTTCGAGGTTAAACTCAGATCGCAATCGCTGTTCGATCAGCGGTGTTCGCGTGGTCCCACCGACGAGCACGAGTTCGTCGATCTGCCTCATATTCAATCCCGATTCGCTGATCGCCTCGTCAACGCAGGTGATCGTACGATCGACAAAGTCTTGGATCCATTCTTCATATTCGGCACGCGTGATCGTGAATTCAAGGTTGAGTGGGTGCCCGTTCTTTTCTGCAATGAATTCCTCGGCGATCGTGGCGTGTTCTTCCATCGAGAGTTGCCGTTTGGCAGCTTCGCAGGCTTGCAGCAACCGCCAGCGGGCGGAGGCGATCGAGCGGAGGTCAATCTCGTGTTCGTCGTAGAATGAATCAGCCACGTGCCGCATGATGACGGAGTCGAGGTCGTCGCCGCCGAGTTTCGTATCGCCGTTGCTACTGAGAACCTCGATGACACCCGATTCCATCCTCACGACGGAAACGTCGAATGTGCCGCCGCCAAAGTCGTAGACGACCAAGTGCATGCGCTCGTCGCTGCCGGCATGGTAGACGAGCGTGGCGGCGGTGGGTTCATTGATGATTCGTTCCACGGTCAATCCGGCGAGCCGGCCCGCTTCACGAGTGGCTTGACGCTGGTTTTCATCAAAGAACGCAGGCACGGTGATGACCGCCCGCGTGACTTCGTGACCGAGAGCGGCTGACGCCCGCGACTGCAGTCGGCGGAGAATCATCGCGCTGATTTCAGGCGGCGTGTAGCTTTCCTCGCCCATGCTGAGCGACTGCATCGAACCCATGTGGCGTTTGACTGACGTAATCGTCCGCTCGGGAAAAGCGACCTGTTGGTTCCGCGCGACCACGCCCGTGATCAGTTTGCCGGACGGATCGACTCCGACAACCGACGGCAGAATCGACTCGCCGTTTTCCGTCAATACTGTGACGCGTCCGTTAATAATGGCGGCCACGACACTGTTGGTGGTCCCCAGATCAATGCCAACGATGGTGGATGAAGTCATAAGAATGAGTGAAAGAAAGAAAGAAAGAAGGAAAGGGTTCAGGAGCTAACAGCTAAACGCGAGAAGCGAATCGCTAGCTCTGGGCGATCCGCACGTCAGCGTACAGGATGATGCGATCATCGAAACGGTAGGCAGGTGAGAGCTGTTCAACGACGTGGCCGGGCGGAACGGTGTCGGAATCGACGACTTCCACCGCACGCATCAATTCGCCATCGAAGGATTGGCCGACAACATCGATTCGCTCGATACCTTGTTTCTCGAGTTGTCGCCGCACGTGGTCGGTCGTCATCGCGAGCCCGGAGATGACATTCGCGATGGTCGTTTGCTGTTGATCCGTGTTCGCAGCGGCAGCTTGTTGCCACTCCCGATCGAGCTGAGCTGCAAAACGGCGGCAAACGAATCGAGCGACGGGGCCGAGTGAGCTGAGCCGCTCGGTGGCGGACACTGGGACACGGGGCTCGTTGGCAGCCGGGCTGCTTGAGAGTGAACGGCGTGCCGTGTCGATCGAGCGGCTGACGGCGTGGTCGATCTCGGCCAAGCGAGCGGCGAAAGCAGAGATCGCATTCTCGTCCACCGATGATTGACTCGCGCGAGGGCCATCGGGGGAGGATTCCTTTTGAATCGCCGCCATCGTAGTCACGATCTGGGCGGCGAACTCGTCCAACTTGGCAGCAGTGGTGCCAAGCCCCTCGGCGACGGCGCGGGTCTCCTTGGTTTGGTTGCGATACTCGTGCCGCATCGCCGTGAATGCTTCGACAATGTCGAGCAAGCCAAATGCCGGCGGGACGTGATCGGACGTGTGATCGTGGGGCACGTCGGGTTGGGGAGCATTCATGAGTCGGGTGTCGTGGTGGTGGTCGAGTCGGATGCTGCCGCGGAGTCGTCACCGGATTTTGCTTTGGCGAGTCGCGATCGATTGCCAAGGCTCAACAATAGCTCATGTGGCAGTCGCGGTGGCCGCTGGGATTGTTCGTCGAGCAACTCGGCCCATGGTTTTGGATCCGCCTGTACGGCGTCGATTAGCCGGCGGGCCATGACGATGGGATCGGAAGCGGCCTCGTAGGCCTGTCGGACTTGCGTGAACATGTCCGGATCGCGATCCGGCGGATACTGGCGAACGAGTTCGAGGTAGCGAGCGCGAACGGTTGCCTCGTCGGCATCCATGCTGAGGCCAAGCACCTCGAAGGGATTGGTCGAAGCGTTTCCAGCGGTTTCACCTGGTGAAGAGTTAGCAGACATAAATTTCGGCAGTGCGAGTATTGCGGCGGTGCAGGATTTTCGACGGAAATTGGAATTCGATCCGGGGCAGCGGCGTCGTTGACGAGCTGGACAGCGCCAGTTTTGTCAAAGGTAACGGTTTTTAGTAACCCGACGCGTCAGCGAGCGATTTGACGTAACTTATTCCCTCGCTGATGCTTCGGGGTACCATTGGCACGAAACCGGCGCGGTGTGGTGAGGCGCGAGTTGCCGCGCCGCATCGTTTAAGATCACTTACTCCCACGGATGAGGGATGCCTAACCGTTCGCGAGTTTGCGTGCAGTGAGCGCAGTCACATGCTGGATTGTAGTCGTCTTCATCTTCGTCCTCATCATCAGATTCGCGACCGGCCATCATGGCGGCGATTCGATCCATCATGCCGCCACCAAACGAGGAAGTCTCAGCGGCCGCCTGTTTCTCCTTGGCTTTGGTGAGCACCTGTTTGTACCAGTACTTGAGGTAGACGTCGGTCTCATTGGGGATTGCGTTCTCAAGTGTGTCGAGAACATCGAGCGTCGCCCGAGTGAGCCATCGCCGAGACCGGTCAACGTCCGCATGCACGATGATGATAGCAATCTTTTCCGGTGCGTTGAGAAGCCGCAGTATCTGGGGTATTCGAACCTGATTATTGTCATAAAAAGTTCGCTGATGAGCGAGCCAAAAGATGGCGGGCCAGAAATCGGGATCCTTGGTGTCCGCCCCAGGCCACAGTTCGCCGCCCCTCAACCGCGCCGCCAATTCATCGGCAAACTTGCTGCCGTGCATGCGGTAGGCGGGGTAGACCAGCCCGGCACGAAAGAGTTCGACGAAGAAGTGTCCGGCGCGAAGCAACGCAGTGTTCGATAGTCCCTCGACATCTTTTAACGCTTGTTCGACCGGTTGTCGTAGCGGCTTCAAATCGGCTGCGGGGACTCGCATCCGCTGCGCCGCACCGAGCATCATGGTGGCATCGGCAAGTCGATAGTCGTCGACGAGGTCGGTGTTCCACGAGTCTCGAATTTGTTGACGCAGCGTTTCGTAGCGGGCGGTGTCGCCGCGACGGATCGCCAGTGCGGCGTGGAGGTAGGGCAGCCAATCCTTGGACAGCCAACGCGGCCAAATCTTTTCCGCAGCATCGAGCTGCTCTTCGGCGCCATCCATCCAAGTCTTGCGGCGGCACAATCGCATCGCTTCGAGGATATGCCATTTCCACTGCGTCGCTTGGACGCGCAAATCCACATTGCGGGAGTCGGCGAGAAAACGAACGTGCGGTTCGGCCCGCTCGAGTTCCTCGTTTTCGAGGTAATGATCGACCAGCCACAATCGCGGCTCGATTTCTTCAGGGCACCCGGCAGCCCATTGCTCCATGGCGCGAGCGAGATCGTTTTCGAGTGCCTTCTGTTTTGCCTTGGTAACATCGCGACCGTCGGACTGCGATCGCAGCCAGTCGGCATATTCACGGTGAGCTTCGGAATGTGCGGGGCAAGCTTTCGTGGCGGCCGTGAAGTACTTTTTAATGAGTTTATCGTCGCAGCCCGGTCCGAACTGGAACGGGAACATTCCCATCGGACCGTCGGGTTCCTGCTCGTCGCGCGCGGCCATCAAAAACAGTTCAGCTTCGAGTGCCTGGGCAACCGGTTTGGTCACGCTACTGTTGTTCTTCAGCGACGCAATGTACTTTTTACGAAACGACTCGACCTCGCTATCCGCATCTTGAAACTTGCGAAAATAGATTGATCGCAGCAACAGGTTCTGTGGATCGTACGGAGGACCATTGGCTTGTTCGGCGACGACATCAATCAGCGGCGCCAGCGGGGTATTGGTAACGAATCGGACCAGGTTGTTGATGAGCGTGTAAACCAGTTCGGGTTCGTGCCGGATGCTGGACTCGCAAAAATCCGCCAGCCACTGCATTTGTCGCGGCCCCGGGAACCCCTCTGGAACATCGAGTCCGTCCGCGTCCGGTAGTTTTTCCCGCCGCGTCAGTTCCTTTCTCGCCGCATCGAGGCCTGGTCGCTCGTAGCGGATACGGTGAACGAGTTTGGCACCGGATGCGACGGCAGGATCCAGTTCGGATTCGCCCGCGAGCGGTGTTCCGGATTGCGGGGCGCCGGATTGCGGGGCGTCTTCGGATCTCAGGGCGTCGGCATGGAGCAACGTTTCCGCAATGCGTCCGGGGCGTCGCTCGGGATCGAGTCGTGAAAATGTCGCGGCCGCTGCGTCAGTTTCACCGCGATACCACTGCGTAAGGCCTCGGACAAATAACCGCCAATCACTCATCGAACTGCGTCGGGGGATTTCGGCAAGTCCTTTCTCGGCATCGACGTCGTTCTTGGCAGCGACGAGTTGAAGTGCCTCCTGGACCAGTTTGACCTGAGCCGCACTCTCGGCCGGCAGCGTCGCCAGCGCATGAGCCTCAAAAACGGCCCGATCCTCGATCGGCTCATTCGGGTAGGCGTTCGGGCGCACGCGTGACAGTTTCTGGTCCATCGTGACCGCCGGTGACCCCACCGGGCG
The DNA here is from genome assembly GCA_041688415.1 of Rhodopirellula sp. Lineage (GTDB taxonomy): Bacteria > Planctomycetota > Planctomycetia > Pirellulales > Pirellulaceae > Rhodopirellula. The sequence goes on along the minus strand of JBDNIG010000174.1, from coordinate 314 downwards.
CCGCCGCTGCGGTTTCTTCGCCTTCTTTTGCTTGTTTTTCTTTTTCTTTTGCGATTTATTTCTGGCCATGTGGGCATCATAACGAATGCCCCGCTGCTAAAGCGAGGGGCGAGCCGAGCAAGAAATTTCCCCAGCTCTCGCTGGACAGAGCCTTTGGCATCGCAGCTAAGCAGGTTTGGGTAATTCATTCCGCATAACTGAGTGCCATGTTTTCATAACCCGACGCGTAAGCGAGGGATGGCGGCGTGAATCCCTCGCTTACGCGTCGGGTTATGATTGTCGATTCCATCGAAATATTTCCCAGTATCTGCTTA